>PLLM01000076.1:0-27309 GCA_003141275.1 Phycisphaerales bacterium
CTTATCGCTCATGCTCCGGCCATCCTGGCTTTCGCAGCGCCGACGACGAACTCATACCGTCGGCTCGTTCCGGGCTTTGAGGCGCCGGTAAATCTTTGTATGTCGGCACGCAACAGGTCAGCCGCCTGCCGTATCCCGATGTACTCACCGAATCCGAAGTCAAAACGCGTTGAGTTCCGCTGCCCGGACCCGAGCTGTAACGGCTACCTCACTTTCGCCGCGATGCTTATGGCAGCCAACGATGGAATCAAAAAGAAGATGGACCCGGGTAAGCCAATGGACGTTGACGTGTATGAGCTTTCCAAAGCAGAGCTGGCAAAGACCAAAAAGGCACCCGGCTCACTCGAAGAAGCGATGAATGCGCTCGAGAAGGACCATAAATTCCTGACTGAGGGCGATGTCTTTACCGAAGACCTGATTGAGACGTGGATTCAGTGGAAACGGGAAAAGGAAATAGACGAGATAGCATTGAGACCGCATCCGCATGAGTTCCATCTGTATTACGATGCGTAAAACAATCGTGGTTTGTTGTTTGGTTTAGACGCTAATATGCAGAGCAACAAAAGGCGTCCAAACAACATTTAATTAGGGCGAAGCTGTACGAATGGTCGTGCAGTGGGCATTGGGTTGCGGGTGAGGCCCGCTCATGTAACTGACCTTCGGTCGGCCAAACGAGTCGGGCCTCGCCCCATTTTTAGGTATCCCAGCATAAGATATTCTGCAAGCAATATCAATATTCCTTATGGACCATATTACCCGAATAGAGAAGATTTGCAATCTCACCGGACGTATAATAATATGTGCAGGAACCACTTACGAGAAGGTTTAACTAACGAGGGAATACCCGGTAAAACGGAAAATGGTTATGGGGATGACGCGACAACAAGATGAAGGTCTGTATGAGATTCGGCGGGAGCACGATGCCTGCGGTATCGGCGCGGTTGTAAACATAGCCGGCGAAAAAGACCATTCGATACTCGAATACGGCAAGGAAATACTGCTGAACCTCCACCACCGCGGCGCAGCAGGCGCAGATGAGATGACCGGCGACGGGGCCGGGATTTTGTTTCAGATTCCGCACGAGTTTTTCGAAGAAGAATGCTCCCGGCTTAGGTTTACTTTGCCTGAGCGGACATTCTACGCGGTGGGGATGGTCTTCGGTTCAAAAAACGCCGAAATCCGCAAACAATGCGACCAGATTCTCGAATCAGCCCTCTGCCACAACTGTATGAAGGTAATTGGCTGGCGTGATGTCCCTACTGCCAACGACTGCCTTGGTGAAATCGCGCTTGCCGCGGAACCCTCGATACGACAGATATTCGTTTACGGAGTAGATTTGCAGAGCGACCTGTTTGAGCGCCGGCTATATATGGCCAGACGTCGAGCCGAACGACTTGTGCGAGAAAAATTAGGCAAAAACGGTGAAGATTTTTACGTTACTTCGCTATCCTGCAAAACGATTTGTTACAAGGGTATGTTTATGGCGAGGCAGTTGTTCGCGTATTACCCGGACCTCGCCGACAAACGCGTCAAATCCGCCCTTGCGATAGTTCACCAGCGATACAGCACTAATACATTCCCGAACTGGCGATTGGCGCAGCCGTTTCGCTGCATAGCGCACAACGGCGAAATCAATACGCTCAGCGGAAATCGCAATTATATGCGCGCCCGCGAAACGACAATGGCCAGTGAGGTATTTGGCGACAAAATAGACGACCTGCTACCTGTTCTCCCTGAGGATACGAGCGATTCCGGGTGTTTTGACGCGGCGCTGGAGCTTCTGGTGCGTGCCGGGCGAAGTATGCCGCACGCTATGATGATGATGATACCGGAGGCGTTCGGGCCCAAATATCACATCAGCACCGACAAACGGGCGTTCTACGAATATCACTCCTCGATAATGGAGCCATGGGATGGCCCTGCGGCAATGGTCTTTACCGACGGCAGATTCATAGGAGGCACTCTCGACCGCAACGGGCTAAGACCGTGCAGGTATTTAGTTACAACCGACGGCCTGGCGGTGATAGCAAGCGAAGCGGGCGTGGTAGAGTTCCCGCCGGAAAAGATAATAAGGAAAGGCCGACTGCGACCGGGCAATATGTTCTTAGTCGATACGGTCGAAGGCCGGATAATCACCGACAACGAAATAAAGAGCAAAATCGCGCGCCGCAGACCTTACCGGCGGTGGCTTGAGGAAAATCGTATTGAATTGCGAGGGTTGTTCGATACGCCTGAGCTTATCAGCAGCGACCCGGAGCAAACAATACGAAAGATGCGGGCGTTCGGCTATACCAGCGAAGAACTGAAGATGATTTTGACTCCGATGGCGGTCAACGGGCAGGAGCCGGTCGGCTCGATGGGTAACGACACACCGCTGGCGGTGCTTTCCGATAGACCGAAACTTCTGTTCGACTATTTCAAGCAGCTATTCGCGCAGGTAACGAACCCGGCGATAGACCCCCTGCGCGAAGGGCTTGTGATGAGCTTGATGTCGTTTGTGGGCAGTAAGAAAAACTTTCTGGAAGAAAGTCCCGAACACTGCCGGCAGTTGAAACTGCCGCATCCAATTCTTACCAACGAGGACATCGACCGCTTGCGGGCGGTAAAAAGAGAGGATTTCCACGTCGCGACCATAAACGCCGTATTTGACGCGAATGAGGTAAATGCCGGCGAGAGCTTGCGAAAGGCGCTCGATGGGCTTGTGGACGCAGCCGAGCAGGCGATTCGCAATGGGGCATCGCTGATAATCATAAGCGACCGTAACATCTCGCAGGACAAGGCGGCGATACCGTCGCTTCTCGCGACCGGGGCGGTGCATCACGGATTGCTTGGCCGGGGACTGCGAGGCAAAGCGGGGCTTATTATCGAGACAGGCGAGCCGAGAGAGGTAATGCATTTTTGCCTGTTATGCGGTTACGGCGCAAATGCGGTCAATCCTTACCTGGCGTTTGAGACGTTGTTCGAGATGCAGAGGCAGGGACATCTGCCGGCAAAAATGGAGCCGACACAGATTGCGGACAATTACATCGCCGCGGTCAAAAAAGGTATTCTCAAGGTAATGAGCAAGATGGGAATATCGACGCTTCGCAGCTACACAGGTGCCCAGTTGTTCGAGGCAATCGGGCTGAACCGAGACGTTATAGATAAATATCTCACAGGGACAAGCTCTCGAATCGCAGGGATAGGACTGGATGAGATTGCCCAGGAGGCGCTGTCCCGTCACAATGCGGCTTTTGAGCCGCGTACCGCCGGGACGCCTGTATTGGAGTTTGGCGGAGAATACCGCCTAAGACATACCGGCGAAAGGCATACATGGAACCCGACAACAGTAACAAACCTGCAGCTTGCTGTAAGGAGAAACGACCCAAAGGCATACGAAAAATTCGCCGAGGCAGTAAACGAACAGTCGGAGAAATTGTGCACGCTGAGAGGACTATTCGAGTTTGAGCCGGGAAAATCGGTGCCGATTGAGGAAGTCGAGCCGGCAGGTGAAATCGTGAAAAGATTCTGCACCGGCGCAATGAGCCACGGTTCGATAAGTAAAGAAACCCACGAATGTGTGGCGATAGCGATGAACCGCATCGGCGCGATGAGCAATACGGGCGAAGGCGGCGAAGACCCGGCGCGATACACGCCCGAGTCAAACGGCGATTCGAAAAACTGCGCGATTAAACAGGTGGCAAGCGGAAGATTCGGCGTAACAATAAATTACCTTGCGCACGCGAAGGAATTGCAGATAAAAATAGCGCAGGGGGCAAAACCGGGCGAGGGCGGGCAATTGCCGGGGCATAAAGTTACCGAGGAAATCGCCCGGCTGCGGTATTCCACTGTCGGGGTTACGCTGATATCGCCGCCCCCTCATCACGATATTTACTCGATTGAGGATTTGGCACAGCTTATTTACGACCTCAAATGCAGCAACCCCGGCGTGCGGGTATCGGTAAAATTAGTCGCCGAAGTCGGCGTGGGGACAATCGCCGCGGGCGTCGCGAAGGCAAACGCCGACGAGGTGCTCATCAGCGGACACGACGGAGGAACAGGAGCAAGCCCATTATCTTCAATAAAACACGCAGGCATCCCGTGGGAGCTTGGCCTTGCGGAAACACAGCAGGTCCTCGTGATGAACCGATTGCGCGACCGAATCAGGGTGCAGGCGGACGGGCAAATGAAAACCGGGCGAGACATTGTCATTGGCGCGTTACTGGGCGCGGAGCGTTTCGGCTTTGGAACGGCAGCGCTTGTTACGCTGGGCTGCACGCTGCTTCGCAAATGCCACGAGGGGGCCTGTCCATTCGGGATAGCGACCCAGGACCCGGAATTACGAAAACGTTTCGCGGGCAAGCCGGAATACCTTGAAAGATATATGTTTTTTGTGGCCGAGGAAGTGCGGCAGATTATGTCGCGGCTGGGTTTCAAAAAATTCGAGGATATGATTGGTCGTGTGGACCTGCTTGGGACCCACAAGGCCATCGAACACTGGAAAGCAAAGGGACTGGACTTTTCGGCGATTTTCCATAAACCGGATGTCTCTGACGGCAGAGCAATCCGACAAATTGTCAGCCAGCCGGATAAACTGGCAGACCATCTCGACTGGCAGATTATCGAAAAAGCCAAACCGGCAATCGAAAACAAAAAATACACCGTTATCGAAATGAACATTCGCAATCTCAACAGGACAGTGGGCGCGATATTGAGCAACCGCATCCTGTCCCAAAACGGACCCGAAGGGCTACCCGATAATACACTTGCGGTGCTTTTTAATGGTTCGGCGGGGCAAAGCTTTGGTGCGTTCCTGTCGCCGGGCGTTACTTTTAAGCTCACAGGCGAGAGTAACGATTACCTCGGCAAAGGCCTCAGCGGCGGCAGAATCGTCGTCGTCACGCCCGCAGGCGCACCGTTTGCGGCTCACGAAAACATCATTGCGGGAAACACGATTCTTTACGGCGCTACCAGCGGCGAAATGCTTATCAACGGTATGGCGGGCGAGCGATTCGGGGTGCGCAACAGCGGCGCGACGGCGGTAGTCGAGGGCGTCGGAGACCACTGCTGCGAATATATGACGGGAGGAACAATCGTTGTGCTCGGAAAAACGGGCTGCAATTTCGCCGCGGGAATGAGCGGAGGCATCGCGTATGTCCTCGATGAAACAAGCAACTTCGATACGCTTTGCAACCTCGATATGGTCGAGCTTGAAAACGTCTGGCAGAAAGAAGACGTACAAATACTCAAAGACCTCGTCCAGAAACACTTTGACTGGACAGGCAGCGCCAGGGCACACCAAATCCTCAGCAACTGGCAGGATATGGTAGGCAAATTCGTAAAGGTCGTCCCGTTCGATTATCGCAAGGCGCTGGAGAAGATGCGAGCGGCGGAGCAGCGAGACACAGACACGACGCCTGCCACGGAGGAGGTGTTCTATGGGTGAGATAAAAGGGTTTATGAAATACAACCGCCAACCGACGGGCTATCGCCCGGTCGAAGAGCGGATACATGATTTTAAAGAACTTGAGTTGCCCCTGACGCCTGAGCAGATTCAGCAGCAGGCGGCACGATGTATGGACTGCGGCATACCGTTTTGTCACGGCGCGGGATGCCCGCTTCACAATAACATACCCGATTTCAGCGAGCTGATTTACCAGGGAAACTGGCGCGAGGCGTGCGACCTGCTTCATTTGACAAACAATTTCCCTGAAATAACCGGTCGTGTCTGTCCGGCTCCCTGCGAGACGGCGTGCACACTTGCAATAAGCGACCAGCCGGTGTTCATCAGGCATATCGAGTTTCAAATAGTCGAACGCGGCTTCGCTGAGGGCTGGATAAAGCCGATACCGGCTGCCAAAAAGACGGGGAAGCGCGTCGGCATAATCGGCTCAGGTCCCGCCGGGTTAGCGACGGCGCAGCAGCTTGCGCGGGCAGGACACGATGTTGTGGTCTTTGAAAAGGACCAGAAAATCGGCGGAATGCTGCGATACGGCATCCCCGACTTCAAGCTGGGCAAATCCATAATAGACCGCCGGCTGGACCAGTTGTCGGCTGAGGGCGTGCGGTTCCAGACCGATACAGCCGTCGGAAAAGACATATCGGCTCACTACCTGCGCAAACAATTCGACTGTATTTGCCTGACAATGGGCGCGGGCGAGCCGAGAGATTTGCCGGTGCAGGGAAGAGGTTATGAAAATGTCATCTTCGCGATGGATTACCTGACGGCACAGAACAAGATTTGCGCAGGCGAGGCAATCGACAATCGAATAGTTAACGCAAAAGACAAAAAGGTCGTGGTAATAGGAGGCGGAGATACCGGCAGCGACTGTGTTGGTACGGCTCGCCGGCAAGGGGCAAAGCAGATAGTTCAATTAGAGATTCTGCCCAAGCCGCCAATCGACAGACCGGATGACACGCCCTGGCCCAACTGGCCGAGAATAATGCGGACAAGCTCCTCTCATCAGGAGGGCTGCGAACGGCTTTGGAGCGTAATGACCACCCGGCTTACGGGAACGGAAACCAGGGTAAGTAAAATTTACTGCTGCAAAGTGGAATGGATACAACAGGACAATAACTGGAAGGTAAAAGAAATACCCGGCACAGAGGTCGTCCTGGACGCCGACATTGTGCTGCTTGCAATGGGATTCGTTCACGTTGTCCACGATGGGTTGATTACCGAGCTTGGGCTGGAGCTGGACCCGCGTGGCAACATCGCGGTAAAGAATTTCCAGACAAGCCAGCCATGGATATTCGCCGCGGGGGATACAATCAATGGGGCTTCACTTGTCGTACGGGCAATTGACAGCGGCAGGGCCGCCGCAACAGCAATCGACAGATGGTTAGGTCATTAGACGACGAAAACCACGATGCAAATAGGCAAAACGCTGTTTTTAGCGTAAAAACGGGGATTTAACCACGAAGCCACAAAAACAAGAAGGGCCACATAGGTTTTTTTATCGGACAATGTTTTTTCTTGACAAACTGTCCCTTTCCCCTATATAATCAATTCACCTTTGGCTGGGGGCAAAAGGCACGAAAGAGAGGAAAGATGAATATAAGAATCTGCTGGCTTCTGTTGTGTATATTGATTTTATCAGCGCCATCTATTTGCGTGGCTGGTCCAGTTGCCTCTGTTGACGTTGTTTTTAATGGAAGCATAAACAAAATTATACCGTCGGTAATTTTCGATGCCAGTATTAGGCAAGGCAGCAACTATTCTGACTATTCTGATGATATTTTCAACGTGTTACTCGACAACTCAAGCATAGGTGATAATTTCACAGTTTTCCCGACAGACCCCGGCTTTAATAGCTTTTTAAGCTATTTAAAAGATGATACAAAAGGGTACGTATTATTGAAATTTGGAAGTACAGCGGATAGCCAAGTGAAATTTTCTGGAACTATTTGGGAGAATAATTTTCCCAACCTACAGAATGTAGAAATTTCCAGTATCAATTTGAAAGTAAATAATTTCAATTTAGACAGTTCAAGCGAACTTTGGACAGATTACCACTGCAATTTCACGTTTTCTTTGGAAACGCCAGAGCCATGCACGATAGCTTCATTGCTTCTCGGAGCACTAATCATCCGGAAAAAAACAAAATAAACCTTCCTTCTTAGATGAAAGCAAAACACAGGACTCGAGCCTTGTGTTTTTTATTGAGAATGCAACAAAATAAAATATTTTTTAATATGTAAATTAATACGAACAAATGACCTAAAAGATAGTAGGAATTAAAGTTGATGAAACGTAAGTAATCAACCGGTGCCTAACGTTTAGGCAAGAGTTTTTTCAGCCACGTAAGTGGCAGTAAGGAGTGTGTTATGTCAAAGTCTTCTACAGGTAACGATTCTCGTACATCAGGTGGTGGTTGGCAACATGGTTACGTAACAACCGTAACCAACCAGAACCCGGACACCGGCAAAGTCGGCGTGGGAATGGATTGGGATTCCAAAGCCGATAAGGCAGCCGATCGTGCCGACAGAAGGGCGAATGGCGAAAACGTTCCGGCTGGTGGATAAAAAGTTTTCTAGAGAGTACGTTTTGGGAGATGATATCTCCAATTAATTAAATCGAGCTATTGTTAATGTTCCCCCCCACTTTTTATGTGGGGGTTTTATTTTATATAAAAAAACCTTCTTTTACTTCCCTCTTAAGCGGCTTTCAGTAACATTTTAATATTACCTAACCTCTCTTTTAACATCTTGAAATCTGGGGACGCTATACTTATTTCCTTTACAAGACAAAAACCATTTCTTCCAGCCTTAAAGTAACAGTATATCGTTAAACCGATCAGAAAAGCAATATTTTTTCAACACGAAGCACACGAAGAACCACGAAGTTTTACGATTAAACAAAAACAGTGTCAATCCTGTGTAAATCCGTGTCTAAGAAACAGCGTTATTTTGCGTTAATCTGCGTCTAAAATAAATCAGTGCAACTCTGTGAAATCTGTGGTTATGTCTTTAAGGATAATTGCTTGACAAGGAGCAATTTTTGCTGTAAAAAACTGCACCAATACCTTTTGTTTATCCGAACCAACGACAGGGAAACTGCGGTGCCGAAACGTAAAGACATACACAAAATACTAATCATCGGCTCAGGGCCGATAGTCATAGGACAAGGGTGCGAATTTGATTACTCCGGCGCACAGGCGTGCAAGGTGCTTCGGCGTGAGGGTTACAAGGTCATTCTGGTCAACAGCAACCCCGCAACGATAATGACCGACCCTGATTTTGCCGACCGGACATATATTGAGCCGATAACGCCGGAAATCGTCGAGAAAATCATCCAGCTTGAAAGACCCGATAGTTTGCTGCCTACGCTCGGCGGACAAACTGGACTTAATACGGCAGTCGCTCTGGCGGAACGCGGCATTTTGAAAAAATATAGCGTCAAGATGCTTGGCGCGGATTTGGCGAGCATCAAACGGGCGGAAGACAGAAACCTCTTTAAAAAGACAATTCAGGATTGTGGTCTTGATGTGCCCAAAAGCGGCTACGTCCACAACTGGCAGGAGGCGGAGGCGCTGCTCGACGATATCGGGTTGCCCGCGATTATCCGGCCATCCTTTACCTTAGGCGGCACGGGCGGCAACATCGCCTACAACAAGGAAGAATACCGCAAGTGCGTCGAATGGGGACTGAATTTCAGCCCCAGACACGAAATCCTTATCGAAGAGTCCGTAATCGGGTGGAAGGAATTCGAGCTTGAGGTGATGAGAGACCGCAAGGATAACGTCGTCATCGTCTGCCCCATTGAGAACCTCGACCCGATGGGCATACACACGGGCGACAGCATCACAGTCGCGCCTGCGCAAACGCTGACCGACAAGGAATACCAGATAATGCGCGACGCCTCAATCAAGATTATCCGCGCGATAGGCGTCGAGACGGGTGGCTCGAATATCCAGTTCGCGGTCAATCCGGACAATGGCAAACTTTACGTGATTGAAATGAACCCGCGTGTGTCGCGAAGCTCAGCCCTTGCCTCAAAAGCGACGGGCTTCCCGATAGCGAAAATCGCATCGCTTTTGGCAGTGGGCTACACGCTGGACGAGATACCAAACGACATTACGAAAAAGACGCCTGCGTGCTTCGAGCCGACGATTGATTATTGCGTGGTAAAGTGGCCTCGCTTTACGTTCGAGAAATTCCGCGGGACAGACCCGACGCTAACGGTGCAGATGAAATCGGTTGGCGAGGCGATGGCCATAGGCAGAACATTCAAAGAGGCCTTAGGCAAGGCGGTGCGGTCGCTGGAGATAGACCGTCATTCATTAGACAACAAATTTATCGACAAAACGATTTCGCTTCAGCAACTTAAAGAAAAACTGCGGGTACCCTACTGGGACAGAATCTGGTACGTAGCAGAAGCGATTCGCAGAAAAGTGAGTATCGATGAAATTTTCAAAATCACGAAAATAGACCCGTGGTTTTTGAACAACATAAAAGATATTGTGCAGCTTGAGGCGAAGATAAAATCTCTTGGTTCCGCCAAGCTGACTCCTGAACTCATACGGCAGGCAAAGGAATACGGTTTCGCAGATAAGTATATGGCACATCTGACGGCAATGAGCGAACTTGAATTCCGTAAACTCAGACAGAAGGCAGGCGTAAACCCGGTTTATAAGCGGGTCGATACCTGCGGTGCGGAATTCGAAGCGACGACTCCCTACCTGTATTCGACTTATGAAAGCGAATGTGAAGCCAACCCGACCAAGAAGCGAAAGATTATCATCCTGGGCGGCGGGCCAAACCGCATAGGCCAGGGCATCGAGTTCGATTATTGCTGTGTTCACGCGGCGTTTGCGCTGAAAGAAATTGGCGTTGAGTCGATAATGGTCAACTGCAATCCCGAAACGGTCTCTACCGATTACGACACTTCCGACCGGCTGTATTTTGAGCCATTGACGTTCGAAGATATTATGTCGATAGTCGAAAAAGAAAACCCGGACGGCGTGATTGTTCAGTTCGGCGGACAGACACCTTTGAAATTGGCTGTGCCGCTTGAGCAGGCGGGTGTCAAAATCATCGGGACAAGCCCGGACAGCATCGATAAGGCGGAAGACCGCAAGCGTTTCAACAAGGTCGTTGAGAAACTCCAGCTTCGCCAGCCGATGTCAGGCACCGCTATGTCTTACGACGAGACGGTAAAAATCGCCGACAAGCTGGGTTATCCGCTTTTGATTCGGCCCTCGTTTGTATTAGGCGGCCGGGCGATGGAAGTTGTTTACGACGAGCAGGCATTGAAAAGCTGCGTCGAAAGGGCCATCGAGGTTTCGGGCGAACATCCCGTCTTAATAGATAAATTTTTAGACGACGCCACTGAACTGGACGTCGATGCGATATGCGACGGCAAACGCGTGGTCATCGGCGGAATAATGGAACACATAGAAGAAGCCGGGGTACATTCGGGCGACAGCGCCTGCACGCTGCCCCCGGTATCTCTCAGCCAGGAAACCATCAACGAAGTGATGCGTCAGACCAAGATGCTGGCGATGGAATTAAAAGTCCTGGGCCTGATAAACATACAATATGCAATAAAAGACAATGAGATTTATGTGCTTGAGGTAAACCCGCGAGCGTCGCGAACCGTGCCGTTCGTCAGCAAAGCCATCGGCGTGCCTCTGGCAAAATTGGCGGCGAAAATAATGGCTGGGATGACGCTCGATGAGCTTGGATTTACCAAAGAGGTCTGGCCAAAACATTATTCGGTTAAAGAAGCGGTATTCCCATTCCTTAAATTCCCCGGCGTTGACACCATCCTCGGGCCTGAAATGCTTTCAACGGGAGAGGTAATGGGAATAGCAGACGAAGCGGGCATCGCATACGCAAAGAGCCAGATAGCTGCTGGAAACGCGCTACCCACCAGCGGGACGGTGCTATTCAGCGTCAAGGACGCCGACAAACCGAGAGCCGTCGAAGCCGCCCGCAAACTACAGCAGATGGGCTTCAAAATCACCGCAACCAAAGGGACATGCATCGCGTTTATCAATAACAACGTCCCGGCGGAGTTTGTGCTGAAAGTAAGCGAGGGCAGACCGAACATACTCGACTCAATCATAAACCGCAAAGTTGACCTCATCGTCAACACAACAATAGGCAAACAGACGGTAAGCGATTCGTTTTTGATAAGAAGAACTGCACTCGATAAACAGGTGCCCTACGTGACGACAATCAGAGGCGCAATAGCAGTCGCTAAGGCAATCGAGGCGATGAAAAAAGGGCGAATCGACGTGAAATGCATTCAATTGCATCACCGCAAAGGAGGGCTTGGAAAATGAAAGCAATTCTGTTGCTTGAAGATGGAACGGTATTCGAAGGGACATCCTTCGGTGCAAAGGGGCAGAAATGCGGCGAGGTGGTCTTTAATACAAGTATGACCGGCTACCAGGAAATCACGACCGACCCGTCATATTATGAGCAGATAATCACGATGACGTATCCGCTCATCGGCAACTATGGAACCAACGGTCTGGACGCGGAGTCCAAAAAGGTTTACGCGGCGGGCTTCATAGTTAAAGAAAACTGCGAATACCCGAGCAACTGGAGAAACGAACAGTCATTAAGTAAATACCTCAAGGCCAATAACGTCGTCGGCCTCGCGGGTATCGACACCAGAAAACTCGTCAAGCACATACGCACGCAAGGCGCGATGCGAGGCATTATCTCCTCAACGGAATTGAAAATTTCATCGCTTGCAAAAAAGCTCGATGAATACCCGGGACTTGTGGGCAGGGACATAGTAAAAGACGTCACGTCAAAGAAACCATATAAGTGGGATAAACCTGTAGTCGATGTTTTGAAGCCATCGACCGAAAAACCAAAACTGAAATATAAAGTGGTCGCGTATGATTTCGGTATGAAGCAAAACATACTTCGACTGCTTATCAGCCACGGCTGCGATGTCCAGGTCGTGCCCGCGTTTACGACCGCAAAGGACGTTTTGGCAAGAAAGCCGGACGGCGTATTCCTGAGCAACGGCCCCGGAGACCCGGCTGCGGTAACTTACGCGGTCGAAAGCACACGACAACTTTTAGGAAAAGTCCCCATCTTCGGAATATGCCTGGGCCATCAGATTCTTGGTCTTGCGCTCGGCGGAAAAACATACAAACTTAAATTCGGGCACAGAGGCGCAAACCACCCGGTAAAAAATCTCGAAACAAAACAGATTGAGATAACTTCGCAGAACCATGGCTTCTGCGTTGACATTAACTCACTCAAAAACAAAGGCATCGAGCTGACACATATCAACCTAAATGATAACACTCTCGAAGGGTTCCGCTGCAAACGCCTTTCGGCCTTCTGTGTGCAGTACCACCCCGAGGCCTCACCCGGCCCGCACGATTCACAATACCTTTTCCGCACATTCATTAATCTTATGTCGCAACGCAAAAAGGCCAAATCCAAATAACAGCCCCTGCCTCCCAAACCACAAATCAGCCGGTTATTATCGGCCCATAGCGTGTTTTTTCATCCGCTAAAACGCCCTTTTCTTATGAAATCAACCCTTAAATATGCCGATATCCGTATCGGCGGAAATACAGACACTATCTAAAAACAGCATTAGTTATCGGAACTTACTATGAACGGCGAGATAAAGGTCTTACAGATAGACGATGACGAAATCGATGTCCTACTGGTCAAGCGTGTTTTGGGCAAATGCACCAAGCCCGCTAAGTTCACCGTCGAATCCGCCCCCTGCCTAGCCGATGGTCTGAATCTGCTCAAAACCAAGCAGTATGACGTTTTGCTGTTAGACCTGGGGCTTCCGGACAGCAATGGCATCGATACGGTTCAAAGCGTTTGCAAAGTCAATTCCAATGTACCCATCGTTGTGCTCACGGGCCTCGAGAACGAAGAGACGGGACTTGAGGCGATAAAGAGCGGCGCTTCCGATTATCTTGTCAAAGGCCCGGCAATGGAAACATCGCTGGTGAGAACCGCCCTTTATGCCATCGAACGAAAGAAAGTAGCGGAAAAACTGCACGAATCACAGCAGATGCTGCAGCTTGTGATGAACAGTATTCCACAGGCGATATTCTGGAAAGACCGCAATTTGACCTACTTGGGCTGTAATCCGGTTTTCGCAAGGCACGCCGGTTTGTCTTCGCCCGAAGGAGTAATCGGTAAAACGGATTATGATATGCCGTGGCGAAAAGAAGAAACTGAGAGTTACAGGCAATGCGACCAGCGCGTTATGGAAAACAACACGGATGAATATCATATCATCGAGCCGCAGCTCCAGGCGGACGGCAAGCAGGCGTGGGTGGATACAAATAAAGTGCCTCTGCACAATTCGGAAGGAAACGTCGTCGGAGTCCTGGGAGCCTACGAGGACGTTACAGAGCGCAGACAGGCCGAACGTGCGCTGCAAATTGCCGAGGAGAGATATCGAACAATTTTCGAGAACTCCGCGGTAGCAATTATGATGGCGGATGAACAGGAACAGCTTATTTCCTGGAACAAGTTCACAGAGCAACTGCTCGGAATGACCAAAGATGACCTGCATCTCAAGTCCGTCCAGTCACTTTACCCAGCGGATGCGTGGGATAAAATCAGAACGCACGAGATAAGGCAGAAAGGAATACAGCACCATCTTGAGACGCAGATGCTAAAAAAGAACGGAGAGGTAATCGAAGTTGACGTGTCACTGAGCGTATTGAAAGACCCCGACGGCCGCGTAACTGGTTCAATCGGCGTTATTCGTGACATTACCGACCGCAAAGAGGCCGACAAGAAAATCAAAGAAGCAATGGACCTTAAATCACAGTTCATTTCCACCGTCTCCCACGAGTTGCGAACACCGCTAACCATAATAAAGGAAGATATCGCTTTGATTATGGATGGAGCGGCAGGACGAGTTAAAAGCAAACAAAAAGAGATATTGCAGATTGCCCAGCGCAATATAGACCGCCTCGCCCGGCTCATCAATGACGTTCTGGATTTCCAGAAACTCCAGTCCGGCAGGGCCAAATTCAATATGCAGGACAACAATATTAACAGCATCATCGAAACCGTTTACAGCACAATGGCAGGCACAGTAAAGAAAAAGGGCGTGGAGTTACAACTGGCAATAGACAATACCCTGCCCAAGGTAATCTTTGACAGCGATAAGATGATTCAGGTGCTCACAAACCTCGTGAGCAATGCCATGAAGTTTACCGATAAAGGCAGCATTACAATCTCAACCCGCAAAATAGAAAACGCGATTCGCGTCTCAGTCATCGACACCGGCTGCGGAATGAAACAGGAAGACCTCCCCAAGCTGTTCCAGCAATTTCAACAGCTTGGCAGCGGTAACCGAAAGACCGGCGGAACAGGCCTGGGCCTTGCCATATCAAAAGACATTGTTGAAAAACACGGCGGGAAAATATGGGTGGAATCCGAATTCGGCAAAGGAACAACAATGCACTTCCTGCTGCCGATAAAAGTATCCTCTTGTGAATCCGAACCAGCTCAGCAGCTGCAGCAGGCACAAAACTGAAAAATAGTGAATTTGAAATCGCCTTTATACGCCGCTAAGCGCTTTTTTGCCCGCAAGCGCGTTGGCAATCTTCTCTTTCAGTTCGGCAAAATCGAATGGCTTGGCAATGTAATCAACAACGCCGAAAGACGAAGCGGTGGCAATATCGTCCATCTCGCAGGCGGCGGTTACCATAATAACCGGTATGTTTTTCAACTGCGGGTCTTTGCTCATATGTTCGAGTGTCTCGTGGCCGTTCATAATGGGCATATTCGTATCGAGGAGAATAAGGTCGGGATGCTCGCTCGCTGCTTTTTCCAGCCCTTCCTGGCCGTTGACAGCCACTGCCGTCTGATAGTTGCTCCATTCAAGGTGCTGCTGGATTGTCGCGACGTAATCCGGCTCGTCATCAACGATAAGTATCTTTGGTTTGCCTGATTTTTTGCCTGACTTAAATAACCCAAACATTCCAATTTCTCCTTTTTATCCCTTAGGGATTCCCGGCCCCCCACCGTTTAATTAACTCATTTCCTCTGTTTTATCGACCCAAAACGCCTGCCGGATTAGCAAAAAGTTGCAACGCCAATCCTTAAATATGAGCCGGTTATTGAGAATTTGCATCATCGGGCAGCGAAAGCACGTGTCTGTTTCTTATCTGGTTAAATCTTGCCATTGCCTCCGCCGGGATTGACTCGCCATTATGAATATGCGGAGATAAAATCACAAGCAGCTCAGAATTCTGGACCACTTTGTGGGTATTCGAAAAGATAAAACCGATGAGCGGCAAATCGCCCAGTAAAGGCACCTGATTTTTTTCGATTTGTATATCCTGTCTTCTTAATCCGCCCATCACTGCCACCTGGCCGTCATCCATAAGCAATGTCGTGGCGACCTCGCGTTTATCTATAACCGGGACGCCGCCGATTGACGTTCCTGTGGCCACGCTTTGACTCGGGCTTACTGTCAATAAAATCTTTCCCTCATCGGTAACGGTCGCCTTGACGTCCATAGTAACACCAACGTCTTTGAATTGCGTCGAGGTTATCGCGTTGGTGCCGCCGCCGCCGGCGCTTGATTGCGTGATTTCCTGGTAAGGTATTTCCTCGACTGTCTTGATGCTGGCTTTCTGGCCGCTGACGACCATCACGCGCGGACTGGCAAGAATATCCACGTTTCTTTTTTCCTGCAGCAGGTGAAGTACGTTACGAATGTCATTGGTGACAATCGCCACCTCGCTGCCCAAACTGGTGGGCTGAAAAGAGCTCATACTGCTATTGGTAAGGGCTGACGGCGCTACTATACTCATACGGTTGGGAAAAATCGTGCTCTGGCGATAACTGAAATCCTTGTTGTCGGTGCTCAAAATATCCCAATCGACGCCGATTTCGGTATCGTTCTGAAGCTGAACGTCGATGATAACAACCTCAATAATTACCTGCTTAGGCGTCTGGTCCGCATTTTTTATCTCGGCAAGCATCCGCTCCAGATTATCCTTCGTGTCGCAGACAATAATTGAATTTGTGTTATCGTCGACACTGATACGGCCATGCACCGAGGACATCTTTTCCAGTGCGGTTTTCAGATTAGCAGCGTTCAGAAATTTCAAAGTAACCGTACGAACAAACAACGGCGGATTGGCATCCGCCGAATCTACGGTTTTGATGATATTCGGCTGTGATTCCGAAGCAGCATCTCCGAAACCGCCCCCAAACGGGTCGTCCCTGCCGACATTTGCCGTTTGGCCCCCCGCCGGCTCACTGCTGCTGGAAATGCTCGTTGCCAGGATAAGAAAGGCGCACACCGCTATTTTTGTTATCAGCTTATTCATATAAAGAATTCTCCACACGTTCGATGCAATAAAGCGTCAGGAGCACCTGACATTTCAGTTTTCCGGCGCCGCCGGCATCAATTTTCACGGAATCTATCCATACCTTGTGTTCATAGCTTTGTAACGCATCAATAAATTTGGTTATGCCGTTGTACCCGCCTGTAATGGTAACCATTGCCTTTTTAGGCGCTATGGCTGGAGTGCCATTCTGCATATTCTGCTGTGCATTTATGGACATAACGGCACAGCCGGACTGGGCTACAACGGACGGCAAAGACGCGAGAAACCGACGCGATTCATTTTGCGTAAACAACTGATTTCGCAGGCGGTCGGATTTTTTGGTCAACTCCTCGATTTCGCTCTTTTTCTTTTCTATGTCCGTGCGCATAAAATCGGCTTTGCGTATAGCCGCATCAAGCGAAGAATTGTATTTCTGTGCAGCCAGAAGCTGGCTGGTGTGCGGCACCAGTATCCACTGGTACAGCGCAAAAACCACAATCGCCGCCAGCGCAACCAGCAAAACGCGTCTGTGCGAACGCTCAATACTGGTAATTCTTTCAACTAACATTATCTTCCTTGCCTTTCTTAACGCCCAGCTTGCAACTAATCTGGTAGTTTATAAATCCCTTTTGTCCCTCCTGATTACTGGATTCAAGCAGCGTTACCGTCGAGATACCGGGCGATTTCTCAAGCGAGCTGACAAACAAATTGACGGCGTCGTTGGACAACGCCAGTCCATCAATCTGTATCCTCTGGCCGTCGGGACAGGACAAACCTACGATACGAACCGAGGCGGGGGTGGCATTGCGTATGTTAATGAACAACTGCACCCAGTTTACATCGCTATGTGAAGCCGATATTTTTGCGATGCTGTCGAGGCGATCCGACAAGACCTGCAACTTGCCGTCGAGATGCTGATTCTTCTCAACCATTTTGTCCGTGTTGCGTACCGATACGCGCGCCACTTTTCCGGAGGTATTGCCGGATAGTTTGTTAATCATATACGCAGGTGCCGCGACAGCCAGCACCATAAGCAACAACGTCGCCGCAACCACGATAGCGGCAACCATCATGTCCCTCTTGGCCTCTCTAATCTGCGCTATCTGAGGCGGCATCAGGTTCAATCTTATGTCATCTTGCTGCGCCGCCAAAAGATTCACGGCAAGACCTACAGCCACCGGGGACACTGCCGTCTGGCCGCTAACAATAGTGTCCAAATAAGCGTCTTTAGAAGTCCTGACCTGCAGTGAGACGGCCTGAATTTTTGATTTGAGAATACCCTCTGCATCCTGCGGCAACTGGGCAGTATCGGCAAACACAGTTATCTCCCATTTGCCCGTATTATCCACAACCTCAACACTGTAAAATTTTTGAATCTCGGCAAGCTCATCAGCCAGCCAGCCGCACAAATCCCCGGAATTCGATTTTTGTCTGACTTCCTTTGTCCGTATGAAATCAACAATCCCATTTCTCAAAACGCACAGTGTCAGACTGTTTTCTCTGAGAACAGCCACAAGCACATTACAACCAGACCTGCCGCCTATTTTTTTGTCACTGATGGCCCGCAAATAAGACAATATCGCCGGCTCAACCACTTCCGCTGAAAATCCGGCGCGGCCCAAAACATTGACAAGCTCGGTCACTTTTTTCGTCTCAGCGGCAGCCGCCAAAACCTTTTTATCCGCCGAACGCTTATTTGAACCGACTGAGCAGTAATCAAGCACGATATCCCCGCTCGGCATAGCGGCACAGTGTTTCATCTCCCCATTGACAAACTGGGTCAGGTTGGGCGGCATCTGCTTTGGCATCTCTATCATCTGCATAACAACCGGCTTGGCGAACAGCGATACAGCCGCCCGGTTTGTCCATATCCTGTTGCGAACTTTCATCTCTCTTATCGCCTTTGAAAGCAGCACGGCGTCCGCGATGTTGCCGTCTTTAATCGCACCTGCGGGAACGGCTGCGACAACCGACTTGATTAGCTTCGGGCCGTTCTTGCCCAATTTGAGCAACGCTATGCTGATGCGTTCCTGCGTAATATCTATCCCTGCTACTGTCTTTTCGACAAACCTCATTCATTAACCCTCAACTCATCAATCCTGATTTTGTACGGCAAAACCGTGCTAATTGTCACGTCAGCATCTATTCTGGCTATATACCCCTGCGGTGAGGTGCCGGTGGAAATAATTCTGCGGTCCGGCAAAGTCCCCGTTACCGCTACGGTATAAGTGCCGCCGCTGGGCAACGAAGTACCGGTAAAGCCGGTTGTCCAGCTCGAGTTTGCCCTTATCTTCGCAAACGCGGCATTAAGCCCCGCCTCAGCAGTGCACATCGCCTGTGCGGCGTATAACTGATTTTGCATAAGCTGCAATTCTTCCGTTGTCATTTCCAGAATGCCCATTGTGATTGTCGCTATAAGCGCAATCGCGAAAACGACTATCAAAAATACCACTCCGTTATTTTTCCTGTGTCTTTTCATAACAGTTACTTTTTAAGGTCGTAATCCTGAACAACTAATAGTCCTGGTATCAGACGTAGTATTTGCCGTTTATGGCGGCTCGGTCCCCCACACCAGAGCACTCTTATAGTACACCGTCACCTTGGTCCAGTTAGCAAAGGCGGTCTTCGTCGCGTCAAAGGAGTAATCGTTGGTCTGGTTGTACCAACTCCACGAGCTATCGGTAATCCTGGTCTGAATTTGATCGGTGTTAGTGCCCGCAGGCAGCGTATTAGCTGTGCCGGTGCCCCCATCCCATGTGGGAAGATTAGCGCTGGCGGTGAACCCTACCTGTAGATAGCGGTGGGTGCCCGTACCAGCAAAGGCGCCTGTGACAGTCCCGGCCCCAAGCTGTGTGGAGTCGCAGGCGAACACGTCGCTGCCTGTTGCTTCAGAGGTAAACCAGTACCTGAAGGTTATATCGGTCAAAGCAATAGTAGTAGCACCGTCGTTGAATATTTTGAAGAAGGGCTTAATACCCTGGGTAGAATTGGAGGTGTCCGCGGCTTCGTACTGGGCCCTCAAATTAGCGCTGCTTTTCACTGTGATATTGACTGTATTTGAAGTTGTTACAGCGCCGTCATTGTCGGTCGCCTTGGCGGTTAAACTATAGCTGCCCGCGGCAACGCTGCTCCATGTGTAATTGTAAGGCGAAATGGTATCTGTTCCCAGTAATGTGGCACCCTGATAGAAATAAACCTTGCTCACAGTGCCGTCGATGTCGGATACCGTGGTATTGATGGTGATGCTCGCAGGAGCGGTAAACGACGAATTGCCGTCAGTCGGCTGGGTGATAGAAATCGTCGGCGAGGCGTTTGCGCCTGTGCGGAGGTAAACCCAGGTAGTAAAAGCTTTATCCTGGCCGTTCGAAGCAGAGTTGTCAATCGTAGCATCAACTTTCAAAAGGCGAATTAAATTAGTATCCGTAACAGACGACAAAAGCGTTATATTGGCATCGTAACAGGTAAACTTGAATGAGTTTACAGGCCCGGCCAAATCTGAGAGCGACCCCACCACGCCATATTCAACATACTTGTCCGAGGCAGCAACATCGTATCTGTCGTTGAAATCATTGTAATCCACGAACTGGATGTAGCCATTCGTAACCGTAGAAGCACTGACGGAGGTTATCCTCTTGGCCCTTGAGAGATTTCGGCTGATGTGGTCCATAAGCACCCTGCCGTTCTGGAGCGCCTCGGCGGAACCCTGCTTGCTGTCCCAATTGTGGCTTATGGCCGAAAATTCCGGCAAAATAGCGGCGAAGATGATGGTTATCATCACCATCGACAGGACCAGCTCGAGCAAAGTCATAGCTCTGTAAAATCGTATTTTGCCGTTTCTCTTATTCATCTTTTTGCGCGCATAGCGCGTCTCTTTCAATGGATTTCTTCGGCATAAAAAAGAGTCGGCGTTTCTGAATTCGACGATTAGAAACTCGTCCGAGAAAACATAAAAAAACCGCGATAAATCGCGATTTTGAACAGGTTCAACGGCTTTATATCGGACACAAAGAGGTATTCAACTAAAGTATGCGAGAGTTATTTGAAAGGTCCTATAAGTTTACTGTCGGTTGGCAATATAGGTGGTCAGAGTAATGTCGACCTCCTTGGAAGACAGTGCGCCGTCGCTTTTGTCATCATAGCCAACGGAGACGGTTATCTGCCTCAAATTCGGGTCGGTCGTAGCAGTATCCGTAACATTGCAAAGATATGAACCGCTAAGAACAACATTACTGGCTGTAAAAGAACCGGATGAACCAAAACTGTGAACAGAACTCGCCCTTATTGAATCAAGCTTGCCCTGGGCAAGGACAAGGCCCTGCGTCTTTCTTTCAACCTCGGATGACAACATATTGGCCTTTGTAAGCGACTTCAGTATCGGAACCATCGCGACAATCAGCAAAGCCGAAGCCATTGCTACCTCGATTATGCTAAGCCCTTTGTGTCGTCGATTTGCTTTTGAATGTTTCAGGCGCATTGCTGCTTAACCTCCCGCGCATTGAACAATACCCGTGGCGGATATGACCGTTATTGTATAAGTTTTACCTCCGGAGGAAACCGAAATAGGAGTAGCACTGCTGCCGGAAAGCAGGTTTCCCAAAGGCCCGAATTTAAACAGGGAGCCGCCCGTGCAGCTTATCGGCGAATCAATGGTAAGAGTATCCACAGTCGCCGCGGAATTGGTATCCACTATCTTATAGCTGGCGTAAGGCGAAGAGCCGACCATTTGCAGATAATATCCCTTGGTATTGTTCGCGGCGTAAGAAATGGCCAGCGTGCGTGTCCGGCGAAGGTCGGTAGCAATTTGTTTGGCAATTGCATTTGCCTGTTTACGATAAAGGCCGGTGAAATTAATCCGTGGTATGGCAATAAACGCAATGGCCCCCAAAATCATGACCACGACAATCATCTCTACCAGGCTATATGCTGTCCTTTTTCCGGTCATAGTAAAGGCCTGCCCATACAATCAAACAAATGGGATGGCTGCTGACGATTCGCAGCCATCCCAGATAATCTCTGCTTAAAGTCCTCGGCCAAACAAAAACTCGTACGCCGAAGGCGAGACCTCGCCACAAGGCGGGTCCGGCCAGCGGCTTATGGATGAGCGTGGGTAGACGTGGTAATCCTGTTGGTTGTTCCATCTATGGCGTACGCCGTCCCAAATGGACAGACCGGCGCACCATCCGGGAAGTAGTTCACGTCAGCCACTAACACGGCCAGCGTCGGATAAGCAGTACTCGAATGATCCATCTTATACATCTCTATGGCCGTATTTAGCGTGTCAATATTGGTTGTGCACGCGTTCCTCTTGGCCGTAGTGGCGCTGGTGGTTATTCTCGGAATCGCTATCGCCGCCAAGGCGCTGAGAATAATGACCACAATCAACAGTTCGATTAACGTTAAACCTTTTCTGTTACGCATCTGTTTTATCTCCTTAATTAATCTCGCAAATTAAAGCACACAAATCCGGCTCAACATACTCGTGTTCGACACAAAATGCTTAGGACTTAACCGAAAATCTCGACAAATAAACACATTCACAACAACTAAAATTACTCCCCTGCCGTTTGATTATGGGACTTGATTGCAGATATTTCGTCCGGCCAGCAGCTTATGGATGAGCGTGGGTAGACGAGATAACCCTGTTGGTTGTTCCATCTATGGCGTACGCCGTCCCAAATGGACAAACCGGCGCACCATCCGGGAAGTAGTTCACGTCAGCCACTAACACGGCCAGCGTCGGATAAGCAGTACTCGAATGATCCATCTTATACATCTCCAACGCCGTATTTAGCGTGTCAATATTGGTTGCGCACGCGTTCCTCTTGGCCGTAGTGGCGCTGGTGGTTATTCTCGGAATCGCTATCGCCGCCAAGGCGCTGAGAATAATGACCACAATCAACAGTTCGATTAACGTTAAACCTTTTCTGTTACGCATTTGTTTATATCCTTAATTAATCTCGCAAATTAAAGCACACAAATACGGCCCAACATACTCGATACTCGTGTTCGACACAAAATGCTTAGGACTTAACCGAAAATCTCGACAAATAAACACATTCACAACAACTAAAATTACTCCCCCTGCCATTTGATTATGGGACTTGATTGCGGATATTTTGTCCGACAACCTGCAACCTCGCCTTACTTCAAATGCCCCATATAATCAAACATAGGCAGATAGGCACCCATAAGAATAAATGCAACAACCATGCCCATAATAAGCGTCAAAGACGGCTCAAGCTTCACAAGTAAGGCGTTTATTACCCGCTCAATATCCTTGTCGAGAAGCTCGACACCTTTGCCAAGCATATCGGGCAGCATTCCAACTTCTTCCCCTGACGACGCCATCTGTATTATTACGGGCGGGAAGATATCGTACTTCTTCAAAGAGTCAGACATCGTGGAGCCCGCCTGTATCGCTTTCTGCATCTCCATGGTAATCTCAGATACCCTGTGATTATGGGCAACTACACTGGCCATATCCAGCGACTTTATCACCGACACGCCGACCGAGGAAAGCATCGCGAATGTCCGCATAAAATGCGACGAAACCAGCATCCGGTTGAGCTTTCCAAAAACCGGCATATTCAGTTTGAAATTGTCCCACTTCGCCCTGAATAACGCATTGCGCAACAATCTCCGAACTGCCAGTATCGACAATACCACGACAATAATTATCGCCCACCACCAGTGTCTTACAATACCGCTTAACGCTACAAGCACCAGTGTCGGACCAGGCATCGGCACCTTGACCTGGGCATAAAGCTTCGCGAAAACCGGAATAACAAAAGCAAGCAGGAAAGTAACAACACCAAAACACATAACCGTAACAATTACCGGATACGCGAACGCGGCTTTAATCTTCTGCTTCAGCGTGACCTGTTTTTCGAGATAAGTCGCGCTCATTTCGAGGGTCTCGCCCAGTTTGCCGCCTACTTCGCCCGCCTCGACCATTCCAAGAAAGAAATCCGAAAACACCCCTTTGTGTTTAGCGAACGCTGTCTTCAAACTCGAGCCGGTCCCAACATCCTCTCTAACGTCCGTCAGTATATTCTTAAAGGCCGGGCTATCCGCCTGCTGCTCAAGCGTCTCAAGGCATCTAAGGATTGGAAGCCCCGCCGTGTACATCCCTGCAAACTTATACGCAAAAGCGGCGACATCCGATTGTTTTACCCGTCCACCAATGCGGCGACCTTTGACATCCTGTTTCCCCCGCCTGGCCTTGACAAGAACATACCCCATCTTGTCAAGCTCGCTGCGCAGCGTGGAGGCGCTGTTCACATCCGTGTAAGTTCCTGTGAACATACCTCCTTTTTCATCCTTCGCTACATACGTATAGACAGCCATTAATCCACCCTCAAATCCACAACTCGCATCAGCTCATCAATGGTAGTTCCGCCACTGAGCAGTTCATCAATCGCGGCTTTGGTCAGGGTTCTCATCCCCTCCTGTATCGCCTGCTGCTTGAATTGTCCATCGCTGCAGCCGTCGGTTATCATCTTGCGAATCTGCGGACTAACGGTAAAAATCTCAAAAACGCCGCGTCGTCCGCGATAGCCGGTGTTTCTACAGCTATTGCAGCCGGCACCCTTATAAATCTGTATATCCTTGTCGGGCAGGGACTTGCCATAAATAGTCGCCAGTTCTGCAGCTGACGGCGTATATGGCTGTTTGCATTTTTCACAGGTAGTCCTTACCAGACGCTGCGCGACTGCGCCCAGCAGGGCCGAGGCGACAAGAAAAGGAGCCACGCCGAGGTTTATTAAACGCGAAACCGCCCCTGCCGCGTCGTTGGTATGCAGCGTGCTGAGAACCAGATGCCCCGTTAACGCGGCGCTGATTGCTATTTCAGCGGTCTCGGGGTCGCGTATTTCGCCGATGAGAATCACGTCCGGGTCCTGCCTGACAATGCTGCGCAACGCCGACGCAAACGTCACCCCCGCGACGGGCCTGACCTGCAATTGCGTAATACCTTCGAGCCGATATTCAACGGGGTCTTCGACCGTTACGATGTTTCTTTCGGGAATATTGAGCAATTGCAGCAGCGAATACAAGGTAGTCGTCTTGCCGCAGCCGGTGGGGCCTGTCAGCAGAATCATCCCGTATGGATTGGCGGCAAGCCGTTTGAATTTATGATTGTCCTCCGTCGAAGCCACAACCGTATCAAGCGACCACTTCAGGGAGTACTTGTCCAGAATTCTCATCACTATCTTTTCCCCGCCGGTCGCCGGCAGCGACGAAACACGCAGGTCATAATCCTTGCCGTCATGCTGCATTGTCATATGCCCGTCCTGCGGCATCCTTTTCTCGGAGATATCCATATCCGACATAATCTTGATATGCGATATAACCTCGAGCTGGGCCGAAACCGGCACGTTTAGCGTATCGTGCAGGATACCATCAATGCGATATCGCACCCTCATATCCGATTCTCTTGGCTCAAGATGTATGTCACTGGCACGAGCGTCAATAGCGCCGTTTATTATGGACGCGACCAGCCGGGTAATCGGCGAATCGACGACCTTCGCCGATTCCCGCTCGACCTCGGTAAGCTTGCTTTCAAGCATCTTGTCGTCTTCAGTCCCCTGCCCCGGCTCCTGTTTAAGCCGCATCGAGACGATTGTTTGCCTGGTTACGTCGCGGACGCTGAAATGATAGTTAATCGCCTGCCTTATCGCATTAGGCGAGGCGGCAACCGGCACCACATCATAGCCCGTCTTCATCTCTATCTGGTCACGAACCGAGAGATTCAACGGAGAACTCATCGCGACGACCAGCCGTTTGCCTTCCTTTTTGATTGGAATGACATTGTCACGACTCACCATTTCATACGAAAGCAAATGGGCCACCATCGGGTCTATCATATCCGGCGAAAGATTGACAAACTCGATATTGTGAGCAACGGCGATAACCCTTGCGAGTTGCTCCTCATCGACAAGATTGCCCTTCTTCAGCACACTTATCAAACTTTGTCCGGTTTGCCGCTGCTGCGCAATCGCCGTCTGCAAAGTGGCCTCATCGAGAATGTTCTCTTTGGTAATCAGCGAAATTATCGGGTCTTGATTTTCCATAATAGCCCTTCATACTGACAGAATTTCTCCCAATCAGAAGTGTTTATCGACGCCGCCCACAGGTGACTTAAAGACAAAGAGTTAAGAAAGCATTCCGATGATTTAATGCAGAAAATCGGACCGTCAAGGCCCTATAAAATCGACGATAATGGCAATGCAATTGGTTTTAATTATTCAGATGCAGGATCTTGGCGCCGTCAAAGCCGTTGAATTTCGTCGAGGACGCGGTGCTGTATGCGCCTATATTCTCTGTGTAAAGATAATCGCCTATTTCGAGATTGCCCGGAAGTTGTTCCGAAACGGAAATTTTATCGAAACTATCGCAGGTCGGCCCGACAACAGCACAGACCTCTTTCCTGCCCTGCCTGAATGCGCGGAAATTGGGAATCCAGTGGTCGTAAACAACACCTGAGAACGTATGATATACGCCGTCGTTTATGTGGTAGAAGATTTTGCCGTCTCTTCTGGCTTTGCCGATTATTTCCGAAACCAGCACGGCTGAGGTGGCCACCATAAATCTTCCGGGTTCGGCTATAATCTCGATGTCATGGGGGAACAGGCGCTCACATTCGGAATTTATTACCGCCGCGAGTTTTTCAAACTTGGGGACATGCGAATCATAAGGCACTGGAAATCCCCCGCCGATATCGACGATTTTAAGATTGTAACCCTTTTGGCGTGAATGATTGAAAATCTGAGATGTTATCGTCAGCGCGGCCGTGTAATTATCGAAATTGGTGCACTGGCTGCCGACGTGAAAACTCAATCCCTCAACCACCAGACCCAAATCAAACGCCTGTTTTATGAGGTTATAAGCGTCTCCCGGCTCGGCGCCGAATTTCGAGCTCATTTCCACCTGTGAGCCGGTATCAGGGACCTTCAATCGCAAAACCAGGCCCGCTGTTTCGCAATTTTCTCGTATCTTCTTCAGCTCATCTACGCTGTCATAGGTGACAAGAGGCCGGTATCGCTTTATGTCCCGCAAGGTCGGTCTGTCTTTTATCGTGTTGGAGAAAATTATCCTGTCCCAGATGTAAAAATCTTTGTCCTTCTCCTCGAAATGCCTGATGTATTTGTAAATCTGCATAAACTCATTGTAGGAAGCGACATCGAAGCTGGCGCCTTCATCGAACAGCGTCTTGATTATCTCCTGCTCCGAATTGGCTTTGACGGCATAATAGCACTGCACCCTCGGCAGATTCTTCTTGAAGGTACGGTAATTCTTCCTTATGACGTCGTGGTCAACTATAAATAAAGGAGTCCCGTGCTTTTGGGCTAATTTGAGAAGCTCTTTTTTCATATCAATCCCGCTTTTGTCAGGCCATTAACTTCTTGATTAGCTTCCTGAGTTTTTCAACCTCTTTATTGTTCTCAAGATACGACTTTATCAGCTTCTTATGCAACTCTTCGCCGCGGTAATATAATCTTTTCTGTTTCTTGGGCCTGGTGGTCTGGATGGT
>PLLM01000076.1:27362-42538 GCA_003141275.1 Phycisphaerales bacterium
TAATCCTGGCCCGCTTCCGGAATCATCAGGACTTCCTGAATCTGCGGCTCCGTCTGGAGCACAAAATTCTTGGGACTCCCGCCGCCAATCAATATGACGCCCGTTTTGCCGTTTTCATATTTTTTAGCGTTTAGTATTATCGCCGTAGAATCGTTAACGTCGATGCTCGGATTTATTTTCAGCTTGAACGCGTCCTGCAAACCCGACGCCTCCGCCAGAAGTTCGAGGCCGGCGATATTCATACCGATTGTCGAATCGCCCGGAGACGATGTGAAGACGGGTATTCCGTTTCTGTAAGCCGCCGCGAGAATACTCACCTGGCCGAGTTTATGCTTTTCTTCGAGGTCGCTGAGCAGTTTGCCAAGAAGATGATAAAATTCCCGCGTGCCCATTTCTTTCTGAAATTCAGGCCTTATCAGTATCTCCCTGAATCGCCTGTCGGTTTCCATCAGGACATCCTCATAATCGAACAGGATGTCGTAAATCCGCGTTACGCCCTTGTCTCTCAAATCAACGTCATCGACCGAGTGGCTGCCGCGGAACATAGGCAGATTGAACGCGTAATGTATGTCGTGATACATATTCGCACCGGTGGCGGTAAGCCAGTCAACAAAACCGTGGTTCATCAGTGGAATTATTGCCGATGGCCCAAGCCCCGCAGGCGTTAGTGCGCCAGCTAAGCTCATACCTATAGTAACATCCGCCTGAGAGTATTTTTCTTTCAGCAACTGGCAGGCGGCCCTTAATCTTCCGCCGTTGTAAGCGTCCATATTGTCTATCAGTTTCGCTATATCCGTCGATTTCGAAATCGGCTCCGGAAGGATACGCTTGCCTGACAAATACTGTGCCTTACGCGGACAAACTTTTTTGTGTTTCGCCATTTTTATACCTGTACTTTCACCTATCCTGTACGTTTTTAGTTCGTAAACACGCTGATGCCTTTAGCTTTTGGCCGGCATTCTAATTGATGAGCGAGCAAAAATCAACCGGCACTCCTGACAGATTGACTATGCCGACCGATTACTGGTTCCGATATAACTGAGCAGAAAGCCGATGACAAAAGTCATCACTGTGCCGATTACTATCAGCCAGCTCCAGGCCAGTTTGATGTACCCTCCATGAGACAACAGTAAAAGGGCCGCCATACTGGCTGTGCTGATAATCATCGCTGCTATATTACCATAGTTGGACTTGCATTTTGTCAATACGCCAAGCAGAAAAACACCGAGCGTAGCGCCGCCTGTTACGGAAATTATCTCGAAGGCAAACCAGAGGATATTCTCCACAGGTTCGCAGGCAAAAGCGATAATCGCAAGTATAAAGCCAAATGCCGCTATCCCTATCCGTGAAACAAGAAGGTAATGTTTTTCCGTCGCGGATTTCTTAATAAGAGGCCGATAGATATCCGTTACAAAGGAAGAGGAAAGCGAACTCAACGGCGAATCGATGCTGGCCAATATGATTGCTGAAAGCATCAATCCTTTTAATCCTACCGGCAGAGAATTTGCCACAAAATGAGAGAAGACCTCTTTGGCTTTTTCCGGATGAGGAATACCGGGGTTTTGCTGGTAGAAAACATAAAGCAAAGTGCCGATTCCCAGATATATGCACAGAACAGGCAAGCCCACCAATATGGTTGAAATAATTGTCTTCTGGCTTGCCTTGCGAGTCTTGACGGTAAGTAATCGCTGCATCAGCTCTTGGTCGGTCCCGAAAACCGCCAGGCCTATGAAAAACGCGTTGGCGGTGCCCGCCCAGAAAGTCGTTGGATTATTAAGGTCAAAATCAAATTTAAAGACGCTTAATCTGCCGGCCTCACCGGCAATCTGCCAAGCGGTTGATAATCCGCCGTGTATCTGAAGCAAAAGATAGATTAACAGTACGCCCCCCGCCAAAAAGAAAACCGTCGCCTGATAAGCACCGGCCCATACGACTGCTTTTATACCGCCAAAAGTAATGAAGATGATACTTACAATTGTAAATACCAAAAGTGTCTGCGCCAGAGACCAGCCCAGAATTATCCCCACCCCGAGGCACGCCGCATACAACCTTACGCCGGAAGCTATGAGGCGTGTAATAAAAAAGAAAATTGAGCCGGCATACTGCGTTTCGGGACCAAAACGGTGCCTGAGAAATTCGTAGATACTCGTACAGTCGTATTTATAAAACACCGGGATAAACAGAAACGCGACCATGACCCGCGCTGTCGCTGAGCCGACAAAAAACTGTAAATATTGCCAGTTCTCGCTATAGGCGGTCGCCGGCACACCGATAATAGTCAGCGCACTGACTTCGGTAGCGACAAAAGACAGGCAGGCCACAATCGAAGGAACTTTTCGCCCGCCGACAAAAAAATCTTTCGTGTCTTTTTCTTCACGCCCAAAGATATAGGAAATAACAAAAAGAATAATAATCGCCAGACCAACTACTATTAAGTCAATCAGACCAAGCGTCCCCGAGATTTGATGCGCCGTAAGAAATTCACTCATTTGCCTTCCTTAATGGCTTTCCTCAGCGACTGCCCGCATTCGTCGAGAACGGTAATGGCCTGGTGCAGATTAATTTTGCGGAAGTGCATTACTATCGCGGCTTTGACTTTCCCCTGTGCCCTTTCAAGCAGTTTGGCCGCTTTCGTTCGGGAAAGTCCAGTCATCCCAACAACAATCCTCACAGACCTGTCGCGCAGTTTATTATTTGTCGCAGTCAGGTCAACCATCAGGTTTCCATAAACCTTGCCCATTTTTATCATCGCCGTCGTCGTGAGAATATTGAGCACCAGCTTGGTCGCGGTACCCGCCTTCATCCGGGTTGAGCCGGTAATAATCTCAGGGCCGACAACGGGATTAATAATAATCCGGGCAGGAATGCCCTTAACGCTCTCCGGTGCGCACGTGATAAAAATCGTGCCCGCCTTCAGCTTTCTCGCCTGTCTCAACGCGCCCCGGACGTAAGGCGTTAATCCGCAGGCGGCAATCCCGACAACCACGTCCTTGTTGCAGACACCGCGTTTAATTACCTCCCTTGCACCATTATTAGCGTTATCTTCGGCTCCCTCCACGGCCCTGACCAGCGCGCGTCTGCCGCCCGCTATTATTCCCTGCACCAATTTCGGACTAACGCCGAAAGTCGGCGGGCATTCCGATGCATCGAGAACACCGAGCCGGCCGCTTGTCCCCGCGCCGACATAAAACAACCGGCCGCCTTTCCTGAAATGCTCCACTATCACATCAACCGCTACTGCAATTTTTTTGCGCTCTTTGCCTACCGCGGGCACAACAAGCATATCTTCGGAATTTATAAGCTCGACTATCTGTGCCGTTGACAGCCGGTCAATATTTTTACTTCTCCTGTTACTATGTTCAGTTGTCGGCAATGGTCTGTGTTTTTTCATTATGCGGGTATTATCTTTCCTAAAACCACCGGCTGTTTCGCCCCTGTCGCGCTGGGGACATTATTTGCCGCACCTTTTATTGTCGCATACGCAAGAATAGCAAACGAAATCGCCTCTTTGGCGTCGCAGTCGATTCCATAATCGTCGCTGAGCAGAATTCTGCTTTCACCAAGACCATGTTTGAGCATTTTGACCAGCGTCTCATTATGCGCACCGCCGCCGCACAATATTACTTCATCAGGAATTTGAGGCAAGAACTTTCGATACGCCCTAACAATTGTTTCAGCGGTAAATGCGGTAGCAGTAGCTAATATATTTTCAGAAGACATCCCTTTCTTTTTCATTCTTTGATACACCAACTCAACATATTGCTCGCCGAATTCCTCTCTGCCTGTGGATTTCGGGGGACGCCTGCTGAAAAACGGATGCCTCAGCATATTATCGAGAATTGCCTTATCAACCGTGCCTCGTGCCGCGATTTTCCCTCCCCGGTCAAACTTATCTTTGCCTTTACTCAGGATTGAGACAATGCCGTCAATTATCATATTGCCCGGCCCGGTATCAAAAGCGATTATATCTTTCGTTTCACAGCCCGCAGGCAGGTAAGTAACATTAGCGATGCCGCCGATATTCTGGATGGCACGATTGCGACGCTTATCACAAAACAAAAAATAATCCGCGAATGGCACTAACGGCGCACCCTGCCCGCCGGCAGCCATATCACGAGGCCGAAAATCCGCAACCGTTGTGATTCCCGTCCGCTCGGCGATTATCGACGGCTCGCCTATTTGCAGAGTCGAACAAATAATCTTTTTGCCGAAACGCCTGCCTTTGGGATTGTGATAAATCGTCTGCCCGTGTGAGCCAATTAAATCAATCGTATCAAGACCGATACCGCTTTTTTTGCACAGCTTGCGAACCGATTCGGCAAATACTTCGCCAAGCACGAAATTCAAATGACAAACGTCAGCCACATCGCACGACTGCGACCCGCAAAGCCCAAGAATACTGCGACGCAACTCGTCCGAATAAGCAAACGTATCCAACGCTAACACATTCACCTTATCTTTATCGATATCAACAATCGCGACATCAACACCGTCAGCGGATGTGCCTGACATCAATCCCGCGATGCGCATCTTTGTCCCCATTACAATCCCTTTTTCAGCTCATTTTCAGCGAGATTAAACAATCGCATATTATCATTCAGCCGGGAAAGCTTGTTGCGTGCCAGCCAAAGCTCTTTGAAATCTCTGCCGATATCCCGCATTTGTCTGCTCAACTGTCGCAATTCCGAGCTTTTCACATTCTGCCCCGCCCGCAGCGCCTTCGCCGCCAACGCCCTTCTGCTCGCCAGGCAATCTATTCGCGCGGCCAACTTCAATTCCTTTAACGCCAACTCTTCAAAATCCCCTATCGTTTTTACATCCTTGGGCCAAAGTTTTTCATTGGGCAGTTCTATCGCTATCCGCCGCAGGCCTTTCTCGCTCATCAAATCAATTGCGCTGAATTCGATTGTTTTGTCTTTCAGCATCGGCTCAAAAAAGGACATAAACAGCAATGACTTGTTCGGCACAGTTTTCCCGCAGGTAATATAGGTGCCGCCCAGCAATCGTATCGCTTCCGCCATATGATTGTCCCGCTGCCCAAATGCGCGATGACAGAAATTCTCTGTGAACCTGGCATTATCCACGGCTTTGCCATTCCAGGCGTTAGCCGCTCCGTGTGCGAAACTGTGCAAGCTGACTCCAAGAAAATTGCGATGCCCATCATCGCCCCAGTCCGTATTGAGCAATCCCTCCGCGTGATATTTTCGTCCTTGGGCGGCAAAATTAGTCACGTTACCCATCGAATTGGGCAGCCGTGTCCCGTACGTCAGCCAAGAACTTGTCCCCGGACAAACCATCAGCGGCAACCCTGAATCCGCGATTTCTTTCGTTCTTTTTATGTTCTTCCCGTCCTGCTCATACTCCCAGTTCAACAAAACCATATCGCGAGGCAGCTTTCTTAATAACTCTGGGTGATTCAAGACAATGTCCGCCCAGGCGTTCATGCGCTTGCCGTGTTTTTCGCAAAGACGATGAATCTTCAAAAGAAAATCGAGGTAAACCTGCCCCGCGCCGACACGGAGCGTTCTTTTCTCGCTGCGGCCTTTTCCAAGCTCCCACGTTTCGTCACAGCAAACGTTGAAATCTTCCGCCTCAAAAAGCGGCACAAATTCGCCGTATAACTCTGCGATAAGCTTGATAGAGCTGGGGTCGATTGGACAAAGGGTTGTCCCGCCCGCAAACCCGCGGAATCCCGGTTTCTCGCCCAAGTGCCTGTATCTCGGCAGAGACAGAATCTTTTCAAAATGCCCGAAACTAGCAAGTGAACCGACAAGTTGAATATGATGCTTTTTGCAATGCTCCTGCAGAGAAAGAATTTCCTCCGGCGTAAAAGGACTGTAGCCCCTCCCGATTTCCGGATGTTTCTTAAAAGTGAATACGTTCTCAACGTAAAGCTGCATTTCGTTTATTTTCCAGTGCGAAAGCCACGTCGCCAGTTCCTTCAGTGTATTCAGCGTGGGTACTTTTCCCCTTGAGCAATCCAGATATACGCCGCGTCTGCGAAAATCCGGCTCATCCTCTATTTTACAAAACGGCAAAACTTCACCGTATATCGCAATCAGCTCGCGCAGCGTCTGCATAGCGTAATACTCCCCCGCATCCGCCCTGGTGCGGATTTCGATACCCTCACGGGAAATGATTAGACGATACGCCTCACAGTTGGCAATATCTTTATCGCGATATATCCTCAAAACCGCTTGTTTGGGCCGGCGAAAATATCCCCCCTGAAAACTTACCTTCTTAACAGGCACAACCAATTTGGCAAAATGACGTTCATCCTTGATAGTCATACTGCCAGTATAGCACGGGTTAATTCAGGTGCAAAGCAAAAGAGATAACCTCCTGTTGACGGGCTTCGGGAGTATTTCGGCAGGGTCAGCAGATTCGGATTAATTGAAAACGCAGTATGAGAAAAGCCGCTTTTAGATACAATAGACAATATGGCATTATTAGGAATGCAGGATGTTAGCGTTGGCTATGGCGGGCACCCGCTGCTCGAACACCTTACCTTTCAGATCGAGCATGGCGAGCGTATATGTCTCCTCGGCCGCAACGGCGTCGGCAAATCTACGCTCATTAAACTCATTTGCGGCCAACTTGAACCCGAAAGCGGCGTTATCTCAAAGTCGCCTTCGTCTTCCGTCACCTGCCTGACGCAGACCGTCCCCGCCGGATTGATCGGAACAGTATTCGATGTGATATCCGAGGGACTTGGCCCGCGAGGCAAACGCCTGGCTGAATATCATCTTCTGAGTCATCGCGTCGCCACAGAACCGAATAACAAAGACCTGCTGAGACAGTTAGGCGAACTCCAGCACGCACTCGACATGGAAGACGGCTGGCAGTTGAACCGGTATGTTGAAATGATCGTCGAAAAGATAAAACTGGACGCGGACGCACAGGTCGAGAACCTTTCAGCCGGAATGAAACGGCGGGTGCTGCTCGCCCAGGCAATCGTACGAGAACCGGATATGCTGCTGCTCGATGAGCCGACAAATCATCTCGATATCGAAGCCATCACGTGGCTCGAAGAATTCCTGTCGCAATATAAGGGCGCGTTGATGTTCGTAAGCCATGACAGGGCATTCGTGAGGAAACTGGCGACACGTATCATCGAATTAGACCGCGGGCAACTGACAAACTATTACTGCAATTACGAAACCTACCTGCCGCGCAAACAGACGCTGCTGGAGAACGAAGCGGTCGAAGATGCGCTTTTCGATAAAAAGCTGGCGAGTGAAGAGGTCTGGATACGCAAAGGAATAAAGGCACGGCGGACGCGCAATGAAGGTCGGGTGCGGGTTCTCAGGAAAATGCGAGAAGCGAGAAGAAATCGCAAAGATATCACAGGCACAGTCCGTATGCGATTGAATGATACTCAACAGTCAGGCAATCTTGTTATCGAGGCGAATAATATATCGTTTGGCTATACGCCCGAAAAACCAATAATTTGCGGCTTTTCCACGACGATTATGCGGGGCGACAAAATCGGCATAATCGGGCCTAACGGCTCAGGCAAAACTACACTCCTTCGCGTCCTGCTGAAAGAACTCCCAATACAGCAGGGCAGGGTACGCCACGGTACTAATCTCGATGTCGCATATTTCGACCAGTTGCACGCCCAGCTCGATTACGAGAAATCCGTATATGACAATGTCGCCGAAGGAAGCGACACCGTAGTCATCAACGGTAAACCTCGTCATATAATCGGCTATCTGCAGGACTTCTTGTTTACACCGATTCAGTCCCGCAACACCGTGGCCAACCTTTCAGGCGGTGAACGTAATCGGCTGCTGCTTGCACGGCTATTCATCAGGCCGTCAAACGTATTGGTGCTCGATGAGCCGACCAACGACCTCGATATTGAGACACTGGACCTGCTTGAAGAATTCCTCCTGAATTACCCCGGAACTGTGCTGCTCGTAAGTCATGACCGTGAATTTCTAAACAACGTGGTCACCAGCACAATGGCGATGGAGGGCAATGGAATTGTTAAGGAATACGTCGGCGGCTACGATGACTGGCTCAGACAGAGCAAAAGCACTCCGGTAATTCAGCAACAGCCCCAAGCGAAGTTTACCCGCCGTAGTGTCAATGAAGGCGGGCGAAGACCTCGGCGTAGCCCCTCAGGGGCGGAGCCGGGCGCCCATCCTTCAGTCAACCGGCCTCGTAAATTGTCATTCAAGGAAAAAAAAGAGCTTGAGGCAATACCGAAGCTGATTGAAACGCTGGAAACAGAACAAAAGCAATTGCACGATGCTATGGCAAACCCCGATTTTTACAAAAAAGGAGATGGTATAGCCGCCGTCACAGCACGATTGAAAGAACTGGGCAAACAACTGGAAAGTTCGTATGCCCGGTGGCAAATTCTGGAAGAGCTTCCAAAATAATACCGATTACAAATCGCTTGACCAACCATTTATAAAAAATGCCTTCTGTTTTTACTATCCGCCATACGCTATCCGCTAAATATCCCTTCCTGCCTTTGGCCTTTCCTACCCACCTGTCCTCGAATGGTTTTATCGGGGATGTATGCCGTAAACAGGGGGTGGTAAAGATTGCAAACCGAAAAATCCTTGTCTTCTTTCCCAGTTTGACGATATACTGCCACCTTGTGGCTGGAAACCCTTTCGATGCATCCCGATAAATCGGGGCTCATTCAAAGATAAAGATGAAAGGACACAACATGTTGAAACGTAAGATGAAGCTGCATTCATACATTGTAACGCATGATGCCGGATTTGCCCCTAATCCATTCTGGGGATATTGTACCCTTGCCTGCTGCAAGCCAACGATACGGAGAACAGCACAAAAAGGAGATTGGATAGTTGGCCTTAGTTCTAAGCCCGAGTATAAAATTATCTATGCAATGCAGGTCGAAGAAATCATTTCGCACAAAGAATATTTCCGTGATAGTCGATTCACGGACAAAAAACCTAAAAACTTCAGCACAGGCAGGACCAGGAAAGAGTGTGGCGACAATATCTACGAGTATATATCTAATGAAAAATACCGGCAGCTTCCGTCGCATCATTCGAACGAGAAAAACAGGGAAATAGAAGACAAAGAGGCAAAGAAACACGATTTGTCCGGCAAATACGTTCTTGTCTCAAAAAGATTCCACTACTTCGGAAGAAACGCAATCAAACTTCCCAAAGAGTTCCGCTGTCTAAAGGCCGGTCGAGGTCATAGGAACAGATTCTCCGAAGATATTATAAAGAGATTCCTGAAATTCATTGATAAAAAGCAAAGAGGACGTTGTGCGTTACCGACAAAGTGGGAAGAGGATAACAATTCTTGTAAAACGGGAAACTCATGCGGCTCATCCTAAGCAGAAAGGGCTTCGATTCATCTTCAGGAAAAGCACCAAGCCCGATATTTCCGGATGGGCGAATACTGTCGCTGCCGATACCGGACAGTGGTTCTTCAATCCGCTATTCAGATATTAACTGGCATGAATATAATCTCGGCAAAATAGTATCCGATTTAACAGGCGGTAAAATACCCGCCTCAGATAATGCTCATCTTGACCCCGACTTAAATCGAGCCAGTTTGAATCGCCTTGCTCGTTGGAAGCCGTTATTAGGCCAGACAGGCGCCGCACAAGGACACCTCCGTAAAAGCGGAGTGCAACAAGGCGACGTTTTTCTGTTTTTTGGTTTGTTTCGTCCTGTCGTTGTCAAGCCGGGCAAACTTGAATGGGTAAAGCCCTCAAGGCCGTGCCATATTATCTGGGGCTGGCTTCAAATAAATGAAATTGTTCAGGTAGATACTGTTGACATTGCAAAATATAAATGGGCTGATTATCACCCACACTTTCATAGGAGAACTGATAGTAACAACACTGTGTATATTTCCAGCAGCAAACTAAATCTTCCTGGTAGAAATATAAAAGAAATTGCCGGGGCAGGCATCTTCTCTCATTTCTCTAAAGAGCGGCAATTAACTGCGCAATCTGCCGAAAAACCGTCTCTTTGGGAGCTTCCGGCATGGTTCTATCCGGACAAAGGCAGAACCCCTCTCACTTATCACAAGGATTTGACCCGGTGGCAAAAAAATAATAGAAGCACATTATTGAACACGGTAGCCCGTGGGCAGGAGTTTGTGCTTAATTGTGAGGAGTATCCAGAAGCGGGTGAATGGCTCAAGGGGCTTCTTAAATCCTTATAACACATTCCATACTTTTTACTTTTACCTTTTGCCTTTTAACTTATCTCTGTGATTCAGTAAGACAAATATTTTTACGAAATTCTTTTCTCTGCCAGCGTAATGCCCCATAACCCGCAAAATCTGGTTTTTCAGACCCCAAAAAGATATCGCGTAATCCGCAATTAAATAATCTTGGTGTCTTTGTGTCTTTGTGGCAGCCATTGACTTTACCGCCCAAAACCCATAAACTACGGCGTTCTATTAAACGTATAACGTAAATGTTTAGCCCCCCCAATTTATTGGGGGGTTTGGTTGGTAAAAGAATGACCACTAAATACGCGATAATAATACCAGATGGGGCGGCGGATAACCCGATAGAGCAGTTCGGCAACAAGACGCCCTTAGAAGCGGCCTATACGCCGAATATGGACAAAATCAGCCAGACCGGCCGGCTCGGCACCGTCCGCACCGTCCCCGAAGGTATGGAGCCGGGCAGCGACGTCGCGCAAATGTCACTATTGGGTTATGACCCGAAGCAATATTACACCGGCAGAGCGCCGATTGAGGCAGTAGCAAGGAACGTCCAGCTATCTCCCGATGACTGGGTCTTCAGGTGTAACCTTGTAACTATAGCCGACGGCAAAATGGCAGACCACAGCGCAGGCCATATTTCCACCGAAGAGGGAACACGCCTCATTGAAGAGCTTAATGAGCAGCTCTCAAACGATAATATCCGTTTCTACACCGGCGTAAGTTATCGTCACCTGCTCGTCCTCAAGGATATGGACATCAACGTCAAGACCTGTCCGCCCCATGATTACATCGGCACTCCCGTCGAGAAAATCCTCCCAAGGGGCAAAGGCGCAGAACTACTCATCGACATGATGATGCGCTCGCAGCAATTCTTCCGCAACCACGACATCAACAAGGTCCGGGCGGACTTAGGCGAAAACCAGGTCAGCTCAATCTGGCTCTGGGGACAGGGCAAAAAAGCCAAACTCGAAAGCTTCGAAAAACGCTTCGGCCTCAAAGGTGCAGGCATAACCGCGGTTGACCTCTTCAGGGGACTTGCCAAACTCATCGACTTCGACCTTATTGAAGTCCCCGGCGCAACCGGCTTCACCGATACCAATTTCGAGGGTAAAGGAGCGGCTGCGATTAAGGCGATTAAGGATTACGACATTGTCGTCGTCCACGTCGAGGCCCCCGATGAGGCGGGCCACGCGGGTAATCCCGAAACCAAGAAAAAGGCAATCGAGCAGATTGATAAGCACATAGTAGGCCCGATTTACGAGGCGATTAAAAAATACCCCTCTTGGCGCATTATGGTCCTGCCGGATCATCCCACACCCGTAAAAACCGGCGCGCATTGCGGCGACCCCGTCCCGTTCGCTATGGCAGGCGACAATGTTTCGGGTGTATTTCAGGCCGCCTTTACCGAATCAAACGCCGCAAAATCCGGCTTGCGTATTGACAAGGGGTATGAACTTATGGAATATTTCCTTAAAAGTTAAAAATTTGTAGTCCCGTAATGGACACCTGACGGTGGGCGGGGTTTACCCCGCCAATGGTTAGCCCCCAGGCCTGTCTGGGGGTTATTAATCTTCTTTTGGAGTACTTATGCCTATACTTGTTCAAAAGTTTGGCGGGACCTCGGTCGCGAACGCCGAGAAAATCCGCCGGGCCGCACAGAAAGCAATCGACGCGACCAAAAAGGGTTACCAGGTCGTCGTCGTCGCTTCCGCTCGCGGCCATCAGACGGACCATCTCGTTGCGGACGCGATGGAGCTTAACCCCAACCCGCCCAAACGCGAAATGGACCAGCTGCTCAGCACAGGCGAACAGCAGACAGTATCGCTCTTCGCGATGGCGCTGGACGCGATGGGGCACAAGGCAATCAGCTTTACGGGCTTCCAGGTCGGAATGATTACCGACAGCACGCACACAAAGGCCCGAATAAAGAGCATCGACGCCAAGCGAATCCACAAGGAGCTTAAAGAAGGGAAAATCGTAATCGTCGCCGGCTTCCAGGGTATCGACGAAAACGACAATATCACCACCCTCGGCAGAGGCGGCTCAGATACTACCGCGGTCGCAATTGCCGCAGCCGTCGGCGCTGAGGTCTGCGAAATTTTCACCGATGTTAACGGCATATACACCACGGACCCTCGCATTTACACAAAAGCCGTCAAAATGAAGGAAATCAGCTACGACGAGATGCTCGAACTCGCCAGCTTGGGCGCGGGCGTTATGCACAGCAGGTCAATCGAATTCGGTAAAAAATACAACGTAAAAATCCACGTCAGGTCCAGCAGCGAAGACGTCGAAGGAACATACATTATTGGAGAGGCGAAACAAATGGAAGGAATAGCGGTTTCGGGAGCAACGATACAAAAAGATATGGCTAAAATCAGTTTGGTCGGAGTGGATAACAAGCCGGGCAACGCAGCCAAGGTATTTCACCGGCTGGCCGAGGCAAAGGTCGTCGTTAATGACATAATGCAAACAGAGGTCAGCGCGACCAAGGCAAACCTGGCGTTCACGATAGGCGCTTCAGACCTGCGGGCAGCCAAAGAAGCCATCGAGAGCATAAAAAACGAGGTCAAATGCGACAGCATCTTTACCCGCGAGGATATCGCAGAGGTGTCGGTGGTGGGTGTCGGGATGAGGAGTCATTACGGCATCGCCGAAAAGATGTTCAGCGCATTAGCCAAAGCCAAGGTCAATATCGACTCAATTACAACAAGCGAAATCCGAATAAGCTGCGTCGTCGATAAAAACCAGGCCGAACAGGCCCTGATAGCCGTTTGCGACGCCTTCGATTTGGATAAGCCGGCAGAAAAAAGAGCCAAAAAGAAATAAGCATAATCTCACCCGCGACACGATATGGCGAAATATGCGATGAGCAGACGCCTGCGTAATATCGTTGCCGTCATCATTACTCTGACGGCGACGACACTATTTTTTCTCGACCGCAGTTATATCAGCCGGTCAGTAACCAGAACCCTGCAATCAGCACAGCAGCAGGATTCCGGCGACATCTCAAAATATCACGGCAGGCAATTTACCGTCGTAAAAGTCGTCGATGGCGATACCCTCGATATCGACATCCCGGACGGCAAATACAGCCACACCAGAATCCGCCTTTGGGGAATCGATACCCCTGAAACCAAAGACCCGCGGACAGGGCCAATGTATTTCGGCAAAGAGGCATCGGACTTCACAACGAAACTCGCCCTCGGTAAACAGGTTACCATTTACTTGGAGAAAGAGAAAAAAACCAGGGACAAATACCATCGTCTTCTCGCATATATTCAACTGCCGGATGGGACTTTCCTGAACGAGATTTTATTAAGCGAAGGTTACGCCTACGCGGACCTGCGTTTCAAACACGGCCTGTTCAATAAATACAAACAGTTGGAATCCGTCGCTCGAAGTCAGAAGATTGGCCTTTGGGCCGCAGTCACCCCCGAACAAATGCCCAAATGGCGACAAAAACGACTACATCTGACCGCAGATAACCCAGAGCCAGCAGAGGTAAATAATTAACTCGTATTTTTCAGCCACAGAGAACACAGAAAGAAAAAAATAGATGCTGATTTGCCTGCATAATCATGGAGGAAAATGCTTGAAGATTGTTTAAATCGTAGGTATCCTGATTTTTTGTGTTTGTATTTTATTTGCCGTGAAGTTTTCTCGGAAGGATGGGCTTTGTGGGGTTAGATACACAAACCAGTCAAGTCATCGATGATATTGCCAGCAAATCTGTTGTAGAACTAGTAGATTTACACAGAATACGGGTTGGCGTATCGCTTGATCCTGAAAGGAAAGCAAAATTAGGGCAGTTTCTTACTCCTTCTCCGGTCGCTAAGTTCATGGCTTCTCTGTTCCAGCATAAAGAATGCAAAAACATCCGCCTTCTGGATGCGGGAGCAGGAATAGGATCGCTTATAGCTGCTTTCACAGAAGAGTTTTGCGGTCGGACTCTTAAGCCCTGCTCTATCGAGATTACTGCGTATGAGCTGGAATCTATACTCTTTGATGAACTTAATCTGACCGTTGCGGAATGTCGGAAGTCAGCTTCTGAGGTTGGCATCAGTTTCGGGTCAGAAATCCTCAAAGAGGATTTTGTCAAAGCGTCAGGTGTAATGTTATCGTCATCACTTTTAGAAAAGACGGCGAAAAAATCATTCACTCACGTGATAATGAACCCGCCTTATAAGAAAATTAGAAGTGATTCGGAATACAGAGCACTTTTCGAAAAAATGGGAATAGAGACAGGAAACTTATATGCCGGGTTTATGGGTATCGCCGTCAAGTTGTTGGAGCCTAACGGGGAATTGGTAGCAATTGTACCACGAAGTTTCTGCAACGGACCATATTTTAGGCATTTCAGGAAAACTTTTTTTGATACCGTAACGCTTAAAAAAATACATACATTTGAATCGAGGGAAGAGGCATTTAGAGACGACGAAGTTCTACAGGAAAACGTTATCCTCCATGCAATCAAAGGATGTAGACGAGGACAGGTGGCAATAACGGGAAGCTATGGTCCTGACTTCGAGAATATCACATTGCGCAATGTAAATTATGGAGATGTGGTTAGAGATGAATCTGGTGACTGCATTGTACATATTGCTGCAAACGACATCGATGATATTGCAATTGACAGGTTAAAGTCGCTACCATATTCCCTGAATGAAATTGGAATTGAGGCGTCTACTGGGAGAGTTGTTGATTTTCGTTGTGAAGAGAATCTCAGATGGGACAAGGAAAACAGATGCGTTCCCTTGCTTTACCCGGCCCACTTTAGCTCTGGATTTCTTGAGTGGCCTAAGGATACTATCAAGAAGCCCAATTTTTTTGCCATGACGGAGAATACGGGCAAATTACTTATGCCTGGGGATGGTTATTATACGGTAGTGAAACGATTTTCACCAAAAGAAGAAGTACGCCGAATCGTCACGGCTATATATGACCCGACAAGAATTACCGCGGAATACGTGGCTTTCGAAAACCATCTGAAC
>PLLM01000051.1 GCA_003141275.1 Phycisphaerales bacterium
TCAAAATTAACGACCTTCGGCGGGCGAACAAGCAGACATCCATAATAACAGGCGACCTTCAGGCCTTTGAGCGGCTGTTTGATTGCGCTGCTGATTTTTTCCAGGCCGACATCCTCAAGCAAGACCTCAATAAAATGCCGGACTTTAACTGAACCGTCGTAATCCCGGCCAATAGCGTCGCTGACGTCGTTGCGAATTTCCGATTCGGTCGCGATTTCGTGATTCGCTACTTTCATCCTGTTATAGCAGGCCGCGCAATTCACAACGCAGTCAAGCCCCATATCCTTAATCTTGGCCAGGTTAGCGGCGGGCAATGCCGCTGCCAACACGCGGTCGGTCTGGTGGCCTGCGGTCGCTCCGCAGCAAGTCCAGCCCTTCGGCTCAATCATTTCGATTCCCAGCGCTGCGGCTACTGCCAGAGTTGACTGGTGCATATCGCGGGCCGTCGATTCAGCGGAACATCCGGGGTAGTAGGCGTATTTCATATTCCGGCCCCTTTATTTTGCTTTGTTTTTTTGAATATGCGTTTCACCGTTTTCCTGTCCCCGCCAAGCGAGGGCAACAGTGATATTTTCCCTTTTTTGAGCATCGTCGGGAACTTTTCCGTATCGTTCATCAATTTTCCGGTGCCTAATTTGTATGCGGTTATCATCGCCATTTCATAAGTCCGGCCGAAAACCTCGACCGTTTTCAGAAATGCCTTGTTGAACAAAGGCACGTTACCTTCCTGTTTCGACGCTCCCCTCGATAACGCCAGTTTTCGCAAGGCGTCCATTACCCCGGCGACGTCAATACCCATCGGGCATCGAGCCGAACATGTTTCGCACGAAACACACATCCAGAGAATATCGCTTTCCAGCAGCTCGTTGCCCGCGTTCAAATGCAGCCGACGCATAATCTCCGAGGGCCGGGTCTTCGCAAGTTTGCCTACGGGGCATCCGCTGGAGCATTTCCTGCACTGAAGACAAACGCTCAGGTCAACGCCGGATATTTTCTCGACGGCGTCTTTCAATGCTTCGCTGGTTTTTGATTTTTTGATTGTTATCACGGTAATTATCCTATTTCACAATTGGTTCTTCTGACAGTTCCGCTTCAACGTCGTCGGTTTCTTCGGACACAGCGGCAGCGGCGTTGGCGGGAATAACTTTGCGGTAAACCTCTATTGGCTCGCGCCGCTCGTTATTCACGGTTAAAAGCTGCTCTATTGTTATTCCGAAGAGCTGTTCGTTTTCTTTAAGGTAAGGCAATATCAACTCCCAGTCCTCGTCGGTAACTTTGGCGAAGAAGCCGCCGTTTAACTGCTGGTCAACCAGCGTCCTGTCCGGGTCGCGGACAAAAATCGCCCCGCCAGAAGCCAGCGAAAATATGTTGCTGCCTGGATATGGCTGCTGTAGTGCTACTAATTTGCCGTTATCGTCGAATTTGACGCCGTTTAAGATAACAAAGCCGCCGCCGTTATGCGGGTCGCCCGCCATAAAGGATTCGGCTAAAAAGTCAAGGCACGTCCCGTTTATCACTACCTTTGGTTTGCCGACGGAGTTGATAAGGGGTCTTCCCGCCGCATTACCCAGTACATAAACACTGCCGCCTTTTGCGCCATACATAAANNAGCCCGTCGATGCCGGAGGCAAGATAATCGCCGCTGCTTCCGTAAACATCGATAGTAACATCATCGGTATCGGGGCCGAGGCCGCAGCCGATGAATCGCTGGCCGATGCAATTGAAGCTGATAAAATGCCGCCAGCCCTTGATATACGCGTTAACTAAAAGCGCCGCGTCGCAATCGTCCCCTTCGGGAGCAAAATGGGCGGCGTCGATTACAAGAGTTGTTTCGTTTTCCTGTGGTCCCCTGAGGTTGCCTCGCGTCTCGAAATCAATGAGACGATGCGTCCCATCATAAGAATTCTTAACGCCTATATTGGGGATATTCCAGAACAGCAGGTTCAATTCGCCGCGGATAACGTGAAGAATATGGCTCCGTTTCTTCGAGCCGGTTGAATATCTTCGGTCATTAAGCAGCGTCAGGACCTCTATCGCGAGATTCGCCTTATGAGGGTCTTTGGCCTGGTTGACAATCTGCCGGCAGGCAAAACGAAACTCATCGAACGTCCATTCATGCACAACGTCTCGAATCATCTCGAAAATCGCCATCCCGTTGCCCGATACAAATCGCTCGCCGATGAGCGTCTGTATTTCTTCTTCATCCTCAGATACAAGAGACGGTTCCTCTGAGAAATCGCAACTTTCCGTGGCTTCGGGCATAGGCACGGCTGTGCCGAATTTGTCCGTGCACGAAATCCACATTTTGCCGGCTGAATCTTTTTCAAGATTAAATATGAACGACCCGCCGTCGGTATAACTGCCTCCGCGTGCGTTCCAGTATTTATCCGCAACCGGGCATATCCTCTTGTCGTCTTTGGACAAGCTATGCAGCGTGGCGTCGATGGCCTGTTTTTCCGAGCAAATCAGGCCCACCTGGACCTCGCCGTCGCAGAACGCGAACACCTGGGGCCTAAGCATCGCGGTGTCGGTTATGCCCATAAGCTGAAATTTTTTCTCGCGGGCAAGATTGCGGGCAATAATGAAAAACCACGGGCCGTCGGGCGAGCCGTGAATATGGGTCGCCTGTATGTCACGGTAAATCTTTTGTTTCTCCTCATCCAGCCGGTCAAAATCCAGCTCGGTAGTCGGGGCAAGCGCCTCAATAATGTATTCGAGCGGATAGTGATAAGTCCTGCTGAGCAAATCGAATAAAAGCGCGGATACCTCCGTATCGGTTAGGAACTGCGGATAGATATTACGCTGCTTGAGATATTCGGTTACGGAATGATAATTGGCGAAGTCGCCGTTGTGCACCAGCGCCATATCGATAGCCGCGAAAGGATGCGCACCGCCCGGATGCCATACGCGGCCCTTGGTTGGGAAACGCTGATGGGCAATCCACTCGTGGGCACAAAGGTCTTCGATTTTATAATATTTCACAATCGCTTCCGCGAAACCAACGACCTTGAGAATCATAATATTGCGGCCGTGTGAAAGCACAAAAGCCCTCTTCTCGCCCAGTGACGCATAGTATTTTTGATTTAAGCTAAAGCTGTTCTGGTTGATAAATTCGTCTTCCGCTTCGCTGCGGTCAAGTTTTTGCAGGTTATTTTTAGCTATGAAGTCATCGAGCACCTTCGGCTTTACCCGAACAAAGTACCGGCAAACATCAGGCGGTTTAACTTCCAGTCCGGGTACGGTTTTCCAGTCGCTAACCTTATCGAGCTGGGTCGATTTCGCGATATCGAAATTAGGCGTGATAAACTGTTTTTCTATTTCCGGCTGGGCCTTATCATCGAGAAACGCGACGTGAAGCATATAATGATTATCTAAGACCTCCCGGCTGACGCCGAGCTGTTCCGGCACAAATCCGACCGCGGCAATACCGCCGCCTTTGCCGTTGCCGCGATTGTGCATCTGGCGAGACGGCTCATAAATATGCTTGCCCGGCACCGGCTCGCTGCAGCAAAAACCAACGACGCCGCAGCCGCCTTCTTCCGCCTCTTTTCTGATGTCGGAAGAATGATTCAGTTTTTCAGCTAATTGTTTTCTCGAATATGCAAGTTGTTTTATGATTTCATTATTCATTTCTTGACTCCAACATCATTGGCGTAATCAAGATGCATCAGCAGGTCTGTCCGTCCGCGTAATTCTGTGACGCTGCGCATGCCGAAGCGTTGCAGAAGTCCTACGAGCACTTTTCGCCAGGCATTGTAAAGGTTGATAATCCGCTGCGTACCCCAATCGATATTCATTTTCTGCGCCAGTTCTGGGTCAGTTGTGGCGATACCGCGCGGGCACCCCCGTCCGCTTTCGCATCTGCTGCACCGGACACATCCAAGGGCCACTAATTCAACTGTCCCTATTACGACTCCGTCTGCGCCGAGGGCAATGGCCTTGGCTACGTCGTGCGCCGAGCGTATCCCACCGCTGGCGATAAGGGTTACTTTGTCGCGAACGCCCTCGTCGGCCAGGAACTTGTGGACCCTTCCGATAGCGTATTCGATAGGCATCGCTATATTCTTTTTCGCGATATCAGGCGCCGCGCCGGTTCCGCCATAGCCGCCGTCGATGTGAACGATATGAGTCCCCGCCGAGTAGCTTCCGACGGCGACCATATCGACATCCGTTGGCGTCGATACTTTTGTTGATATCAGGGCGCGTTTGTTAACGTGTTTTATCCAGTCAATGTGCTTTTGATGGTCTTCGATGGAATAAACGCTGTGGAACGGGAACGGCGAAAACAGCGATATACCGACAACCGCCTCACGCATCTTGGAAACAGCCGGGGTGTTCTTGTCGCCTAACAGGTGGCCGCCCAGACCCGGTTTTGCGCCCTGGGCATATTTGAATTCCACTATCGGCACACGCTGAATCGTTTCCTCGCGCACGCCGAAAAGACCCGTTGCGACCTGCGTAATCACGTGGTCGTCATAGGGCCTCATCCGCTCCATATATCCGCCCTCGCCCGTGCAGGTGAAGGTGTTCCAGGCCTTCGCGGCCCTTGCTTTCGATAACTGGGTTACGTTGCTGACCGACCCGAATGACATACCGCCGCCGTACCAGGGGACGTCAATTTTGATTTCGGGCCGACCATCGCCTCGCTTATTGAGCGATATGCTTGTATCTATTTTGTCGGCGTCGATTTTTACGGGCGGCTTATCGGGAAATTTGAACCTCAGCCGGTCGAACCCGCCGCCTGAATTGCCGCACTCATATTCGAAACCGTATTCCGCGGGCGGGACATCGCCGGTTTCAGCCATTTTCCACGTCGCTAAAATCAAATCTCCCGGCCAGCGATAATCGCCCAACGCCTTAAACAGCGGGTTTTCTTTGAGTTGTAATGCCCCGTTCGGACACTTCGCTACGCAGAAATTGCCGGTCTTTTCGCAGGCAGGCCCTATACATAAATGATTTTTCGGCTCAGCGAAATACTTGTAGCCGGGTTTTAACACGTGAACTCCGTACTGGCAGACCTCGGCACATTTGCCGCATCGTTTGCAATTCAGATTGCGATGAACAATGAACTTCGCAATCTCGTTGCGATAGCGCGACGGCGCCGTCTTAACGACACGCGTCACCTCTTCCTGCGGCACAAGCGTCTTTAGCGTGTTTTCAGGAAGGATATCTTTAATTGTTTTTTCTGGAACCGAAAAGCTTGCCAAAGGTTTCCTCCTCGAGATTCTCGAAGAACATCGCGCGGCCGACGTCGCCCCGAAGACGACGAACTTCACGCATTCCCATCGCGCCCATAACCTCAATCAACTGGTCGTGCCAGGCGGCGATAAGATTGGTCATTCGACCGACGCCGTAATTAATATCTATTTTTTCCAGCTTTGCCGGGCATACCATCCCGGGCTTACAGCTATTGCACAGATGACATTCCAAAGCTATAAGAAGCGGCAGATTGATTGTTATCAGGTCCGCGCCGCATATAATCTCTTTCGCCATATGCTCCGGCAGCGCTATCCCGCCCCCGGCCATAAGCGTAATCGAATCCCTTATGCCTTTTTCTATCAGCGCCGTGTGAATATGACGCGTCATATCCTTGATAAACCGCGGCTTGCTTGCGCCAATTTCGTTTCCGTTTGGGTCCGCCACGATATGTATCACTTCAACCTCTTCGGATTCAGCGAGCTTTATCGCACGCTCGACTCCGCCTGTTGTCAGTTCAACTCTTACCGCAATGACTATCCCGGGATGTATCTTTTTTATTTCTTTGATGCGCTCCATTACTTTTGCGCTATCGGGTATTTCCACCAGCCTGGTTTTCTTAAGAGCGTCTTTCGGGATGACCTCGCCATCAGCAATATAAAACGCTATGTTATCGAGCTGTTTGTCATTACCTTGCCATTGACGCGAATCAATAATCGCTATTATGTCGGTGTTTACGGCGGTCTGGGCAATAATCGAATTAAGCTGCGGCAAAGTATGCGCAGGTGAAGTCATATCTATTATCATCGGCATCGGAATTGAAACCAGCGGTGACGCGTTTACAGCGTTTTTATCACCATTAAATGCCAGGTAAGGCAGTTTCTTTCCGATATCGACCGAAGAGCTGATGTATTCTCGTCCGTGGATTCCGTCGCGTGTTGGGCGAACGATTTCGGACATATCCGTCCACATCGAATCGAATCCTTTGCCCGAAAATGGCCCGCGATAACCCGCGCCGGAAACCGGAATCTTCGCCGTCTCCGCCTGGAGCCAGGTCGTTTTGATAATATCGGGAGTCCAGTAGCTGTTTCCCATTTTCTGGTATTCTGGATTGATGGACATACACAAAAGACCCTTTGTGCAGTCCTGAACGCACGAAAAACAACCCATACAATCGAAGAACAGGGTGTCAACGTCGCTGAGATTGCGAATGTAATCCGCTTCCTGCCTGTAGCGGTCGTAAACGCAGGCCTTCTTAACGCAGTTATGACAGCGTGCGCAATCTTCCCGCCAATCGACCATTCCGTATTTGCCGATTCGCGGGCTTATGGGCGGCACAGGTTGTGTTTTAATATGATATTTTTCAGGCATATTCGATTCCCGTTATGACAAGGCCGCCGCGACAACTTCCGGCGACACTTTTCCTTTACAGCCGCAATGTATATGGATGCCTCGCAGGCCTTTCATTTTTTTAAGCTTCCCGATTGTCTCAATGCAGATATTCAGTCCCTCTTTTTTCTGCGCAGCCGCGTCGCCCGCCTTTTTAAGCCGGTCAATCACGCTGTCCGGAATTGAATAATCCGTGTATGTATTCCGTAACCTCTCCGCTTCAGCGGCACAATCCAAAGGTAAAACGCCCGCCAGTATCGCCGCCTTGGCGGTGATGCCTTCGCTTATCGCTGCATCTAACCACTGGCCAAATGTCTCAATATCGAATATGGCGCTTGTCTGAATAAACTTTGCGCCGGCTTCGACCTTCTTTTGCGTCCGAAGCATATTTAATTCCACCGGCTTCAGGAATGGGTTGGCAACCGCCCCCACAAGCATTGAAAATTGTCCCTCAATCTTTGACCCGTCGGCAAAAACACCTTTCTCGGACATATTCGTTACCAGCTCAATAAACTGAGTCGAATCGATGTCATAAACATTTGCCGATTCCGGGCAGGCTGACAACGTTTGATGATAACCCGACAGGCAAAGCACGTTCTTGATTCCTAAGTAAGCCGCCCCGAGCAAATCAGATTGTAACGCGATACGATTCCTGTCGCGCGTAACAATCTGACAAACCGGCTCGGCGCCTGATTTAAGCACCGCAACCGACCCGGCGATGGAAGACATTCCTATATTATGGCAGTTATCCGCCACGTTTATCGCCACAGGCCCCTTGCCCAATGCCTTCAGCGCCGCTTCTGTTATTGAACCGTCTCCGCCTGCACCGGGCAAAATCTCCGCGGTAACTATAAAGTCCCCCTTCGCTATTGTATTTGCGAGTTTACTGTCAATTTTCATACAACTCATACTCTCCTTACTATACGTTCGTACTACTGTTTTGGGGCTGAGGCAAATTTCTTACCCTGTCAAGAAAAGCCCTGATTTCGCCAATGGCCTGTTCGACGCCGCCATCCTTCAACATAATAACCGCCATTCGCCCTTTACCCATTCCAATCTCTTCCAGCAGCGACTCGACGGCCTCAGCTCGTTTATTGGCCCGTAAATTTCCTTCTAAGTGCTGACACTCATTTTGCTTGCAGGTAACGATTACAGCACCATCCGCCCCGGTTTCAAATGCCTTTACCAAATACGGGACGTCTATTTTCCCCGAACACGGCAAACTTATCGTCTTAACTGTAACCCCGTCTAATTTGCCCAGGCCCCCGGCCATTTGTTCCGGCTCAATACTGTTTGAACAATAAAAAACATACATCTTTAAGGTTCGTTCATTCATAATGCTTTTTTTAGATATTAGCGTTTCTTATACCGCTTTCTTCTCTGTTTTTGCTTTTCCACAACCCCTTACTACGCTATTAAGCGGCTTTTGGCCTATTTTTCTACAATAATGCGCCGTGAGTATAACTTATATTTATAGAATTAGCAACACTTTTGTATCCGCCAAAGGAGGTTATGCAACGGCTTGCAGGACAAACTAATACCATGAAGAAGTATTATCCGGCAATCCAACAATACGCCTATGCTTATGCTGATAGAACTCTAAAGAACCGGCAGTATAGCAGCCGTGTTGAGTTGTGCAGGTTGTGTAGTATCAACGGGACAAAACCAGGCTGGAAATTTGCTGTAACTCCTTGTGTAAAAAGAAAAAGCGGGCGATGGGCTTCGAACCCACGACATTCGGCTTGGGAAGCCAACATTCTACCACTGAATTACGCCCGCGATAACAACTGTACTATCCCGGATACGGATAGTTTCCATGGGGAAGTTGATTGTATCTTGCTGATAGCGTAGAATCCTTGCGTTTTCAATAACCATTGGAAAAGGATTGGATAATGGCCAAAGAAGTTCGGCTGCCGAAGTTCGGCGATACAATGGAAGAAGGCACGATTGTTGACTGCAAAGTCAGTATCGGCGACCACGTCAAAAGCGGCGATGCTCTCTTTGACGTCGAGACCGACAAGGCGACCCTCGAAATTGAATCGCCCGCGGATGGTTTCGTTAAGCAGATAATGGCCGAGGTGGGTGGAAGTTACCGCATAGAAACGCCTCTTTTGATACTGGGCGAGAAGGATGAGCGGGTAAGTGACGAATTTTTGCGGTCGCTCAAGGCGTCAACGCCCGCGACGCCTACAATCGCAAAATCAAGACCGGCAAAACGGGAAAAAATAAGTGATTTACCGATGCCGATACCGGTCCTGCCCCAGGATTTGAAACTCGGCCAGACGATACCAGTCAGCAAATTGCAGAAAATCACCTCCGAGAAGATGCTGCGGTCAAAGCAGGAAATACCCTGTTTTTATCTCAATGTCAGGGCGGATGTTACCGACCTCGTCGCATACCGGGCCAAACTCAACAAGACAAGCGAAACAGAGGTCGCGTATAACGACTTTATTATCAAGGCAATCGCGATTGGGCTGGAAAAGTTCCCCATAATGACGGGCCAAATTGACGGCGACGATATAGAGTTGGCCAAGGCGATAGGCGTTGGGCTGGCTATTTCAACGCCTGAAGGACTTATTGCGCCGATAGTCAAAGACCCGGACAAGAAGACCGTCGCTGAAATAGCCTATTACAGCAGGCAGCTTATCGAAAGGACAAAGAATAACCAGCTTACGCTCGAAGACCTCGAAGGTGGCTGCATAACAGTCAGCAATCTCGGCGCATTCGGCGTCGATTCGTTCATCCCGATTGTTGTGCCGGACCAGTGCTCAATACTGGGAATAGGCAAAATCGCCGATGTCTGCGTGCCGACGGACGACAGCCCCGATACTCTTGGGGTTCATAAGATGATGAATATGACGTTGTCGGTTGACCACAAGGTTGCCAACGGCGGCTATGCGGCCCAGTTCCTCGATTTCGTCAAAAAGACGCTTGAAGACCCCGCTAACTTCAAGTAAATTGCCTTACCTTGGCATGCAAGCCGGATTATTCGGGTCTGCGTAGCAATCTACAAGCCAGTTATTGGCCAGAGACATAAAATCGGAGAAGTCGTGTGGAAAACCAGCTTGCACAAGACTTTCGTTTTCTCATTTTTAGAAGGTTTTCTCAAGGCGGACTACATTTTTCTCCCTCAGGACGAGCGCACGAAGTATGTTCTCTCCTTTACTACCTGTACGCCACGAAAGAGAGAGCACACCGTGCATGTCGAGTTTCGTGTAATTGCCTTCCTCGTAAGTTGTCGCCGGAAAATCGCCGAAAACTTTTTTACCGTCGACCGTCACCTTGGCAGGCCATGGTGGTAGGCCTTTTTGTGTTGTTGCATAAGCAACGTGCCTCCCATCTGGGCTGAAACATGGTCCCGCAATGAAGTCGTTTCGTTCTAACGCCGATTCTCCGTCGGCTCCAACCGCCAAGAGTTTGTCACCCCGCGTCGCAACATACGCCACTTCCCCGTTGTGAAGAAACTGAGCACAGGTTGTGTCTTCGAATGGGCCTGCCTTTTGGATACCATTAACGAAGAGGAACCATTTCTTATCAATTCGGCCAAACCATGCGACCCCGGAGCCGTCTTGGTTTACGTAGATTCGAGAGTTGCCTTCGTATGGACCATACTCCTTTGCTCCGCAGACAATAAAACAGTTCGTTTGACGCTGGATTGAAAACGCAACTTCGCCTTGCTTCCGTAACGGAACCAAGCTAGGCCACCAAACGTAATCATAGTTTTCCGCTGGTCGCTTGTCCGCGCCCTGGTAACGCCACGAGACCACTTTGTTCGTTGCATACGTGCCAACAAACCAGCCGACTTGTTGCCCGCCATCAGAGACGGCTAGAAACGCCGCAGCCACATCACCATTTTGCGGCTCTCCACCAATATACTGCACCCCATTACTATCGAAATAGTAAGAAATCTTCGTGGGACCGCTCTCGAAAGTCGATGACGTGTTATGCAATCCCGTCTGTCCCATTGCTAACGTTTTGCAAAGTTCCGCACCTGAGAACAATTCTTTCCCTTCAACGGACGTAACGATCGGAACCCACCCGTTGTCTGTCGATTTCCACCAACCGAATGCTTTGTTGTCCGGTGACCAGTATATACCACCTGACGCAAGCATTTTCACTTTGGTGATCATGTGACCATCCACGGAGATATGAAAAGGTGTGGCCACATCGTCATTATTATGCGAGATACACACGATATGATTGCCATCAGGTGAAGGTTTCATGCTCGCAAGCCGGCCTGTGGTGGATTCGCATATCGTTACCCCTTCGTCTTGCCCTGCGCCGGTCGCTGCGTTGGTGGCATTCTGCCCCAATGCGTTCTCCTGTAACAACATTACACAGGATGCCGTGAATATCACCGCAATGGCCGCCATTATAGTTATTGGTTTCGCATTCATAGTGTTCCCTCTATTTGTTTTTGGGATTTGTATTCGCTGCCGACAAGGGCAAAGCTCAAAAGGCAGAATCTAATAATTGATTTGGCGTTAATTGTCAAACCTCCTCATAGGGAATGTATGTTTCATCTCTCATCCTCTTAATTTAGATATATCACTAATTGCGTATCATATTGAGCCGGGAAAATCAACAAAAAACGCTCAAAGTTCGGGGCAGGAAATAGAATACAGGCCTGAAAGTCGGCCCAAACCGCAATATCAGTGTTGCTATCCCCCCACATCCTGAGATTATCCCCTAAGGGCATATAAGTTTGGGTCTGTAATACTGATAGGGGGGATTTTTATCGGCTCGTCCCATAAAAATATAAAGTTTTATCCTGTCTTTAGCCGAAAAACCAGAGGGCGAATTGTCGCCTTGTGATACTGATAATCGAGAATTTGGCCGGCGAGGCGTCAAAACCGGCTTTGTTAATAATTTTCTTTGGATTCTGGGGTACCTATGAGGACGATAGCTGTTGTCAATCAAAAGGGCGGCGTAGGCAAAACCACCGTATCGATTAATTTAGCCAGTGCGCTGGCCGAGATGGAGCACAAGACGCTGCTGGTCGATATGGATTCGCAATCGCATTGCGCGGTCGGCCTCGCGGTGCCCGAAGAGCAAATCGAGCAGAGCATTTACGATGTAATGATAAGTCACAGCAAGGAAGAACCTATGCGGCTGAGCGAGATTCTCTGGGAAGTAAGCGAGAAACTCGAACTTGCCCCGGCGAGCATCGACCTGTCGGCCTTCGAGCAGCAAATGGCAGGTATGCCCGACCGCGAGCTGTGCCTCAAGAAGGTTCTTGATTCCATCAAGAATGACTATGAATTTGTCGTTATAGATTGCCCGCCGGCGGTTGGGCTGCTGACGTTTAACGCGCTTCGGGCGGCGACGGATGTTATCGTGCCGGTCGAGACGGGCTATTTTTCGCTCCACGGCCTGAGCAAACAGCTTGAGACGCTGGCGATTCTGTGCCAGAGGTGCAATCAGACCGTCAACGTAAAGGTGCTGGCGAGTATGTATGATATTCGGACGAAAATGGCCCGCGAGATTCTCGGCGAGCTTCGCAAGCATTTTGGCGATAAGATGTTCAAGACGGTGGTGAATTTCAATACGAAGCTCAAGGAAGCCGCGTCATTCGGACAACCCATCAGCGAATACGACCCTGCGAGCAAGGGTCACAAAGATTTCCAGGAACTGGTAAAGGAAATGACGCAGGACCAGCCCCAGCAGCAGCGCAGGCAGATTATCGAATCGTTGTCGGAGAAGTTGGATGCGATAAGCATTACGGCTGATGAGTTGCTGGAAAGGGCAAAGCCGAAGTCGAAGGTTACTCCGCCGGATACCGGACGTATAAAGGTGATAGAACCGCCGAGACAAAAGACACAGCAACTGGAACCGGCAACTGTGCGGGCCGAGCCGAAGCCGGCTGCCGCGAAAACTGAGGTAGCACCGGTTGCCGTGCGGACTGAGCCCCAACAGCCAAAAGTTGCGACGACGGATGCGAAGCTGAGCGACTACTATGGCGTCAACCAGGTCAACGACGCGGTGGCTTTCGTGACATTGTATCCTCGTGCCGAATCGGTACAGATTGCCGGCGACTTCAACGGCTGGCAGCCGACAAAGCTGCCTATGGAAAAGGTGGGAGCAAACGGGGTCTGGCAGGCGTCGGCGAAGCTGCCGCCCGGCAAGTACCGTTATCGATTGGTTGTAGATGGGCAGTGGCAGCAGGACCCCTATAACGAGACAACGGAACTGAACCCGTTTGGCGGCTACAACTCGATAGTAGAGGTAAAGTAACACCCGGCGACAGCGCATTTCGCCGGTTTTAGGGATTCACGTCCGGGGCAGTATTTCACTGTCGAAAGCCGGTTATCGTTTTCCGTAGTCATTCCCGTCTTGCTGTTTGTTGTAAACCGGCTATACTGTTGTTGTGAAAAGATTCGGCTTGTACTCAAATTTTGTTGGAGTGAAAAATCATGTCGAAGTCAGCAATGCTATTCACATCCGTTATCGTTTCCTTATTGGCCGTAGTTATGTTTGTATCGGGTTGCAGGGCCGTTGATGAGCCGAACGCCGCCAAAGGACCGGACCCGTTCAAAATGAACCAGCTTTTAGGCAGGGGCGTGAACCTCGGCAACGCTTTTGACGCGCCAAGCGAAGGCGAATGGGGCGTTGTTGTTCAGGAAGAATACTTTCAGATTATAAAAGACGCCGGCTTCAGCTCCGTCCGGCTGCCCGTTCGCTGGTCGGCCCACGCATTGTCTGCCCCGCCATATACGATTAACCCGGAATTTATGAAACGGGTGGACTGGGCGGTCAACTGCGCCCTGTCGCGAAACCTGCCCATAATGCTCGACGTCCACCACTATGGCGAGCTTTATGCCGACCCCGCCAAGGAAAAAGAAAGATTTCTCGCCCTTTGGAAGCAAATTGCGGAACATTTCAAAGATAGTCCCGATATTCTTGTCTTCGAGCTTTTGAATGAGCCGCAAAAGGAATTAACGGCAGGTCCCTGGAATGAGCAATTGAAAGAGGCCCTTGCGGTTGTGCGGCAGTCCAATCCGAACAGGACTGTTGTCATCGGCTCGGCACACTATAACCAGATTCATTACCTCGCACTGCTCGATATCCCAAAAGAAGACCGCAACATCATCGTTACCGTTCACGATTATTTCCCGCTGACGTTTACCCATCAGGGGGCGGACTGGATAACCAGGGGAGACCCGAACAGCTGGTTAGGCACAAAGTGGACCGGCACCGAGGACGAAAAGCAGGAAGTAATAAGGGACCTGGATTTTGCTGCCGCTTGGGGGAAGAAAAACAATCGCCCGATTAACTTGGGCGAGTTTGGCGCATACGAAAAGGCGGATATGGATTCACGCGCACGCTGGACAAAGTTTATGGCCGACGCCGCAATCGAGCGGGAAATGAGCTTCCATTACTGGGAATTTTGCGCAAACGAATTCGGCTTATATGACCAGAAGGCCAAATCCTTCCGTAAGCCGTTATTCGAAGCCGTTTTGCCGCCTGCGGTGAGCAAAGTCGAACCGCCAAAATAATTGTTGCGAGTTTAGATGGACCCCAGCGACAAAACGCTTATGAATGGCTCAGGAACACGTCCTACCCGTGTTCGCTACTGGGTCATTGTGTTCGCCGTTACTTTGTCCGTCATTACCTATATCGACCGCGTCTGCATTTCGCAGGCGGCGCCGATAATGAGCAAAGACCTCGG
>PLLM01000091.1 GCA_003141275.1 Phycisphaerales bacterium
GCGGTTGAGGCGCTGCGAGAGCTCGTTGAGGTAAAGAAGTTCGGCGAGTCGACGCCCGAGGAAAAAAGCAAACAGATGTCCTGATTTAAGTCAACGATGGAAATAAAAAAAGGCATAGCAGTTTCGCCGGGAATTTCAATCGGTAAATGCTTCGTTATCGACGCAGAGGATTATCGGATTCCAAGGCGACTGATTGAGCCGTCGCAGCGTTTGACGGAAACGCAGCGCGTGCGCAACGCCTTCAAAGACGGCATTGAGGAGCTGACCCGCCTTCAGGCCGAACAGGATGAAATCGGGGGGCAGAAAATAAAAGACATCTTCGCGGTTCACCTGAGCTATCTGCGGGACCGCACGCTCCGCAAAAAGATAACCGATATGGTGAACACGGAGCTGGTTACGGCAGAGTTCGCTGTTTCGAGCACCTTGCGGGATATCGCCTCGCACTTCACCAAAGTAAAGGACGTTTACATAAGCGAACGGGCCGCCGACATATATGACATCGAGCACCGGCTGGTGGGACACTTAGTGGGAGGCAAGCGGCAGGACATCGCGGCCTTGAAGGAAGAGGCGGTCATTGTCGCCCGCGAGCTAAGTCCGACACAGACGGCGAGTTTCAATAAAGAGTACGTCAAAGGCATCGCCACCGGCGCAGGCGGCAGAACAAGTCATACCGCGATTGTAGCAAGGTCGCTGGGCATCCCCGCGGTGGTCGCGCTCGAAGACATCACCGAAACCGTTACCGCAGGCGACACGGTAATCATCGACGGCAACCGCGGCATCGTCATCATAAATCCTGATGATAACACGATAGAGCAATATCTCGAATACGCCGTCGAATACACCGAGCTGGAGCATCGGCTTGATACTATAAGGGAAAAACCTGCTGAGACGCGAGACGGGGTACGGGTGATGCTGATGGGTAATATCGAGTTCCCGGATGAGGCCCAGGGGGTTTTGCAAAAAGGCGGCGAGGGAATAGGACTCTATCGAACGGAATTTTTGTATCTCAACCGCAACACTGAGCCGACGGAGCAGGAGCATTACGAGGCCTATTCACGGACGGTGGCGGTCTTTAAGTCCAGGCCGGTGGTACTCAGAACAGTGGACCTTGGGGCGGATAAATATACCCAGAGCAGACGCTATATCCGGGAGCCAAACCCGTTTCTGGGACTGCGCTCGATAAGATTCTGCCTGCAAAACCTGACGATGTTCAAAACGCAGCTTCACGCCATTATGCGAGCTTCGGTGCTTGGGGACCTGAAGATAATGTTCCCCCTCATAACCAACCTGCAGGAGCTGATGCAGGCCAAGATGATACTGGGCGACGTAATGGAAGACCTCGACGAAGAGGGCGTACCGTATAACAAAAACATCAAGGTCGGAATTATGGTTGAGACGCCTTCGGCGGCGCTGACGGCGTCGATGCTGGCCAGGGACTCTGACTTTTTCAGTATAGGGACAAATGACCTGACCCAGTACACACTTGCCGTTGACAGGGGCAACGAGCTTGTCTCCACGTTGTATTCCGCGGTTGACCCGGCGGTCCTTCGGCTCATCAGGACGGTGATTCAGGACGCACACAAGGCACAGGTGGATGTCAGCGTCTGCGGAGAAATGGCCTCGGAGCCGGAGTCGGTGATGCTGCTGCTTGGTCTGGGCGTGCGAACGCTGTCAATCGCGGCGCCGATGATACCCGAAATAAAACAGATTATTCGTTCGGTCACGATAGAGGAATGCAATAAGGTCGCCAGAAAAGTGCTGGGAATGAATTCTGAAAGACAGATATCCAGCTTCCTTCGTGACGCGGTCCGAAAGATATTGCCCGAAGCATTCTAAGTAGTCCCCTATAATTAGTCCCTAAGGGACTGAGGGGGGCCGGGCGACGAAAAATTGGAAAACAGATGTTAGCTGTAATTCGATTCCGAATAGGAGGGAGTTTGCGGTTTTTGTCGCATGCGGAGACGATGCGCCTCTTCCAGCGCGCCTGTGTGCGGGCCGGGGTGCAAATCGCGTATAGCCAGGGATTTAATCCGCATCAGCGGATGTCTCTTGTGCTGCCGAGAAGCGTAGGCGTTGAATCGGATGATGAGATATTATGTCTGTGGCTTAAAGAGGGCCAGACAGAAATAGACGCCGAATCGCTGAAAAGTGAGCTGCCAAATGGCATTGAAATTGTTTCTGTGGAGACAAGTCAGGCCAAAAGCATCCCTGAACCAATTTCAGCGAGATATATAATGAGTGTGCGGTGGCTTGGCCATCCCTTTCCGGGAGGACAATATATTGATGATAAAATCAGGCGACAGATTGAAGAGATATTAGCCGGCGACAAGGTTATGGTTGACAGGCGAACCGGTGAGAATTCGAGAACCAAACCGGTTGACGTAAGGCCTTTTCTGGAATCAATCAAAGTCGAACAAGACCGGGTCGCCGTTGACTGCAAAATCAGCCAGGCAGGCACAATACGGGTTGACGAAATTCTTGGTTTGTTACATTTGAAAACGGCGGATTTAACAGGGCCGGTGAAACGGACAGGCGTACAGTGGAAAGGACTTTAACAGCGGTCATCGGGCCGGTAATTTTTATTATATAGCGTGTGAAAGACGGGACAAATGGCAAGAGAAATGCTTATTAATGTGGCCGAGAGCGAAGAATGCCGCGTGGCGGTTATGGAAAACGGCTCGCT
>PLLM01000031.1 GCA_003141275.1 Phycisphaerales bacterium
AACGGCAACGAGCATACCGATGATGCGGTTTGCGCCGGGCTGTCGCGAACCTGCTCCCTGCAAGGAGCTATTTTTGTTTTTGCTGGACAGAGGGACAACGATGACGTTGCGAATGTTTTTGGGCCATTCGTGTCTGAAGGGCGCATCGACTTCGCTATCGAGGAGTACCTCTTTGCCCTTGTTCATTTCCTGCTGGAGCCGGCTGTAGAAAAGCGATGCTGTGCGGTCGTCGATATCGATAACGCCTGCGCCGGCGATAAGGACAAAACGGGACTTATCATCAACGGTTTTTTCCTGGAGGATGGCGATGCCTTCGACGCTGACGATTTCGGTCAGGCTGTCACAGGCCATCTGTAGGAAGTTTGCGTCGGGCTCGACGATTTCCATATTGGTGCTTATTTTGTAGAGCAGCACCAGCTCTTCGTAGGTCTGCGCTAGTTCGGAGCTTATCATATCCATCTGCTCCGTGGATTTTCGCTGGGAGATGAATTTTTCCTTAAACAGGCGGAGCAGTTCCGAAAGAACGTGCGCCTGCTGCTGGTTGTTCATATCGGGGGTTCCGCCGAGGTCTATGACCGCGGCGAAGCCGGTCTGTTTTTTAGTGTCCGTCAGAGGAACAAGAACGGCGGAAAGATACCTGCTGGCCGACGATGCCGAGGAATCGTCATGGGGTTTCTCTTTTTTATTCGGAAGATTTTTGAGGCAATCGCGGGCGATTTTGGCTAATCGCGCGGGGTCGGTTTCGAAACCGCCCGTCTTGCAGAGCAGCAGAGGCCGGCCTTCGAAGTCGCAGACGGCGAAACTGGCGCCGAGCGCGGCCAGCCGAGCTCCAAAATCCTTCAGCTCACGCATTTCAGACGCTGTCAAACCTGCTGTTAATGTGTCAGGCATAAACTGCTCCGTATATGGGGTGGGGTCGGGCGAATACCAAACGCAGTAATCCCGTAACTGCTTTCCCTGTGCCAATCATCACGTTTGATTTACCAACTCCTTCTGGTAAAGGATGTCTTCTATGTTTCGCAGCAGCTCTTTGGGACTGAACGGCTTGGTGATGCACATGGAGACATTCAGCCGCTGCTGGTTGATATCGTCTATCGCGAAATTTCTGGCCGTCAGGAGGATAAAAGGAATATTCTTAGTGGCTTCGTTTTCGCGGAGTTTTTCGAGCAACTCTAAGCCGCTCATCACGGGCATCATATAATCAGCGATGATGATGTCCGGGTTTTCCCGGCAGGCCAGGTCGTAGGCCTCCTGCCCGTTGCCGGCGGTTATGGGTTCATAGCCATTATTGCGAAGTTTTATCGCGACAACGTGAACAATATGGACTTCGTCATCGACAACCAAAACTTTTCTCGGTGTCATTCTTTCGCCCTTTCTATGCCCTGCTCTAAATTTATTAGACAGTCAGCGATTAGTTTATCTGGAGATTCTTCGGCCTGTCGGGGATGGTCCTTAACCTGCGTAAATATAAGGAAATTCGGTATAAGATGAGGTTGGGCAGGTTGAACCGCATCCCGCAAACCGATAGGCCGCAACCGCAGAATCGCTTTCCGTGTGAGTGGAACAGACAAGGGCCGATAATAAACGCCTACGGCGTTTTTTATGAGACGATACAGATGCAATGCGAAAAGGCCAGGAACCAGACAGAAAATAAAAGCAAGCCATAAAAAAGAATGACTCGCTGAAGAAATGTAAATCAGCGAGTTCATCTTCTCCCGTCGCCCAAATAATATGGGTGGCGGGTTAACGAGTGTGATTATGTCTATCTATTATAAAGCCGCGTGGACGGCAGAATCGTCGGCCTTGATAGCGCCGGTAGCCAGATTTATGACCCAGCCTGCTTTACCGGAGCCGGCGGTGCTTTGGCCATTTTCAAACCGGACTGCACTGCTGCCGTTAAACGGATTCGCAGGCATTGACGACAGATAAGGCCCGCGATTATCGGCGCCCTTCGTTGTCAGGGCCTGTTCGAAGCTGGCGTAGGTCTCAGTGGGCGGGAGCTGCTCGTTGTGCTGGATTTTGTAGAGTTCGAGCTGACAACGAACCGTTTGAAGGTCGGCCATGAAACGGGACTCTTCAACTCCTGTGCCACGTGCGCTAAAATCAGGAGAAAGGATACCCGCGCCGACACTACAAATAGCTCCCACCAGAGAAACCTGAATCATTGCAAAACCGATTCTCGCTTTAGTCATTACAATTCACCCCATAAGCCGTGCGTATAAAAGAAACACAACGGCTTCCCCCAGTAATAAACCGGACTCGAACACAAAGCTTACCCGCCGTATGCCGTAAGGCATCCCTTTCGGGATTTGTGGCGGGCCGGTCAGTTTCCCCCTAATGCGGCTCCCCAGCCGGTCCCCTGATAATATAATGGCTGCATCCCCCTGTTTGACATTGATGTAGCCAGTGTTCACCTAAAGCATAGGTAATTTAATCGGAAGTGCCAAATTCAGGAGGGTGTAATATAGGACTAAATACAATTATTTTTACGACAAGGACCTAAAATATCGCTTCGCCCAAATTTGCTGGCTTAGAAATGTATGTAGTCGGGGGCGTTGGTGACGCGGATTGTTCTGGCGGTCGGGCCAAAGTGAGACAATTCTATTTTGATATAGTTGATGCCAGCCAGGGCCTGCTCGATTTTGTCGGCCCATTCGATAAGAACAACCGAGCCGGGATAACAATAATCGTCGAAACCGATTTGCTCGAACTGGGCAATCGAATCGAGTCGATATGCGTCAAGATGAAATATATCTAACCGTCCCGTATATTCGTTGACCAGGACGAATGTCGGGCTGGTAACTTCATTGGCTGCGTCTTCAGCGCCGAGACCGGAGACGATTCCCTTGATGAGGTGTGTTTTGCCGGCACCCAATGGGCCGACCAGCGCAATGACCTCCCCGCCCTTCAGTTGCGAGCCAATCTTTTGGCCAAACTTGACGGTCTCATTTGCGGAATTTGTTGTTACATCAATAGTCATCTTAAAATAATCAATCATTTCAAATGGTCGTAGCCGGCGGGCTTCAACTCAGTGATTTTGCCGTCGGGCCCGCCTTTTGGCGAGGTCTCGCCTTCGGCGGACATTTTTATCTGCATTTTCCCGGCGTCGGTAATTGTGCCGATTCTCGTAATCGGCACAGAATCATTCCACTGTTTCAACAACTTAACGCAATTATCTTCGGCCAGCGTAAAAAGCAGTTCAAAATCCTCGCCGTCATTAAGCGCAGCAAAAACGGCCCCTGACCCCTTTTTAACATCTGGCGAAATCGGGATTGAATTGGTGTCGAGAATCGCACCGACTTTACTCTGGGTGCAAATCCGATTCAGGTCGCTGCTCAGGCCATCGCTGAGGTCCATCATCGAATTGAGCTTGACTAATGACGTTATTTTGAGGGCCTCTTTAACACGGGGTGTGAAACTGAGGTGTTTGCCGAGCAACGCCCCGCCGAGCGAGCCGGTAACACATATCGCGTCGCCGACTTTTGCCCCGTTTCTGCGAACAGGCGGATTACCCGCTGGTCTCGACAGCATCGCGACGTTGATTACAAATTTACTCGCGTCGGTCCACTTTGTAATGTCGCCTCCAATGAGGGGACAGTTGAATTTGTCAGAGGCGGCGATAATCCCTGAGTGAAGCTCTTTAAGCTGGGCCTGGCCAAAACCAGCAGGCAAACCGACACTAACCACGGCTGCAACCGGAATCGTCGCCATAGCGGCGCAATCGCTCAAACTCGCCGCCATTGCCTTGTAGCCGACCTGTTCAAGGGTTGCGGTTTTTAAGTCGAAGTGAACGCCATCGAGGAGCATATCGGTTGTGATAAGAACCGAGACGCCGTCGGCAAGGCGAACTTCGGCCATATCGTCGCCGATACCGATGGGGAAATCGCAGGCGGGCAGGTTTCGCTGCCGGGCAAACCAACTGGTAATGATGTCTTCGCCGTTACTCATCGCTTGGACAACTGTTTTTGCCAGAAGGCGATTTGTTCTTTGGCCTGTTTCGGGCCTGCTGAGCCAATCGTAACGTATTTCGCGACAACATTGGCTGCGCCGAGCGACTTATAAACGTCGGCCTTTACTTCCGGATAAAACTTTTTGAACTCAGCGACTGTCAGGTCAGCAAGGTTAGTGCCCTGCTTTTCACAATGCGCAACGAGAGAGCCGACGATGCCATGGGCCTGCCGGAACGGGACACCCTTGCGGACAAGATACTCGACAAGCGAGGTCGCATCCAAGAAGCCGGCGTCAAGACCTGAAGCGATTCGCTTGGTATCGAAGGTCGTATGCGCAACAACTGCGGAGACCATATCGAGGCACTGGCCTATCGTATCGGCGGCAGAGAATATATGAACCTTATCTTCCTGCATGTCACGGTTGTAGCCGGTGGGTTGCGCCTTTAATAAGGTGAGCATACCCATCAGGGCGCCGTATGTTCGGCCGGATTTGCCCCGAACAAGCTCAAGGGCATCGGCGTTTCGTTTCTGCGGCATCATACTCGACGAAGTGCAAAAACTGTCAGCGATGTGAACGAAACCAAATTCGTTGGAGCAGAAAATTATCAGGTCCTCGCTCAATCGAGACAGGTGCGTCGATATAAGTGCACAATCGAAGATGAATTCCGCGCAGAAGTCCCGGTCGCCAACGGCATCGATTGAGTTATAAGCTATATCAGAGAAACCTAATTGCTTGGCGGTGGACTTTCGGTCCAAAGGCAAAGTTGAGCCGGCAATAGCGCCCGCGCCGAGCGGCGATATACTGACCAACTGCTGGCAATTGCCTAAGCGGATAAAATCCCGCTGAAGCTGCTCGACAAAATTCAGCAGATACGACGCGATTACGATGGGCTGCGCCCGCTGAAGATGGGTATATGCTGGCATCACGTCACCGGTATATTTGGCTGCCTTGGCGGTAAGCGATTTTTGCAGGCCGGTGATTTTGGCCTGAATAATATCAATCTCGTCCCGCAGCCAGAGCCGCAAATCAGTAGCGACCTGGTCGTTTCGGCTGCGGCCTGTGTGCAGCTTTTTGGCGGCATTACCGATTTTTTTGACAAGGGCATTTTCAATCGCCATATGAATGTCTTCGTATGTCTTGTCGAATTCGAATTTGCCCTCGGCGATTTCCCGCTCGATTCGCGTCAGGCCTCGTTTGATTTTAGCAAATTCACTTTTGGCAATGAGTTTGCGTTGCGTCAGCATTTGCGCATGCGCGATTGAGCCGGCGATATCGTATTTGTAAAGCCGTTTGTCGATGCTCAGGGACTCAACGAAATCGACCATAAGTCGGTCAGGCGCCCCCGCGAGGCGGTGTTCCCAGCTTTTAAGTTTAGCCATAGTTTATCACTCCAAAAAAGGATTGTTACGCAGATAATACGCCTCCCTGCCGGATGTGTCAAGCAAAGGTAAACTGGACTGAGGGCTTTATATCAGGGCGAGAGAATGGTAAATTAGTCAGGATATGAAGAGCAGATGTCCAGTATGTCGCAAGGTTATGGATGAGGCGGGCCAACAGAGCAGCCGGGAGGGCGGATTTTATCCTTTCTGCTGCAATCGATGCAGGATGATAGATTTGGGCAAATGGTTTGACGGGGATTACAGGATACCGGCGGAAGTGAAACCGGAGGAGGCGGAGGACATCAGCGAAGAAACGGCAAAAGGAGAGAACGCCGCGTCACAGAGGGATAAGGCCGAAAACGATTGACAAGCCGGAGTAACCGGCCAATAATACAGCCGCAGGAAAACAGCATTGATTCGTGGCGTGTTGCAGGTCAATCGAAGCTGTTTGAAAGGAATCGAAATGAACGGCGAAAACCAGGCAGGCAGGATTCTCGACAGCTTGCTGTTTCCCAGGATATTGCAGAGCTTCCGTATGGCGATACAGCCGAGCAAGCTGATAATCGCGTTCTGGATGATAGCGACGACGGGCCTTGTCGGCTGGGTTATGGATTTGCCGAAGACGGTAGTAACAACGCCGGGTACAAACGGGGCTGAGACAGAGCTTACCCTTTTTCTGACTGCGCCGGAGAGGGTCGATTCATATATAGAAAGATACGCACAAACAGAGCATCACAGAGGGGTGTTTTCGACGATGTGGGGTTTTGGGATTCTGAAATTCCACCACTCGCTTAGGGCTATTTTCGCATTTGACCCGTTCGGGGTTTTGAGTAACACCGAGGAGTACCTGCGGGCGGTAAAATGGGCAATCATATATCATCCGATTTACTGCTTGATTTTCGCGGCGATAAATTTATGCGTTGCTTCGGTCGGCGGCGGCGCAATATGCCGGATAGCGGCGTTGCAATTCGCCAGAGGTGAGAAACCGGGGGTAACGGAATCACTTCGATTCAGCATAAAGAGATTCACAAGCTTTTTAGGGACGCCCATAGTGCCTATGATAATCGTGGCGATTGCGGGCGCCTGCGTAACGATAATTGGCCTGATAAGCAATATACCTTTGGGATTGGGAGAGCTGGCAGTTGGGGTTTTGACGCTGCCCGCGCTGGCAGCCGGGGCAATTATAGCGGCGGTTGTGTTAGGGGCAATCGGCGGTTTCAATTTGACGTTTCCCGCGGTGGCATATAACGGTTCGGATAGTTTGGACGCGGTCAGTCGGTCATTTAATTATGTATATGCCAGGCCGTGGCGTATGGGGTTTTATACGGCGATAGCGGTGATTTACGGGGCTATTTGTTATATTTTTGTTCGATTCTTCGCGTTTCTGCTGCTGTGGTCAACATATCGCGGGCTTCGATTTGGAGCGTTTGTGGACAGTTCTCGCGGGCTTCCGGACAAGATAGTCGCGATTTGGCCTGAGCCGAGTTTCTCCCGGCTGGTAGCATACTCATCCGCCGCGGGCAACCGGTCGGAATCGGCGGCGGCGCTTCTGGTATATCTGTCAGCTCTTGTAATCGTCGGGCTGGTGGCGTCCTTCATAATCAGTTTTTACTTCTCATCGAACACCGTGATATACGCGCTGATGCGAAACCAGGTTGACGACACACCGCTGGAACAGGTTTACACTGAGGCGGAGACAAAAAGACAGCCCGCCGAAATCGAACAGCAGCCGTCATAATTTTAAGGATGGTATGACGCTTCGAACGCCCACCAGCCGTCCTATAAATAAGCTGACAGAGCTTCTTGACAACCATTTAAGCGGCCAATAGAATACCTCCGCAGATTATGCACAGGGCTTGGCCTGCCGATAGTAAGTTATGACTGAACCAAACTCAGATATACAGACAAAATATAAAGCCACAAATCCGGCGGTTTCTCAATCTCCGTCTAATATTCTGCTGCGGTTTCGCAGGCCTTTGATAGTACTGGCACATCTTGTCGTGTTCGCGGTGTCACTGATACTGTCGTTTCTGGTGGCCTCGAATATGCAAATCAGGGCGGAGTGGCTCATCGGACAGTATCCGACTCTGCTGATATTCGTCCTTGTCATCAAGACGGCGGTTTTCGGGCTGTTCAAACAGTATCGCGGCTGGTGGCGGTACGTCGGGATATCAGATTTGACGGGCATAGTCCGGGCGTCGCTTGTCAGCACAATGTTGGTTTTCGGGCTGTGGGTGGCGGGGTTGTATTTCAATTCTGTGCGAAAAAGCATACCGAATGTATTCGACGTCAGTCAGGCAGTATTCATGGTGGATATGTTCTGCACAGTGTTGCTGCTGGCGGGATTGCGTATGGCAATCCGTCTGTACTACGAGGAATTCCGCACGGTTGAGTCAGGCAGATTAAAACGCTTTTTGATTGTAGGAGCGGGCAACACAGGGGAGTCGCTTCTGCGTGAGATTCACCGAATGTCCGTGGCGGAGTATGAGATGGTCGGCTTTATCGACGACGACCCCGCCAAACAGGGCATAAGGATACATGATGTACCTGTATTGGGGACGGTGGAGCAGCTTGCGGAAATCTGCACGGAGAAAAATATCGAGGAGGTTGCCATCGCAATGCCCTCGGCGACGGCGCAACAGCGCAGGCGAGTGGTGCAGGTCTGCCAGGGGACAAAAGTCCGGTTCAGGACCGTGCCCTCGATGACGGATATCGCCTCGGGCAAATTCAGGGTCTCGCAGATACGCGACGTGGATATTAACGACCTGCTGGGAAGAGAGGCAATACAGCTCGACACGAATTCGATTGAGACGTTTATCAAGGGGAAAACAATACTGGTTACCGGCGCCGGTGGTTCTATCGGGTCGGAGATGTGCCGGCAGATATGCCATTTCGGACCAAAGCTGCTATTGCTTGTGGAACAGGCGGAGAATCCGCTGTTTTATATCGAGCGGGAACTTCGCGAAAAATTTCCTGATATCACGATGACGGCAGCGGTGTGCGACATCACCGACCAAAGTCGAGTGGAAGGCATTTTTGAGAAATACAGGCCCGAAGTCATCATACACGCGGCGGCACACAAGCACGTGCCGTTGATGGAGGGTAACCCCGGAGAGGCGATTAAAAACAACGTCGTGGGAAGCCGAACGGTGGCGGACGCGGCGGACAAATTCGGCGCGGGCAGCTTCGTTATGATAAGCACCGACAAGGCGGTGAATCCCACCAGCATAATGGGTTCGTCCAAACGGGTCGCCGAACTGTATGTACAGGACCTCAACAGGACAAGCAAGACGCACTTTGTTACGGTGCGGTTCGGCAACGTGCTCGGCTCTGAGGGTTCGGTTGTCCCCATTTTCAAAAAACAGATAGCCCAGGGCGGGCCTTTGACGGTTACGCATCCGGATATGAAACGCTATTTTATGACGATACCCGAGGCGAGCCAGCTTGTGCTTCAGGCGGCGTCGATGGGCAAAGGCGGCGAAATTTTTGTGCTTGATATGGGCGAGCCGGTAAAAATCGTCGATTTGGCGACGGAATTGATTACGCTGAGCGGCTTTCGCCCCGGCGAAGATATCGAGATAACATTCACGGGATTACGCCCCGGCGAGAAGCTGTTTGAGGAACTCTCGATAAAAGGGGAGGATATGCAGGAAACCAGGCACCCCAAAATTGGTATATGGAAAAATATACCGATGGACCGGGACCGGCTGCGGGCGAAAATCGCGGAACTCGTGGCCCTTGCGAAAATCGGGGAGCACGCCGCGATAGCCGCAAAAATTAAAGAGCTTGTTCCAGAATACATCGGCGGCAACGGCAACAAAACAAGTTAATCCGCCATAGCCAATCATCTCAAAAAAGCAAAAGGGCCGGTTTTTAAGCCGGCCCTTGTTTTTTACCAATGCAGATTCCGATTAGTTTTCAGATTTAGGCGGGTCGTTCTCCCTCGGATGCGCTGCGGAGTAAACTTCCTTTATTTTGCCGGTTGTCAGATGCGTGTATATCTGGGTGGTTGAAAGCGACTGATGGCCGAGCAATTCCTGGACACTGCGGAGGTCTGCGCCGCGGTTGAGCATATGGGTAGCGAAACTGTGCCGCAGGGTATGGGGGCTGATGGCCGGGTCTAATCCAGCCATTTTGAGGTATTTGTCCATTTTCCGGCGGACGCTTCGAGTGCTGAGACGTTTGCCATGCTTATTGACGAACAGGACTTTGGCGTCGAAGTTGCCGTTGAGCTGGGCGCGTTTATTTCTGAACTCCATATAGTGCTGGACGATTTGCAGAACCGACGAGCTGATGGGGCAGATTCTTTCTTTTTTGCCCTTGCCCCTGATGTGAACGACTTCGCCGAGGAAATCGACATCGTCGAGGTTTATCGCGACAACTTCGCTGACCCGCATACCCGTGCTGTAAAGAGTTTCCATAATGGCCCTGTCGCGGGCGCCGAGCCAGGTGTCGGACGGAGGCGTTTCGAGGAGAAGTTTTATCTGTTCATACTCGAGGAAACGCGGGAGCCGTTTTTCCTGTTTTGGCGTGCGGATGCCGACGACCGGGTTGGAGCTTACGCGGTTTCTTTTGACGAGGAACTTATAGAAACTGCGAAGGGTCGCCAGCTTGCGTGCGATGGTGGCCTTGGAGTACTGCTTCTCGTTCAAGACGACGAGATAGCTTCTCACGGCGTTGACATCGACAGAAGCCAAAAGCTGGTCAATACCGACTTTTGGATGAGCCGCTACGGCGGTGGCTGTTCCGGAGTCGTGCGAGCCGAGCCCGTCGTCATGGCCGTGCATTTCAGCGCCGCCGTCGCCGCGTCTGGTGAGGAATTCACCGAACTGCAACAGGTCAACACCATAGCACTTGGCCGTATGAGGACTGAAGCGTTTTTCGAACTGGAGATAGTTTAGAAAATCCTGGATAATTAAGCTGTCTTCCATATTTGCACCCGTCATTCATTACCAACAAAAAATTGCGGGCCACCGAAAAGGCCTCGCGGTTCAGGGTTTATTGTTTCACTTTTACCTTATCGCCGATGAGTTCGTCGGCCTGGCCGATAAGCGACTGCGTAAGCTTGAAGCTCAGGACGGCGGCGTCGAACCAGTCGAAGTCGGTGCGTCCGCTCCTTGCCTGCTCAACAAGGACATCCAGTAATTTATCCTCTGAACCGCTTTTATAACGGAAGATAAATTTCTGTTTGCCCTTTTTGAGAATTAGTTGTTTGCTTACTTTGTTCACAGCCACCAGACCCTTTTACGTTTTCCGCAACATACCGCCGGGGACGATATCCCCCTTCACTTATCGGTCTTAATCCGGCCTACTTTAAGATTTTTTTTTGACCAGAGGCGATAATATCGCCGTTGACGGAAACGCTACAGGAGTTTTATCGGCCAATAGACCGGCGGTCTTTACAAATTAAGGATGAATGTTGTGAGATTTTGGAGGGATTTAACGGTCGAAATAGATTACAGGGCAAGCGGCTAATGCGCCTTGAAGAAGGTCTTTCCCTGCTTGTTCTCGGACCAGACAACCCCCTGCTCCTTGAGGACGTCGAGATAAACAAGGGCGTTGCTGGCATCGAGGCCGAGGGCCGAGCAGATGTCGTTTAAGGAGCAAGGTCTCCGTTTCAGCATTGATAAGAGGGTTTGAGGGACATTGTTGGTGACTTTTTGGCAGTGACTGGAGGCAAAGTCGGCAATGACTTCGCAGTTGGGAGCCAGTTGCAGGGCAATCGCCTGGAGCTTGTCGGGGACGATTTTTTCGACGCCCTGCTCGGCGGTCGGACGGACGGCGGTATTGAGATGGACCTTATCCGGACGAATTTTTTTTATCGCTGAGGCGATTTTGGCAAGCTGGGGGCTATCCGTATTGAAACGGTCGATACAGAATACCTCAAGCCAGATTTGGCCCGGGTATTCATTTTTCAAGGCACACAAACCGTCAACCAGGCGGTCGAAGGTAATCTGTTCGTGGGGGCGATTTACCGTGTCAAAGGTCTGTTGGTCGCCGGCGTCGAGGGAAGGGAGAATAACATCGGCGGCCGCACAATCGGCCCGGACCTCGGGCAGATAAAAAAGTGTGCCGTTGGTCAGAATTGCTACGGGAATAGAGGTAATTTTTTTGATACCATCAATCAGCCGGCCAAGGCCGCTGTGAAGAGTTGGTTCGCCTGAACCACCAATGGTTATATAGTCGGCCTGCAATCCGGCGTCGAGCAGCCGTTTCAGTTCCGTCAGGACATCGCCAACGGGAACATATTCTTTCCGCTCGATCGTTTTACAGGTGGTTTTCCCGAGTTGGCAGTAGATGCAGTCGAGGGTGCAGGTTTTGAAGGGTACGATATCGACCCCCAAACTGAGTCCCAGCCGGCGAGAAGGCACCGGCCCATACAGGTATTGGTTTTTGTCAGACATTTTTCCGCCCGCCGATTATTTCGAAGATTTTTCTGCAGTCGGTAAGCAGGTCTTCAACCCATTCAATGGGCATAATAACAGCGGAGTCGGATTTTGCCTTTTGAGGGTTGGTGTGGACTTCGAGAAACAGGCCATTTGCCCCGGCGGCAATCGCGGCTTTGGCGAGGATGGGAGAGAATTGACGCCGGCCGCCACTGACGTTGCCAAGGCCGCCCGGCTGTTGAGTGCTGTGGGTGGCATCGAAGACAACGGGACAGCCAAGGCCCTTCATAATGCTGATAGCGGTCATATCGTTGACGAGTCGATTGTAGCCGAAGAATGTGCCTCGTTCGGTGAGAAGGATTTTGTCGTTGCCGCAGGAGTGAATCTTATCGACAACGTTTTTCATTTCGTCGGGGGAAAGGAACTGCCCTTTTTTGACGTTGACAGGCTTGCCCGTTTCGGCACAGGCGCAAAGCAAGTCGGTCTGCCTACACAGAAAAGCGGGAATCTGAAGGGCATCGACGACCTTTGCGACTTTTTGGGCCTGCTCGGGCAGGTGAACATCGGTCATTACGGGCAATTTCGTTTGTTTCCTGATGGCGTCTAAAATGTCGAGCCCCCTTTCCAGCCCCGGACCTCGAAAACTGGATGCACTGCTGCGGTTGGCCTTGTCGAAACTTGCTTTGTAGATAACGCCTACGCCGGTGCGTGAGGAAATATCTGCCAGACGCTTTGCGATATCAAGGCAGATTTGCTTTGTCTCGATAACGCAGGGGCCCGCGATAAGAAACATCGGAGCCGCAAGGCCAATATCGACAGAACCGATTTTGAAAGTTTTAGCTTTCATATCAGTCAATCATTATCGTCGCTAAACGACGGATTGTCAAATTTATCCGCCGCCTCGTCCTGCGTAGCCCTGAACCGCTTCTGGTTCAGGGCGAAGCGGGAAGGTGGAGCCCTATTGCTGCGTTTCATAAGTCCCTCGGCTATTCTCTGTTTAAAAAGGGGATGCGAGCATTTTTTTACGAAACTTACCGTGTTCTTTTTAGGCCTAAATGGGGGATTTCGAAGAGATAGTCCTAAAAAAGCTAAGGAATCTGCTGACTTACCAAGTTTAAGCTTGACAATGTAGATAGGGAAGGATAATGTTTATAGAAGTGTGTAGGTCTGCTGTATAGACTTACAGAAGAAGAGCGAGAGAGATGAGAAGAAGGAAAGAGAGCGTTGGTTTTGTAGTCATACTCAAAATGAGTGCCTCCATTTCATCTCCCACAACATCAGCCCTCACTGCTTAAAATTTATTTATTAACATTTTTGGAGGAGTTGAGATGAGAAAGTTAATTACAATTTGTTTAACTGTGGGTCTATCGGCGGCGGTCTTGGGTGTTACCGGAACAGCAAACGCCCAGTCAATAACCTTCGACGAGTTCCCGGTCGGAACAGTCATCAGCAACCAGTATGCGAGTGAAGGGGTCCTGTTCCTTCCGGGCGACGTGACACAAAGATTGCCGCAGATCAGTTGGGATGAGATAATGCCGAACCAGCCGGTTCTGCGCCCTACGGGCGAGCTGGACTATTACGATTACCAGGGTGACTTCTGGATGCAGTTCACCACGCCCGTGACCAATGTCGAGTTCCTGTCGGGAGGCTGGAATACGCCTCAAACCGGGGTAATCAACGTGTATGACCCCAGCATGAATCTCCTGGCCAGCTTAACAAACAGGGGAGTTGGACTAGAACAAATTAGTATATCGGGTCTGGGAAATATTGGGAATATCTACTTCAACTCCATCAGCGACCCATATGGCGCTGACATAGATAATTTGGTTTTTACCCCAGAGCCGACAACGATATGTCTGCTTGGGCTTGGCGGATTGGCTTTGCTGAAAAAACGCAGGGCATAAAAAACTCGAAAAGACAACTTGTGTTAAAAATCAAAGGGCTGTGCGAACAACACAGCCCTTTTTCTATCGCAAGGCCCTTAAGATTTGCGCCCTGATACCCGCGGGTTTTGCGCCTTCGGGGACCATTACCCGTACCGCTTTGGGAATAATAGTTATCCGCACAGGCACGGCCGGGCCTGGGTCGCCATCAATTTCGGTAGCCAGTTTCGTATTGAGAGAATTTACGATGATATTTTTGCCCTGACGATAGATAACATCACTTGAACCATGATGCCGCTGAAAGATTGTCATTATGGAATGTTTGGCTAAATGCGTCCGGTGGGCGCACTTGTAAACACAAACATCGAGAAGTCCGTCGCTGTAGTCGGCGTGTTCGAGAATGTTAAGACCCAGGGCATACCTGGAAATGTTGCCGACAAAAACAAGCCCCCGCCCGTTAAAAATCTGTTCACCATCGACCTCGACGGTAATGGGGTCAAAGCGATACCGCCAGAAGGTTCGCCAGAGAGGCCAGAAGTAATCGAAGTAATTAATGTGACCCGTGCGATTCCCGCTGACCTCGGCGACGACCTCGCCGTCAAAACCAAAGCCGGCTATCGAGGTGAAACACCTGCCGTTGGCGCTGCCCAAATCGAAATCGCGTGTAAAACCCGCTTCGAATGTCCGCGTCAGCGTCTCAAGCGATTTTTCGAGGCCCAATTCGTTAGCAAGGAGATTTTCGGTGCCGCCCGGGATAATCAGCAACGGCTTATCGCTGCCCGAAAGTCCGTGCGCAACCTCTCTGATAGTGCCGTCGCCGCCCACGGCAACAACCATTGCGCAGTCAGCATCGCCGGCGGCATTTGTGGCCAGTTCACAGGCGTGCTCCAGCGATCGGGTAAGATTCATACGGACGTTGAAGCCCCTGCCCTTCAGGTATTCCTCGAATCGCCAGCCGGGGAGTTTCTCGCCGCTGCTTGCGCCGGATTTCGGATTGATTATGTAAGCGATATAACCGTCTTCTGGTTTAATTGCGCTCATAATAATCGCTAAAAGAAAACCTTACAGCTTTTCCTTCCGCGCCGCCGGAGTTGTTTGGCCATCAATGCCGCGTAACTTTGGTGTATGTGCGGCAAATCTTCCAGTCCCAGTTTTTTCTGCACATCGGCGATTTTCTTTTCGCTTGGCCCTTCTATTTCGACAAATTTCCCTAAAAAGGGAAGCTCATCCAGTGCGACTTCGCAGCCGCCATAATGCCACGCCCGACGTTTCTTCTGATACACAATCGCCTTTTTATATCCAATCGCCTCAAGAAACATTTCCGCCAGCCGGCCATCTCCGACCTCAAACTGAATTTCCTGTCTCTGCTTGAAGCGGCCTTCGCGCCGCGGGCCTTTGAATGTTATCACTACCTGGTCTCTTTTGCCGATTAACTGGTGACGAAGGCGCAGCGCGCTGTCGGATTTTCGCAGGGACAATTTGCTGTCGTCGAAATAAGCATCGGTATGCAGCCGCTCCCGCAGAAATTCCGCGTCGAGGGCCTTCAACCTTTTCTCGATTCCCTTAAACGATTCAACCTTCAGCTTGGCTTCGATTTCGATAAACATAAGCTCCAGATATTCGACTAAACAACTATGTTTACCAGTCGGGACTTTATTACGATTACCTTCTTCGGCTGTTTACCGCCAAGGGCCGCAATTACTTTTTCACTTGCAAGCGCCTTTTGCTTTATCTGCTCATCATCCGCCTGGGCGGGGACAACAATATTGTCCTTGATTTTGCCGTTGACCTGTATGGCTAATTCGATTTCAGCTTCTTTGACCAGTTCCGGGTCAAATTTCGGCCAGGGTTCGTAAGCGAGCGTCCTGGTATGACCCACTTTTTGCCAAAGCTCCTCCGCGATATGCGGCGAAAAAGGCGACAAAATCAGCACAAACTGTTCAACAACCGCCTTGGGCAAAACGGATTGCTTGATGAGATGATTAGTGAGAATCATCATCGAGCTGATTGCGGTATTAAAACCAAAGGTCTCGACGTCGCCGCCGACTTTTTGAATTGTCTGGTGAAGTAATCGCGTGGTCGCCTCATCAGCTTTCGCATCCGCAATGGCAGCGTTAAGATTGCCTGTGTCCTCATTAATAATCAGTCGCCAGACACGCTGCAAAAACCGGTGCACGCCCTCGACCCCCTGCATACTCCAGGGCTTTGCCGCTTCTAACGGCCCCATAAACATCTCGTAAAGGCGCGTCGAATCCGCGCCGTAATCCGCGACAACCTTATCAGGGTTAACAACGTTGCCGCGCGACTTGCTCATCTTCTGGCCATCTTCACCGAGAATCATCCCCTGGTTGACCAGTTTTTTGAACGGCTCCTTGGTGCTGACGTAACCAATATCGAAAAGGAATTTGTGCCAGAAACGGGAATAAAGCAGATGCAAAACCGCATGCTCCGCCCCGCCTATGTAAAGGTCAACGGGCATCCAGTATTTTTCCTTCGTCCCATCACACAATCGACCATTATTCTGCGGGTCTATATACCGCAGATAATACCAGCAGCTCCCCGCCCACTGGGGCATTGTGTTTGTCTCGCGCAAAGCAATCCCGCCGCATTGCGGACAAGTCGTCTTGAGCCAGTCAGTCGCCTTGGCCAAAGGCGGTTCGCCGGTTTGCGGCGGGGTGTAGTCCTTAACTTCCGGCAACTTCAAAGGCAACGCTGATTCAGGCAGGCCCACTATCCCGCATTTCTCACAATGCACAAGCGGAATGGGTTCTCCCCAGTATCGCTGCCTGCTGAATAGCCAGTCGCGAAGCTTATAATTAATCGCCTTTTTGCCAAGCCCTCTTTCCTCAAGCCACTTAGCAATTCGCTCCTTGAATTCGGGCGTCTTTAATCCCGTAAACGACCCTGAATTTATCGCCTCACCGTCACCCGCGAAGCACAACTTCCCCGCTTTTACAAGTTTTGTCTGCTCCGCGTCCGCCGGCTCAACCACCTGGATAATCGCAAGATTGAATTTTTTCGCGAATTCGAAATCCCGGTCATCGTGCGCGGGTACAGCCATAATAGCGCCCGTGCCGTAGCTGATGAGAACGTAATCGCTAATCCAAATCGGTATTTTCGTCTCATTGACGGGATTGATTGCGTATGCGCCGATAAATTCGCCTGTTTTTTCTTTCGCTAAGTCAGTCCGGTCGAGGTCGCTCTTGCGGGCCGCTTCCTCGCGGTATTTTTTCACCGCGTCTTTCTTGTCCTTAGTCGTTATTGCATCGACAAGCGGATGCTCCGGCGAGAGCACCATATAAGTCGCACCGAAAAGCGTATCTGGTCTGGTAGTAAAAACGCGGATATTATCATTGTGACCATCTATTTTGAAATCTACCTCCGCGCCGACACTCCTGCCAATCCAGTTACGCTGCATTTCTTTTATCGACTCAGTCCAATCGACTTCTGCGAGGTCTTTAAGCAATCGCTCCGCGTATTCTGTTATTCGCAGCAGCCACTGCCGAAGCGGCTTTCTGATGACCGGGTGTCCCCCTCGCTCGCTCACGCCCCCTACCACNNCCAATCCAGTTTCGCTGCATTTCCTTGATTGGCTCAGGCCAGTCAACTTCCACCAGGTCTTCTAACAATCGCTCGGCATATTCCGTTATCCGCAAAAGCCATTGGCGAAGAGGTTTTCTTATGACGGGATGTCCGCCCCGCTCGCTCACGCCCCCTACCACTTCCTCATTAGCAAGTACCGTCCCCAAAGCGGGACACCAGTTGACGGGCATTTGGGCTTCATAAGCCAATCGATGGTCATCGATATATTTTCGCTTTTCAGCGTCACCCAGCCCCGCCGGTATCGGAAGCTCTTTAATAGGCCTGGCCTTTTGCTGCTTTTCATCAAACCAGCTATTGAAAAGGTTCAGGAATATCCACTGCGTCCATTTATAGTAGTTCGGGTCGGTGGTATTGACCTCCCTGTCCCAGTCGTAACTGAAACCAAGCGACTTGATTTGTTTGCGCATACCATCGACGTTATTCTGCGTGGTCGCTGCCGGGTGCGTCCCCGTTTTAATCGCGTATTGTTCCGCGGGCAGTCCAAACGCGTCCCACCCCATCGGGTGCAAAACATTGAAACCCATCATCCGTTTATAGCGCGCGACTATATCACTTGCGGTGTAACCCTCCGGATGCCCCACGTGCAAACCTTGCGCACTTGGGTACGGGAACATATCGAGAACGTAATATCTCGGCTTGGCGTCACAATCGACAGCCGCGAACGTCTTCTCGGCTTCCCACTTTGCCTGCCACTTCTTCTCAATCTCGTTAAATTTGTATAATCCTTTTCGCTCTTCCATTTTTACTTTTTACTTTTTCCTTTTTACTTTATCTTTTGGAATGTGGGCAGCTATTATCGCTGCACCCGAAACACTTTTTAGATTGCCCGGCTTTCACTTGCGCTGAGAACACCGAAAACTGTTTTTTCAGCTTCCCGCTGCCGCAGTGGGCGCACTTTCGCTCGCCCTTATTGCCGCTGCTTTCAAGTAACTCGGTTATCTTGCCGCAGTCATCGCATTTATATTCGTAAATCGGCACGGCTTTCCTCAATTTAACGGTTTTTTTGTTCGTAAGGAGTTTTATGTTATGATTATACGGGGCAATAATCAATACCAATCCCGCCTCAGGCGTAACGTGTAAATTTAGATATGAGACGCTGATTGACTAAAGCCGTATTGGTCGATGATATATGGGAACGATAACTGGATGACAGCCGTGTATTAAGGATAAGAAGTTTATGAGATGGATGACGCCGATTGTTTTGCTGATTGGGTCGAATTTGTTTATGACATACGCCTGGTACGGGCATTTGAAAGACCTCAAGGGCAAGGCGGTTTTCATCGCCATTGTCGTAAGTTGGGCAGTCGCGTTTTTCGAGTATTGCCTCCAGGTCCCGGCCAATCGCATCGGCTTCCAGTTCTTCTCATTGGCACAGTTAAAGATCATCCAGGAAATAATAACAATGACCGTCTTCGCGGTGTTTTGCGTCGTATATATGAAGATGCCCTTGAAGCTGGATTTCCTCTGGGCGGGTCTGTGCCTGCTCGCCGCGTCGTATTTTATGTTCCGGGGATTCACGTTGCCGAGTTAAAGGATAACTATGAGAACCGCTAAAATCAGAATCACAGTTTTACTCCTGTTTGTAATCGGCCTTGTCGCCCTCGGCTACTTCGGGCGAGGATACCTCCTGAGTGAAATAACGATTCATCAACTGCTAAACGAAAATAAGCAGCTCAAGGAAGCAATCACAAACCTCACCGCCGAAGAACAAATCGGCTACGCCAAGGTAATAAAGCAGGAAACCAAAGACGGCAAGGTTTGGACGACGCTTCGTTTCGTCGAAACCGCCAGAGACGACAAAACGAAAAAAATCCTCGAAAAGGACTACACAATCGAAGGCGACATCGTTCACTTCGACGCATTGATAGTGAAATTAGACAATAAAATGGTGATGGATGGCCGTGAGCGAGCAATGTACCTGTGGCGAAGAATTTACGGCGAAACTATGACCCCGCAAAATGGCCTGGCGATTGAATCCCCCGGCGCCGAACCCGCAAGATACGCAGATTTACTCGCCCGCCTGCCTGTCAAACAACGGGAACTGTTCTGGTCAAATATCTGGGATTTGGCTAACGACGTGGAGAAGCTAAAACAGGACGGCATCACGGCTATTTACGGCAACGCCGTGTATTCAAAGCTCAAAGAAGGCCTGATTTACGTATTCAAAATCAGCCCAACAGGCCAGTTATATCCCGAAGTCGTCCCCGATATGTAATTCTAAAAATGCAAAAAACAGATTTTGACGTCACAGTAATCGGCGGCGGGATTGTCGGGCTGGCGACAGCGTATAAAATCGCCACAAGCCATCCCCGTTTAGGAATCGCCGTGCTGGAAAAAGAACCGACGCTTGCCGGCCACCAGACAGGACACAATTCCGGCGTCATTCACTCCGGCTTATATTACAAACCCGGCTCGGCCAAGGCCAGAACCTGCACCGACGGACGCAAACAGCTCGTCGCCTTCGCAAAGCAATACGGCATCCCCCACGAAATCTGCGGCAAAATCATCGTCGCGACCAGCGAAAAAGAAATGCCCAACTTTGAACGCATCTTTAATAACGGAATCCAAAACGGGATTGAAGGCATCGCAAAAACCAGCCCCGCCCAAATCAAACAAATCGAGCCGTATTGCGCAGGCATCGCCGGAATAAAAGTCCCCTGTACGGGCATAATCGACTTTGTCGCGGTAGTGAATAAACTGGCGGAACTCATACAAAAACAAAACGCGGAAAACAAAATCTTCCTCTCTCGTAATGCCATCGGCTTCCAAAAAGAAAATGCCTGCACACAGATACTGACAAATCGAGAAGCGATTTCGAGCCGATTCATCATCAACTGCGCAGGATTGCTTTGCGACAGAATCGCCCGCCTCGACGGCGTCAAAATCAAAATGCGAATCGTCCCTTTCCGCGGCGATTATTACGATTTGAAAACAGCGGCACAGGGTAAGGTAAAAAACCTCATTTACCCTGTCCCCGACCCCACATTCCCGTTTCTCGGTGTGCATTTTACGAGAATGGTCGCCGGCGGCGTCGAATGCGGCCCAAACGCCGTCTTCTCATTCAAACGTGAGGGCTACGGCAAATTCGATTTCAATTTACGGGACACTTTGGATTCGCTGACGTATTTTGGAACATTGAAGATGTTTATGAAAAACTGGCGATACGGCCTTGGCGAATATGTCAGGGCATTTTCAAAGAAACTTTTTGTCAAACAATTACAACGGCTTGTCCCCTCAATTCAGGGAACCGACTTAACTCCCGGCAACTCCGGTGTGCGTGCGCAGGCAGTCGGGGCGGATGGAAAGCCGATTGATGATTTTGTGATTGAGTCCCACGGCAACGCCATTCACGTTTTGAACGCCCCCTCCCCCGCCGCTACCGCCTCCCTCGCTATCGCAGACCACATCACCAGATTAGCAGCCGAACATTTCAAATTGTAAATCATTTATTACCCGTGGTCCGCTCCACAAGTCCAAATCGCATCTCCTCTCATCCTCCAAAATCTACCCGTTTTTCTATTGCAAATTAGATAGGTTATGCTGTATAATTAATCCCTGTCATATGTGGTAAGTATCTCCCTAGCAAAAACAAGTATGGAGGAGAAGTCAATGGGTCATCAAAATCGCCGGTGGGGACATAGAGGGTGTTTTCTGCTTGTTTCGGTTTTACTCTTATTATCCCCTTCTGTCCTTTTCGCCGGCTCTATCAAGGCCTGGGGAGATATGGTTTTTGACAGTTCAAATTTTGTGGGAAGCAATTTTATATCTATTTCTGCCGGTGGATGGCATTCACTTGCCCTCAAATCCGATGGCTCTATTGTCGGCTGGGGCGATGATGAATATGGTCAGGCAACACCACCGGACGGAAGCAACTTTATCGCCATTGCAACTGGAGGGTTTCATTCTCTTGCCCTGAAATCCGACCGCACTATTGTCGGTTGGGGCTATAATGATGATGGTGAGGCGACGCCACCGGACGGAAGCAACTTTATCGCCATTGCAGCTGGAGAGTATCATTCTCTTGCCCTGAAATCCGACCGCACTATTGTCGGTTGGGGCTATAATGATGATGGTCAGGCGACGCCTCCTGCGGGAAATAACTTTATCGCCATTGCCGCTGGAAGAATGCATTCTCTCGCCCTGAAATCCGACGGCTCTATCGTCTGCTGGGGCAATAATGATGATGGCGAGGCGACGCCACCGGACGGAAACAACTTTATCGCCATTGCCGCTGGAAGAATGCATTCTCTCGCCCTGAAATCCGACGGCTCTATCGTCTGCTGGGGCAATAATGATGATGGTCAGGCGACGCCCCCTGACGGAAACAACTTCATCGCCATCGCCGCTGGAGATGTGCATTCTCTCGCCCTGAAATCCGACGGCTCTATCGTCTGCTGGGGCAATAATGATGATGGTCAGGCAACACCACCGGACGGAAACACCTTTATCGCTATATCTGCAGGAGAATCGCATTCTCTTGCCCTTAAATCCGACGGCTCTGTCGTCGGCTGGGGTTACAACGAGGATGTTCGGGCAATGCCGCCGTCAGGCAACAATTTTATTGTCATCTCAACTGGAGAATCTCATTGTATTGCTCTTAAATCCAATGGCTCTATCATCGGCTGGGGTTACAATTACCTTGGTGAGACGACGACGCCTGAAGGAAACGACTTTATTGCTATTGCGACTGGGGAGTTTCATGGTCTTGCTCTTAAATCTGACGGTTCTATCATCGCATGGGGTGATAATGAATATGATCAGGCAACACCTCCCGCGGGAAATAACTTTATCGCTATAGCCGCCGGAGACAGTCATTCTCTTGCCCTTAAATCCGATGGCTCTATTGTCGGCTGGGGTGACGATGGTTTTGATCAGGCGACACCGCCTGGACATAACTTTATCGCCATTGCGGGCGGAGGATTGCATTCTCTTGCTATTAAATCCGATGGCTCTATTGTCGGCTGGGGCGATGATGAATATGGTCAGGCAACACCGCCGGATGGAAACGGCTTTATCGCTATTGCGGCAGGAGGAAGTCATTCACTTGCCCTGAAATCCGACGGCTCTATTGTCGGCTGGGGCAATGATGAATATGGTCAGGCGACACCGCCCGATGGAAATGACTTTGTTGCCATTGAGGCAGGCGGAAATTATTCTCTTGCCCTTAAATCCAACGGCACTATCATCGGCTGGGGTGACAATGAATATGGTCAGGCGACATCCCCATCCGGAAAAAATTTCATTGCTGTCTCGGCTGGTTCATCTTGTTCTCTAGGTCTTTTTGGAACCTACTTTTTTGATTTCAGCATCTTTGCAGATCAATGGAACCAAACTTGTACTTCACCCGGCTGGTGCAGGGGCTATGACTTTGATAGAAGCGGGACTGTTGACGTATTAGACTTATCCAAATTCGCCGATAACTGGCTCGCTGGAGGTTATCATTCTCTCGCACTTTTTGGAGCCACCTTTTTGGATTTCAGCATCTTCGCAAGACAATGGAAACAAACTTGTACCTCTCCTGACTGGTGTAGTGGTTACGACTTCGACAGAAGCGGGATTGTTGACATATACGACCTATCCAAATTTGTCGAGAACTGGCTCTCAGGACTTTAACCTATCGCAAAGGCAAGTTTGATAGTTCCGCTGTAATTGCATTCCACCAATTAGTTCCATCCAAGTGCCGAAAGGATTTGGTTTTTCTTTTTATGAACAACGTATCGGCCCGCGGCGATAAGAAGATTCTGTTGCGCCCTCGGCAGCTGGTATTCGAGGCCGTGCTTGCCCCAGAAGGCAGGAGCAGTCATCGTGATACTGCGCAGAAGATAAAACGGCGTCGCACTGGGGCAGTGTTTCGGCTTATCGGCGCAAAGCTCCTTTTTATCCTGCTCGGTCAGACCAAAAGGAATCAGGTCATTGAAATCGGCATCGACAAGGTCATCGAAACTGATATAAACCGGCGTTATATTATTCTGTTCGCATACCCGGTCGGTAATTTCGCGGTATCTTGCCCGCCACGAATCGAGTCCCGTCTCCATAAGTCGTGCGGCTGTCGCTGATTCGGGGGGCGGGTCTTTGGCTTTTTCGAAGGGCGTAAGATTACCCTGATACGAATCGATAACGACAAGCACCTTGTGCGGTATGTTCCCATTCGTTTTATCGCCAAGCAGGCGCATCGCGGTAATTACGCCGAGGTTATCCGCGACACCGCCGTCTAAAAGGTAAAAATACGGATTGTTGGGATCCATCTTGCTTGTGAATCGCAAAGGAGGCATCGCCAGCGGAAAATTAGCGCTCGATGTTACGCCCGCCGATAGCGGAACGTGCAAAACGAAATTATTGGGGTCCGCCTGATGTTTGCGTGAATTTACCAATTTGCGTTCCTTCGTACGGTGGTAATACCCCGCAAGATTGTAGTCACGCAGGTTGCCGGGCGAAAATGGGAATATCACCGCGTTATTATAAATAGTCGCGTTGGCAAACCAATAGGGCAATAAAACCTGCCGGTTCGAATCGCCCGCCGGAACAAAAACATCCGCAAGCGTCAGTGTCGCGTTTCTGGCGGCATTCGGATCTTGCAAAGATTTAAGCTTCGCTTTGCGCCACCTAAACCCGAGTGGGTCATCGTCAATCGCCTGCTCGAATCGCAGGTTCCTGTCGTCAAAGCCAAGATGGTTCCAGGGCAATAACGTCCGCAGAAAATCCCCGATGAAATCCTTATACACACCCGCTAGATGTCTCCTGACACAGGGGTCGATTTTCTCCTCCGCCGCAGGCTTCCGCTCACAGGGACATTTCTCGGTTGTCGCAGCGACAGCCGACTCGAATGAATAACCCTCCGCCGAACCATTGAAATAACTGTAATCGCGCAGAGTCGAAATATATGCGCTGACCGCAAAGCCCCCGCCCGATACGCTCGAAAAATAATCGACCTCCGACAGCGCGTTGCGTGAAGGCAAATTTGAATTTTTCAGTTCCTCAAGACCAAGCAGCGCCCCGGTGGCGAAATTCGCCGCCCGGTATCCGCCCCCAGACGCCGCGACCGCGAAAACGATATTGGCATCCTGACCAGGCCTCTCCTGAACGGGCTTATAATAACTCAGGTCAACTGAACTCTCCTGAAACAGCTTTCCAGGTGTATGTGGATGAATAAGAGATGGCACACACCGTTCAGGCCCGCACCCGCAAACACTTATCGCAACCCATATAACCGCCGGAAAAACCTTCAAAAAAGACTGCATTTGCCTGCCCTCTCAAAATCTATCTCGATTACCCAAACATAACGAACGACCCTAAATACTCTTCGGCCAATCACGCTTTCAAACTTCAGGTGGTGAGCTTGTCGAACCATCGCCAAGCTTGACAGTGTTTGGCCCTGCTGGGACAATCCCTGCAATATGAGCAAATATGAGCAAAACAGCTTATTCGGCGAAGACAAAACCGACAAAGCCCCCGCGGGCCACATTATCCGCGTGGCGTTCGAGTCGGGCGTCGATGCCGAATTCGATTACCTCGTGCCCGACAAACTCTGGCCCATCACCGTCGGCCAGCGAATTGAATCCCCCTTCGGAAAATCAAACAAGCTCGAAACCGGCTTCTGCGTTGCGATTGATATTGGTAGGGCGGGGTTTACCCCGCCAAATTTAGCCCCCCAATTTATTGGGGGGTTACTCAAAACAGGTCACAAAAAATTCAAACTCAAAACAATATCCGCTGTCATTGACAAAGAGCCACTGGTTGACGCGGGCCTGATGGAGTTGGCTCGCTGGATAAGCGATTATTATGTATGCCCCCTTGGTATGGTGCTCGGCGCAATTGTCCCCGGAGCCGTCAAAAAAGGCGCAGGTGAAAAAAAACAAAGATATGTTTACCTGGCCGTCGCCCCGGAAGAAATCGATGAAATCGCCGGCCAGATAAAAGGTAAAAAGCAGAAACAGGTTGTTCAAAAATTACGAGATGCTAACGCATTCGAAATCGAATCGGCAGTCGAGCTTGACGAACTCCTCGAAGCCGTCGGCTGCACCGATGTCCCCGTAAAAAATCTCGTCGAAAAGAGTATTATCAAAATCGCCCAAAGAACGGTCTTGAAGTCACTGCCCGCGATACCCGAAGGCATGCTCATTAAACGCGAAAAAGTCATCCTCAACGACGACCAGCAAAAGGCCCTGACGAATATAATCAGCCGAATCAACGAAGATAAATTCGGCGTCACGCTCCTCTTCGGCGTCACCGACAGCGGCAAAACCGAGCTTTACATAAAAGCAATCGAAGAAACAATCAAAAAAGGCAAAACCGCAATCGTGATGCTCCCCGAAATCGCGCTGACCACCCAGACAATCCAGCGTTTCAGCGCAAGATTCGACCGAATCGCGGTTATGCACTCAGGCCTCACCGCCCCGCAGCGAAATACCCAATGGCACAAAATAAAATCGGGCGAGGCCGACGTCGTTATCGGCGCACGCTCCGCCGTTTTCGCCCCGCTTGCAAACCTCGGCCTCATCGTCGTCGATGAAGAACACGAGCCAAGTTACAAACAGGACACCACGCCCCGATACCACGGCAGAGACGTCGCAATCAAACGCGCCCAGCTCTGTAACGCCCATTGCGTATTAGGCAGCGCAACCCCCTCACTCGAAACGCTGCAAAACTGCAAAACGAAAAGGGCGTTTTTCAATATGGTTCGCCTGCCCAAACGCGTGATGGACCTCCCCTTCCCCGAAATGCGGCTCGTCGATATGAAGGATTTCGCCTCGCAACTGATGAGCGAACCATTAACAAACCAACTCGCCGAAACACTCGCCAGAAACGAGCAGGCAATTCTGCTCCTCAATCGCCGTGGCTACAGCAACTTTATCTTCTGCCCATCCTGCAAACACATCCTCCGCTGCCGAAATTGCGACGTAACACTGACCTTCCACAAAACCCCCGACAGGCAAATCGCGCCAATCCCCACAATCACGGGCAGGCATATGCACTCAGGCCTCGCAATCTGTCACTACTGCGGCTCACAAACACTCGTCCCCGAAAAATGTCCCCTCTGCCGCAAAGGTTTGACTATGATTGGCCTCGGCTCGCAACGCCTCGAAGAGGACCTCGCCCGAAAATTCCCGAACGCCAAAATCGCCCGCGTCGATAGCGACTCAATGAAAGGCGCCGACTACTACCGCGTCCTGCGTGATTTCAGCGAGGGCAAAATCAACATCCTCGCCGGCACTCAAATCCTCGCCAAAGGTCTGCACTTCCCCAACGTAACCCTCGTCGGCATCATCAGTGCAGACACCTCTCTATACCTCCCCGACTTCCGCGCCAATGAACGCACCTTCCAGTTGATTAGCCAGGTCGCAGGCCGCGCGGGTCGTTCCGCCAAAAAAGGCATCGTCTTCATCCAGACCTTTTTAACCAATCAGCCCGCGATTCAATTCGCCCTCAAAAATGATTTCGAGGGCTTCGTCAAAGAAGAATTGATTCACCGAAACGCCTGCAACCTGCCCCCCTTCTGGCGATTGGCCCTGATTACCCTTCGCGACAGGACACACGAAAAACTCGAACTGGCTGCCAAACTAATGCGTGAAAAAATCGACCGCATCGTAGCCGACGAAAAATTACAAATCAGGGTTCGCGGCCCCATACAGGCAATCATCAGCCGAATCCAGACCTTCCATCGTATGCAGATAATTCTTCAGGCCCCTCAGCCCGCGATTCTGCACCGGCTATTTACCACCCTCCGCAATTCTCCTCCTGTTCGTCCAGCCGTAACGATTGCTATCGACGTTGATCCAACCGATTTATTATAATTGATCTCCTGCAGGCCATTGCAATCGCCTGTCCTCCGTAGTTGTAGCGAAGGAGGAACATCGACCCCGTTGACCTGTTGTAATTAACCACTGGCGAACAAGTTTTAGGATTGTCATTCCGAGCGAGCGCAGCAAGTCGAGGAATCTATTGAAATTACTTCCTGTAAGGAATCCAAATAATATTTAGCCCCCGAATTTATTCGGGGGTTACCATTCCTCAGGTTAAAAATCGGGGTGACTGGATTCGAACCAGCGGCCTCTTGGTCCCGAACCAAGCGCTCTAGCCAAGCTGAGCTACACCCCGGTAGCCTCCAATATAGCACAGACAATCCCCATTGGCAAGTAACTCCCGCCGAAAGGCGTCCCTTTGAAAAACAGCGTTAATCCGCGCAATCAGCGTCTAAACCTTTTGTGCTTTTTTGTGGCTAAATCCGTGTCATCTGTGTAATCTGTGGCTTATGTTTAGCGGAGGCACATTATGACAGAAAACCAACAACAACCCGGCACACCCCCAGCCAACGAATTGCCGGGGCAGACGGGGCAGCCAGCCGCCGGCATAACGCCGGAGACGCTCAAGAGCGCAATGAAGGCCTTCAAGAAACGGCTCAAACTCACTGCCCTGGATGAAGATTCGAGCTTGGGGCGCGGGCCGTTTTCGAGCGGGGCTAAGGGCGTTTACGCGATACAGCCGCCAAACCAGTTTCCTCACGAGGTCTGGCAGGAATTGTGCCGCCTGGGCCGGCTCCGCGACAGCGGCCACGGTATGTATGAACTCGTCAAAGACCAACAAGGATAACAGACAGCGGACAGCGTGTAGCGGATAGATTTCCACTGCTCAACTGTTCAACTGCCTGCCCTGCGTAGCCGCTTCGGCGAAGAAGGGTTCACCTTTCTCGCCGAAGGCGATGGGTGGGAAAAAACGGCTGTCCCCATTATTTATTTTGACTTATATTTTTCGCACGAGAAATTATCAGCATGTTCTTTTTGTCTTAGTAAACAAGTTATTTCAATATGATTCTCAGGAACAACAACGCATGATTTGCATAACTCTGGAATTGGAGTTATCTTTCTCAATAAGCATATTTGTTCGTTTATGTTTTTAGCTTGTATATCCTGCATAGCCATATTTATAAAGTCAGCTTTAGTTTCAAATTCTTTTATATCAAATCCGCATCTTTTAAAATCTATTGCAGCTGCTTTGAATGATCTAAATAGTTCAGTAAAAAATGTAAAAATAAATAATGAAAGTTTGCTTAACAATATGTCTTCTTGAGGAGATGCTATTAAGGAGCCATCTTTTATGGCAAGGGGAAAAGCAAATGTCTCTGCAACAGGATTGCCATGTTTAACCATTGAAAATTGCATATATACCTTTTTTTCGGCTTCGAATTCATTTTTTTCTTTAAAAAGTTCTTTTAGTAGCATTCCAACTTTCCATGGTTTTGTTGAAGCCTCAGAATGTTTTAACCATACTTGAGCATTTATGTGATCGCGCGCTATATATTGTATATCAAGACGAAGTTCCATCATATTTGTTACTAATATAGCAGCATCTCGAGCAAAATCATGAGATATTAGAAGAATTCCTGCTTTAGTGGATTCAATTAAACGTTTAAGAACGACAATAGCAACCCAATTTGAAGGTTCAATATGCTTTTTTCCATAATGATCAAGTATATTTTGTATTGTGTCAGAAACAATTCCTTGTAGTTCAAGCAACAAAGAAATGAATGCCTGTTTTTTATCTCCTTGAAATTCTATTTCCATTTTAGAATTTATATTAAAAGTCTGACGCAAATTACTAACCTCCAAATGATAATTAAATTAGAAATCCTTCTTTGGAAATCCGTTAAAATCCGGGGATACCATACTTATTTCCTTTTATTTATAAAGACATCTGCCGGAGGGCAAAGTTGCCCCTCCTTCGCACTTTGTGCTATGGAGGGCATACGGTCATAGGTGCGAATCTCTTCCGGCCATAAGGTGGGAGTATAGCGTTAAAGAGGGAAGGGAACAAGGATTAATCAGCGTTCAGCGTGGAGCGTATAGCGTGCAATAATCCGTGACACGAAGCGAAGCGTAGATCCCGTTTCGGAAATCCCGCCGAAAGGCGTCCCTTAGGGAGCGGCTAAAAAACCTTTTGCGCCTTTTTGTGGCTTTGAATTGCCGCTCTTATACTATTTTTCAAGCAGTTTCGTTCGAAACAGAAGGCCGGCTAAAATTCCCGCAATACTTGGAATAATAAGGAACAGCCATAGCTGAGAAATCGCTTTGCCGCCTACGAACAAGGCCGGGCCAAGACTTCTTGCAGGGTTAACGGATACGCCTGTTATGCTAATGCCAAAAATATGAATTACAACAAGCGTGATACCAATGGCAAGTCCGGCAAATTGTGCCGGCGCATTCTGCTGCGTAGAGCCCAGTATAACAATAATGAAAAGTAATGTTGCGACGAATTCGAAAGTTACTGCGGAAACAAGCTGATATTGCCCGAGATAATCTATGCCCCAGCCATTCTGACCAAGCCCTTTTGCGGCAATATCGTAACCACTATGCCCCGACATTATCATCAGCAAAACTGCCGAAGCTGCTATAGCGCCAAGGCATTGAAAGGCGATATAGCCAATCAAATCTCTGGCAGACATTCTGCCGGCAACAAAAACGCCTAGACTAACCGCAGGGTTGATATGGCATCCTGATATCGGCCCGATGCCGTACGCCATAGCAATCAGGGCAAACCCAAAAGCGAATGCGATACCTAAAAAGCCAACCTTCTCTCCTGCAACAACAGCTGTGCCGCAACCCAAAAACACCAACGTAAAAGTGCCTATGAACTCTGCTAAACATTTCTTCATAAAATTATCTCCTTTCAAACTATTTTTTTACACTCCTGCGAAAGCACTACTGCATCTTCAAACCTCTCGATATCTCCGCTCTAAGGGGAAATGCAACGACATCATACTGGTTTCTTCTGAAATCATCAATCCGCAATCAAAAATCATAAATGCCTTTCCTCCCTTGACTATTGACCCCGAAAAAGGTAATATCCTGAGCTTTCCGCCTCGCTAAAAGCGGGCGAGACCTCGCCTGGGGCGGGTGTTTTAATCAACTTTAACGTCAGTACCAATCAGTGGTTAGGAGAAAATAAGAATGGCGAACAAAATGGTGTATTTCTTCGGCGGCGGCAAGGGCGAAGGAAACGCGAAAATGAAGAACCTCCTCGGCGGCAAAGGAGCGAATCTTGCTGAAATGGCTAAACTCGGGGTTCCCGTCCCGCCGGGCTTCACGATTACAACCGAGGTCTGCACTCATTACTATCAAAACAAAAAGACCTATCCCAAGGGCCTCAAAGACAAGGTCGCCGAGGCAATGCGCAGAATCGAGAAGATTATGGGCAAAAAATTCGGCGACCCCTCTGACCCGCTCCTTATGTCCGTCCGCTCCGGCGCCCGCTCTTCGATGCCCGGAATGATGGAGACCGTTTTGAACGTCGGATTGACGACGAAGACGATACCGGGGTTGATTGCGAAAAGCGGCAACGAGCGGTTTGTGTATGACGCGTATCGGCGGCTGATAATGATGTACTCGGACGTCGTGATGGAAAAGGCAGCGGGCGTTGAGCCGAAGGACGACGAGGGGATTCGCAAGCAGCTCGAAAAGATAATGGACCACCTCAAACAGCAAAAGGGATACAAGACCGATACCGATATGACCGCCATCGACCTCAAGAACCTCTGCGAGTTGTTCAAGAGCAGGGTAAGAGAGGTCCTGGGCAAAGAATTTCCGGATGACCCCAACGCACAATTGTGGGGCGGTATTGACGCGGTGTTCGCTTCGTGGAACGGCAAGCGGGCAATCAGCTACAGGCGCATCGAAGGCATCCCCGATGAATGGGGGACGGCAGTAAACGTCCAGACAATGGTGTTCGGCAATATGGGCGATACATCCGCAACGGGCGTCGCTTTCACACGCAACCCCGGCAACGGCGAAAACTACTTCTACGGCGAATACCTCATTAACGCACAGGGTGAAGACGTCGTCGCTGGCACCAGGACGCCAGCCCCGGTCAACGAGGATTCAAAGAGCGAACATAACAAGGAACTGGTATCCTTAGAAAAGGGAATGCCGAAACTTTACAAGGAACTATACGACACCCAGAAACGGCTTGAAAAGCATTACCGCGATATGCTCGATATCGAATTTACAATCGAGAGCGGACGGTTCTGGATGCTGCAATGCCGAGTGGGCAAACGCAATGGCCCGGCGGCGGTGCGTATGGCAGTAGATATGGTAAAAGAAAAGCTCATCAAAAAAGAAGAGGCGGTAACGCGAGTTACGCCAGACCAGTTGGATGAGCTATTGCACCCGATAATTGACCCCAAGGCGGAAAAGGCAAGCAAGCCGATGGCAAAGGGCCTGCCCGCGGGGCCGGGCGGCGCGGTCGGACAGATTGTGTTCTCCGCTCAAGCCGCGGTTGACTGGAAAAAGTCGGGCAAGGACGTCCTTCTTGTCCGTGAAGAAACAAACCCGGAAGACGTCGAGGGTATGAGAGCCGCACAGGGCATTTTAACCGCTCGCGGCGGTATGACATCGCACGCGGCGCTCGTCGCTCGCGGCTGGGGCAAATGCTGCGTCGTCGGATGCAGCGCTATCGAAGTCGATTACAGCAGGAAAGAACTGCACATCGCAGGCAAAGTCCTCAGGGAAGGCGACTGGCTGACGCTCAACGGCACAAAGGGCGCGGTTTACGAAGGCAAACTGCCGATGCTCGACGACACCGCGGAAAACGTCCTGCTCAGCACCTTCCTCAAAATATGCGACGGCATAAGGAAACTCGGCGTGCGCACAAACGCGGATACACCCGAAGACGCTGCGAAGGCAAAACAACTCGGCGCAGAAGGCATCGGGCTATTCAGGACCGAGCATATGTTCTACGGCAAGGGTTCCGATGAGCCGTTGTTCATCCTGCGCAAGATGATTGTCTCGAAGAACAAAGCGGAAAGACAAAAAGCGGTCGATGAGCTGTTCCCGTATGTAAAGAAAGCGATTAAGGGGACACTCGCGGCGATGGATAACCTGCCCGTCGTGATTCGTCTGCTTGACCCCCCTCTTCACGAGTTTGTGCCGCAGGACAGGGCCAAGCAGGAAGCGCTGGCAAAAGACCTGAATATATCGCTTGAGGAGCTTGCGAAGAGAGCCGACGCGATTCACGAAACAAACCCGATGATGGGACATCGTGGCGTGCGATTAGGCATCACGTACCCGGAAGTCAGCGAAATGCAGATTCGGGCGATTTTCGAGGCAGCAGCGGAACTGATTAAGGAAAAGAAAAAGCCATATCCGGAGATTATGATTCCGGTCGTCTGCGACGTGAAGGAATTGAAAAACCAGCTCGATATGGCAAGAGCGGTTTACAAGCAGGTCGTCGCCAAGACGGGCGTAAAGAAGATTCGCCACAAATTAGGCACGATGATTGAGATACCGAGAGCGGCCTTAGTCGCCAACCAAATCGCCACAGAGGCGGAATTCTTCTCGTTCGGCACCAACGACCTTACGCAGATGACGTTCGGCTTCTCACGCGACGACATAGGCGGATTCGTGCCCGATTATCTCAAGCAGGGTATCCTGCCGGGAGACCCCTTCCAATCAATCGACCAGGTCGGCGTCGGCGAACTGATTAAGATTGCTATCGAGCGAGGCAGAAAGACACGCAAAGACCTCGAAATCGGCATCTGCGGCGAACACGGCGGAGACCCGGCAAGCGTGGAGTTTTGCCACAAGGTCGGGATGAATTATGTTTCCTGCTCGCCATTCAGAGTACCAATCGCGAGATTAGCGGCGGCTCAGGCAGTAGTAAATGATTGATGAATGCGGATTGTAGATTTCGGATTTGCAATTTGGAAGGCGCGGCTGAAATTTGGCCGCGCCTTTTTTTTGTTTTTTTATTAGCCACAGATTACACAGATGACACGGTTTTTTTGCCTTTGGTCTGGTGTCTGGTGTCTTATATTTTAACTGAACGCTGCCTCTTGCCCGCTACACGCTGCCTGCCCCCGCGTCTCGTTTTGCGTAGCCCGGCGAAGTAAAACGACTGGGGAACGCTGTTCCTTTCTTGACAATTTCCCCCCAACATACTAAATTGATGACAAATCGAGGCGGATATTATTGTGTTAGGCAAAATGAAAGGAAGGAATAATGGTCACAAGAATTAAAAAATTCTCTATCCACCAAACAGGAAGGGTCTTATTTGTGTTTTATGGTTTCTTCTCGATAGTTCTTTGTCCGATCTTTCTGATAATGCTTCTCGTAAAGCCCGGCGACGCATTTCGCCTGCTGGCATTTCTTATTGCTTATCCCGTCCTGGGATTCTTCGGAGGAATTATTGGAGCAGCGGTTTACAATTTAGTTTCACGATTTGCCGGCGGATTCGAGCTTACACTGGAAACAACGCAGGAACAAAATATACAACCATAAGCTTACCCTTTTTGTTTAGCCACGGAGTTTTTTAGACGCGGATTACACAGATTACGCGAATTTGGCCGAAATAATTTCTCAACTTTCAAATGATCCACTGTCCAATTTCTCGCGAAGCGCCCTTGACTCTTTCCCGCCAACATACTAAATTGATGACAAATTGTAACTAACTAACATTATTATATTAAGCAGAAAAGATTAAGAATGGACATCCAAAAGGAAGATAAAGCAAAATACGAAACAATCGATGCTCCATTAGAATTCTTGAATTTCTTAAACACGAAAAATGGAGTATTATGCGTCCCTGAACCCAAATTCAGGGAATATACCGGTTCGGTTTTAAAACCAGATACGTTTAGCTTTGCTAAATGGTTCAAAAAGAACCATCCAGAAATTACGATAGATGTCGGAAATGCCAGCGCAAAAGTTGGTTTACGTTCAAATGATTTTTGGTTGCCCCTTGTTTATTTAGCAAATGATGTATCTCTTCAGATATATTTAAATATTGTCGCCAACTATATATATGACATGGCAAGGGGGGCTCTCAGGCATGACAAAAAATCTGTCCATTTGAGCGTTATTCACAAGTCTGAATCTGGTGATATAAAGGAGTTTTTATATGACGGCTCCCTTGAGGGGCTGAAGAATACTATTAAAAAAATTGATATAAATAAGCTTATGGACAAATGAATAATATTTTCCTAAATGAAAAAATAAAATCATTGTGGACCGCACAAGAAAAAGAAATCAAAGAGTATTACAATGCCATAGAAGTTTTTGATTTTGAAAATGCAATAAACGCAGGAAATAGGTGTCTAGAAAAAATTAACATCATCAAAAGTGGCTTTAAGTCCAACGAGAAAGAATCTGTATTAAATGATTGTTATTTTTTCAAAACAATCCTGTGTATTTTAACTGAATATGCCAGCTACTGGGAACATATTAACCAAAATGCATACTCAAAATCATGGGACATTTTGCAAAACACTCAAGATTACCTGAGAATAATAAACAAATTTACAAAGGCGAATAGTGCTAAATTTTTTGGTTTCTTTGAAAACCAATTAACGTACTTAGAAAAGATTTATCCGTATAATTTATTTTCCAGTATAGAAGCTGTTTACGGAAAAGTAGAATGTAGTATTTGCGGCAAAAATATGGATAGCTTTGAGTGCCCTCATATTAGGGGGGAATTATATTATGGAAAAGTTGCCATCGGAATCGTTAAAGAAATTAAGCATTTATGTGCGGTAGCACTTGTTCCAGATCCTTGCGACAAAAGATGCGTAATAAAATACCCCGAAAGTAGTCCAGCATTTGGCACTGTTCGTTATTTGTCTATGCTTGTAACTGAAAAAAAGTTGAATCCTTTAAGATTCTCTCATGTTGAATTTAGTAAAATTGTAATACCTAAACATAAAATAAATAACACTGGCAGAAATGAACTGTGTCCCTGTGGCAGTGGAAAGAAATACAAACGGTGTTGCTTAGGCAAGGAGTTGATACAAAAAGATCATGTTGATATTATTTATTCCCGAAATAATGGCATTTTGTCGGACAACTTGTTACATCTTACCTGAATTCGCCATCACCCATTTGAGTTAAAAAAAATGATTCAATGTTCTCTCAACCAAAGGAAAATAATGGGGACAGTTACTGTTTTTATGTCCAATCCCAATTCAAAATTCATAAATCTTTCGGTATATAATCTTCTCTGACGGGAGAAAAAATTTCGATAGCTATGGAGTCCTCGAAGATTTGTGCGCCGTGGGTGACGTCGGCGGGGATGCACCACGAATCGCCGGGGCGAGTATCGTGCTGCTTATCTCCGATTTTGAGCAGGATATGGCCTTTGACCAGATAGCCCGTCTGCTCGTAGGGATGCTCGTGTTCCGGCAGGATGTTATCTTTATCGAGAAGAAATTCGGTCATCAGCGTGCGCTCGCCGTAACAAAGCGTCTTTTGCCTGATACCCTTAATTGGTTTTTTGTAACCATCTTTACTGTGTTTGCCAATCATCTTTCTCACCACTCCCGAAAGGGACGCCTAACGGCGGAAGACCGCGAAGAACCACGAAGTTTATTTTTAATAACAATGTTAATCCGCGTAAATCAGTGTTTAATTTTTTTTTGCGTTCTTGCGGCGAGATATTATTATGTCTGGCGGAGAATTTTGACATCAAGAATGTCTTTCTCCCGGCCGGTCGATTCCTTGTTTTTTATCAAGTCCGGTTTTGAAATGAACGGCACATTCAAACCGTCAATATCGATTTCGACCCTGTGCTGCCAGGCCTGGTCAAACTCAACTCCATCGATAGATGTAATGATGTCAATGCGCCTCGGGGCAACTCCTATCTGAAAAATTATATCCCGTGAGGCGAAAGCAGCTTCGTTAATTTGCACCAGAGACGCCCCGAATTCTCTTAACGCATTGAAAACCTTCGGTGAGTTTTCGCCCGAAGCCATTATCCAGATATCCATATCGCCGGTCGCGCGAGGATACCCGTATGCCCCCATAGCGTATGCCCCGACAACGAGGAATTTAACATCATTGCTTTTTAAGAGTTGCAACATCTCTTTGTAGTCGTCGTTGAGCATCGCTTCTTCCGGTAATAGACCACAATTCTTCTGTAAGTTCCCACACAAGCGCAACTCGCCGGCTGGCCGGGGCATCAACATAATCGCTTGTCTGCGTTTTACCTTTGATGAGCACCGTCTGGCTTCGGTCAACGTTATTTGTACCCTGTTTTGCTCTCATACAAACTCTATTTTACGGCAAAATCCTGATTATGTCAAAAGCAAAGACCAGTATTTTTAAAAAAATGCTTTTTGCTATAGGCGCATATACACTGTAATAACAAGAACTTATGGCAAAAGTTAAATATTTTCTCAGAAATGTTAGATTTTTATTGAATACCATCCTATTGTTTAGTAAAATGCGGATTCATCGGCAGATGCCGATAGTAGTTCGCACAGCAGTGCAAGTAGTAGCCCCCAGGAGGGCAAGGCAGCAGGAACAGCAGTTCCATTTCAGATTAACCAATTTATGATTTTTGATTTATGATTTGAAAATGGGTCCCCTGTTGCGAAACCAATGGAGCTGGTTCTCGGGGATCTGCGCTACGCTCCGAGAAGAGGAATATGAAAGAGATAAGGGTTAAAATTTTACTGCCGGAGTTTATCTACCGGCTGGGTATCTGGACAATTCTTTTTTATCGTCAAGTGCGCTATGGCGAGGCATTCAGAATCATACCGCTGACAAAAGGACTGTACGCGATAGTTTCGCCTGAGGATTACGAGCGGCTGGCGCAATACAAATGGCACGCGGCAAGACATCAGCGGGTGTTTTATGCGCAGACGGGGACGGGCAGGAAAGGCGTGCGAAAGAGATGCTTAGTTATGATGCACCGAGCGGTGACGGGCGTTGAGGATGAGCGGGTTGTTGACCACCAGAACCATAACGGGCTGGATAACCGCAGGACGAATCTACGGATTGCCTCGTGGGCGGAGAACTGCTGGAACAAGAGAAAGGCAAATTTCAACAGCAGCTCGCAGTATAAGGGAGTGATGTGGGACAAACGCAGGAACAAATGGCAGGCGCAGATAGGTCATAACGGGAAGAAAATATTCATCGGATATTTTGACGATGAGGAATCGGCTGCCAGGGCATACGACGCCAAGGCAAAGGAGCTTTACGGCCAATATGCGGCGTTGAATTTTCCGGGGCCGGAAAAAGACCCGTTGGCCAAATGGAGTAACGCGATTTGCTATGGGAAATTCACAGGATAGCCACCCTGACATTGGCAATTGCAAATAATTGAAAATGAGTGTAAAATAATGGGTTGTAGCGGTGAGTGTAGCTCAGTTGGATAGAGCATCGGATTGTGGTTCCGAGGGTCGCGGGTTCGAATCCCGTCTCTCACCCTTCTTTTCATTTATGATTTATGATTTTTGATTGATGATTTAATATGAAAGGCCGTGGACTTCGGAGCAACCGAAATCCACGGCCCAATTCTTAATTCTAAATTCGCAATTCTAAATTCTTTTTATGCCTTGCGTCTTCGCAGCACCAGCCCGCCTAAACCAAACAGCAACAACGTCGCCGGCTCAGGGGTTTCGCCGCTAAAGTGCGACAGGCCACTGCTGCTGAAGGTGCCGTTCTGGGCATCATCCATATAAGCCAGAAGATACCGTGAAGCCGTCGGCACCAAGAAGACGTAAAAATCGCCGCGTGTCTCGCCCGGCAGAACAGGTAAATGGTATGGAGCATCAGAATATGCCCAGTCAAACTTGTATGTATCAGGGGCGAGCTTGCTGTAATTTACAAAATACCCGACGCTTTTCGCCTCGCCAAAAGGATAGTCAATTCCCCCAAAAAACTGCTTCCACGTCAAATCTTTGGCCCCTGAAATGTTGCCTTCCATACTCAAATCCCAGCTTGTCGCGTTCAAAGGCGCAACCGCTGCCCCCTGGGCAATCCAGCCGTTTTGGGCAGAAGCCCATAAATGTTCATTATAAGAGACCTCTACTACAAAACCCACTATCGTGCCTATACTGCTGTCAGCGGGATTAACTACTGTATAGTCAATACCGGTCCCGTAGTTTTCTTCAATTAAACTCGGGTCCGATACCGCTAAAACCTGTGAAAACAAAAAAAAAGGCAATATTGCTATTACGCAGAAACTGTTTTTCATCCTGTCCTCCTTCCAAGGCATTGGTGTGTAAATTTTATTGAATAAAACGCAGGCCGAGGAGGTCCTCAAATCAACCCCGGCCAGTTAAATCACCTGAAATCCCGGTCAAGCCGAAATTAAACGCCATCCATCCAGAGCGCTTGTATCAGCGCGGAATTCATCAGAAAAACGGTTATAAAAAAGCCAACAAACAGCAATATGGGAAACAGTAACGCGTCTTTGCAAAAGGTAAAAACTTTCTTCGACATGATTAATACTCCTCGATGTTACCTGGTAAACTTCCTGTTTACTCGCATCCCAACCATAATAACTCTATCACAAACTGCTTGAATGATACCAATGCTTCAACCCGGCTTCCCCGGCTCAAGCAAACATACTGGGCCGAACAGGTTCTTCAACCTGCCCGGCCCAGCGACTTTCACACTGCTATTTTTTAAGCACAATCGCACCAAACGATTCTGCATGCAGCCCTGCTGGGTTGGCCAAGCTTATTGTTCAAACAAGACCAAACCCAGCGAAGAAATGGGAGAGAAAACTAATCAAAACCCTGCCGCCGTTACACCCTACCTCCGTTACACCCTGACTCCATTACTCTTTATTACTATCGCAAACCTGAGGTCTGCGTTTTTGGACTGCTGGATTTGTGAAGAGAGTTC
>PLLM01000093.1 GCA_003141275.1 Phycisphaerales bacterium
TCAACATACAAGCACACAGAGAATTCATTTTTTTATACGCAGATTACGCGGGTTACGCTGTTTTTTTATTAGCCACAGATTACACTGATTTCACTGTTTTTTTAGACACTGATTAACACTGTATTTGCTCGGGTTGGTGTGCTCGACATAGCCAATTCTCCCCCTTAGGGGTGCGATTAGCTGATGTCTTCGCCCACCGGGTGGCCAGAAGACAGGCCCCCCATCTTTAAAGCCGAGCAAATAACACGGATTCCATTTATGATTGCTGATTTATGATTTCCGAAACGGGCTCTGCGCTACGCTACGTGTGGGATGCGGATACCGCCGCAATTCTCCTTGTCTTTCGTGACAATCGTGAGGATAATACTTACAGAAGCAGGAGCTACGCACCTTTGACCTGAAAAACAACTGTAAATACGGTGTTGGCGGTTTTGTAAGTGGAGAATTGAGAAATGGATATTTTTTCAGGAATAGCCAATGGCCTCGAAGCCATGGTTAAAGGGCTCAGTAATTTCACACAAGAAGTGGAGCATGTCTTATCCGGACTTATTAATGCTATCGAAAGAGCATATCGATGGACCGTTGATATAACTATCAGAGTGAAAAAGTATCTTATTCGTTTAATCGATGCTCTTGTGCGTTGTATTTGTGCCTTACTTAAACTCATCCTGTTTTATGTTCCAACAATTGTCTGCGTGATCATATTTGCAAATTATCCGAATAAATGGGGATGGCTTATATTTGCAATATTATGGTTTCTACTCATTACCGCGGTATCGCTAACTTACGGGAAGGAAAAAAAGATTAATAGGACACTTAAAATGTTCACATTAGCAATGTCGTGATAGCGGTTTTTTAAAGCAGTATGGTTATTTAAGGTAATAGAGAATGTCAGAACAACAAGTAATATCCACAGGTTTAGAGGCACTCAAGCTAATAGCGGCAGGTGGTATTGGGGCGGCGATTATAGGCGTCATTGGTAAGTTGGTTGTTGATAGAAAACTACAAGAGCAAAAGCATAAGTATGACAAGCAAATAGAACCTCTGAAGTCGGAACTTCAAAGGAAAAATACAATACACAAGCTTCAGTTTGAAAAAGAATTCAATCTCTATGAAGAACTTTGGAAAGCACTTGTTGCTGTTCGGAAAACAGCGGTTATTACGCCGACCTTGGATAATAATATGCCAAAAGATAAATTGCCTTATGATGTTTACAGGGAAAGATACTACATTGCGCTTGATGTCTTTAACAAAGCTAAGAACTTGTTTGAAGATCATCGTCCTTTCTATCATGATGATGTAAGCAGGATAACCAAAGACCTTCTCCATCAATGTCGAGGGTATATCGTAAGTGTTGGCGAAATGTTAGGGTCTGGAAAGTTTGATGATAAATTAGAAAAAGAAGCTGATAAGTTGCTCGAAAAAGTGCCTGAAGCAATAAATGAAATTGAAGAAGCGATAAAAAGAAGAATTGGTTTATTACGGGAAGCAGAGATTGTCGAATAATTGCAGTCTTACATCGTGGCATTGTTGGCTTACAATGTGGCGTTGTAAATTGGCATAAAGGCGGGTAAATCGTTTATTTTAAGCTTGCACTGAGCTTAGTCGAATGGGGCAGTTAGGCGAAAAAACGCCAAAAACGACAAAATAACACTTGACATTATTGGGGGGTAGCTTACACTGACAAGGGTTTTGGGCTCAACTCAAAAAGATGTTATAGGTGGAGGTGTGAGAGTATGCAGTTCTATTGATTCAAATCAAACCATAGTCATTCTATTTGTAGAACTACGCAAATCAATAAATTGAAAACTATTTTTAGGAAGTAAGAAAATGAAAACGAGAGAATTGTTGCAGGGATTAGCCATTAGTCTAATTTTACTGTTGGCTTTGGCCAGCATAGCAGTAGCTGATACATCTGTATCGGGGTTCATATTTACTGACACTATTTGGACTTTAGCTGGCAGTCCATACATAGTCGTTGACGATGTTTTTATTGATAGTAGTGCCACACTGACTGTCGAGCCAGGTGTTCAGGTCAGGTTTGACAACACCAATGCAATCATGGTTGATGGGACATTAATTGCAAGGGGAACAACCAGCAATAAGGTTACATTTACATCTAACCAAGCCACTCCTGCAGCGGGGGACTGGGGATATATTCTATTTCGAGATCCAAGCACAGATGCAATGTACGATTTAGATGGAGACTATATAGGCGGCTCTATCCTTGAATACTGCATTGTTGAGTACGCAGGCGGGGCAAGCGTAAGCAATAACGGGGCAGTGAGGATAAATAAGGCCCATCCGTTCATTAACTACTGCACGATACGAAATAACTCAGCAACGGGTATTAATGCAAAGGAACTGGCAGGAAATCTTAAAATTACGAATAGCACTATTTGTAATAATACTTCATCAACATATGGTGGTGGAATTTATTTGGATGGACAAACTGCCACCATCTTTAATAATTTGATTAGCAATAACACTGCAGCATACGGCGGTGGAGGAATTTGTGTTAGCGACAATTATTCAACTCCTGCAACTGCCGCCATTACCCAAAATGCCATTTATGGAAATACCTCTTATACGGGTGGGGCTATCCATATCGAAAGTGGTCCAGTTACCATTTCCCAAAACAACATCATTAATAATATTGCAACGGATGGGTACAATGGATATGGTGGTGGTATCCGTGTACAAAATGGTTGGGCTAACATCTCTAACAATATTATTGCTAGCAACTCGTCTATTGGTAGTGAAGGTGCCATTTCATTGAATAGTAATGCTGTCATTTCTCACAATTCGATCATCGGAAACAAGGCTAAGGAGAATGCTGCAATGAATTTTGTTTTTACTGTAGAGTTTACCTATAACCTTACTACAAACAATCTGGCTACAGGTACTGCACCATCTTGTGCAATCCTGAATGGAACGTGGGCTCTGGCATATGCTACCCTTAATTACAACAACATTTTTAATAATAATTCTTCTTATGAATTGATGAATAATAACCCACAGGATTCAGCCGATGTTAATGCTGAAAACAACTGGTGGGGGACAGATATAGCCTCTGATGTAGAAAACAAAATATATCATTGGATTGATGACTCCAGTAAAGGATTGGTAGATTATTATCCATTTGATAGCGAGATTCGCACTGATGCTCCAATCTCTCCGCCCACCGGGCTGGCTGTATCCACAACAGATACGACCATAACGATGAGCTGGGTTGCAAATCCTGAAGCTGATGTTGCGGGATATAAAGTTTATTGGGGGACACAACCATCGCCGTTTTTTGAAAATGTTGTGAATGTGGGCAACTCTTTAGGCCATACCATAACAGGACTTGCCCCTGGAACTTACTATGTGGGAGTAACGGCCTACGACAACAACTATAACCTCGCCAATGACGACCCTGGTACCATTATCAATGAAAACCAAACAAATGGAAACGAAAGCTGGTATGCCACTACTATTGTGGTTGTCGGAACACCCGAACCCAGAATCCTGACATTACTGGCCCCCAATGGCGGTGAGACCCTGCTTGCAGGAAACATATTTACTATTAACTGGCAAAGCGAAGGACTCATTACCGATGTGATAATCGAGTACTCCACTAATAACGGCTCGGATTGGACTACCATTGCGACCGTAAGCAACACCGGGACATATGAATGGCCCGTCCCAGCAGTAACGTCACAGGAGTGTTTAATTGCGATTACCGATACCAGTAATTCGGCTATTAGTGACACCAGTGATGATGTGTTCACGATAATTAAATGCTCACGTTTGATTCCAGGCGACTTAAATAAGGATTGCTACGTGGACTTCTATGATTTTGCAGTTTTTGCTGAGGACTGGCTGAAATGTAGCAATCCCCTTGACCCTGATTGCATGCCGTAACTAAAAATATGGTGACACCATAGCGGGGAAAAAGGAATGTAATTTATTTATTGACCTGCTGCATCAAGTGCGCAGCACGGCGGTTTAGCTGGCCTTAAAGCGGCCTAATTTTAACGTACAATTATTTTTTCGGCAGGGTGATTAAGCAATTGATGATTTGCGATTGCGGATTGCGGATTTAGGGATGCGGAGTAACTAATTTATTATTTTATACTGGATCCCCGGCAGAAAAAACCCCCCGCTGTTTTGCTTCTCAAAACGCGACGCGGGGGCGGGCAAGAGAGCTAACCCCGAAGACACCCGCCAACGATGTATGAGTGCAGACAGGCGGATAATTTCGGGCTTGACAGAGGAGACAGATGTTGCGTATGATTCCTTTTGCAGGGTGTAGAGACAGGCACTATGCAGAAGGCCCTTTTAAAGGGAAATTGTTTATGCGCCGTAGTGCGGTAATTACGGGCACATTAATATATTATGGTCTTGTCGCATAAGAAAGGACGGAACGGAAGATGAAAAAATTACTATTTGTTTTTATTTTACTGGCAATGGCGGTCCCGGCGTTGGCCACGGTGTATGTTTACAATATGAAGGCGACCGACACGGGGATATATACCAATGACGAAGGAGATACGTGGGGGAAGTATAAAACCCCTTATGGCGGATATTTTATTTTTGGTCCCGGCAGCACCGACGATAAAGTATATATCTGGACCATTTGGACAGGGAAGGACAAGTCTGGAAAATGGGCTGATGCCGAGGACTGGGGCGAAGCGAACCGTATCGAAGCGACGGTTCCGTCCGGCAGAACAACGAAGTACTCGTGGATTGTAAACTATGTTGACCCCAATAGCCGAACGCTGCTGATGGGCGATATGAAGGCGAAAAAAGTAGGCAGCGCTAAAACCGCTTCCTGCCTTTCGTGCCATACCAGTGGAGAGCTTGCGACATTAGGCGACATTGCCCCGAACATTCCGGCAAAATTGGCCGGCTCCTCGGTAGTGCAGTTTATTAACGGAGCCGTCTTGACAGACTACTGGACGGAAACGCTGACCCTGTCATTTAATGCCAAAGAGACCCTTAAAGGTCATACTGGAAACCATTTTACTGCCGAAGCGGTTAAGGAGGAGATTCTTGATGCCCTTGCTGCTGCGGGATACAACACTTCTTCCGATTAGCTTAAAAAAGATACGCTTCTTATAGCATTAGTCTCAGAAATGCTGGAAGAAAAATGAAGTGATTTATTAGTGCTGGGATTATCTGTTCCAGCGATGGCTGGCGTTCTTGTTTATAACCGGATGGAAGGAATCTAACTCTAAATCCGTGTTAATCTGGGCAACTTGCCTGCCCTGAGCTTGTCGATGGGCCACTCTCCTCCCCAACACCAATACGAGGGGCAAGTACCGTTTTTAGCTCAAAAATCGGGATGCGGAGTGGAGTTATTTGGTAGCGGCGGGGGAGTTTAGTTTTAAGTGTTAAGTGTTGAGTTTTAAGTTAAGAAAGGCTGGATTCCCTGCTACGGTGTCAAAGTAGCGGCTTCTCGGGAACAGGCGGGGAGGTAGACGGTGAAGGTGCTGCCTTTATCGATTTCGCTTTCGACGTCGATTCTGCCGTCGTGCCTGGTAACGATTTCCTTGACGATTGCCAAGCCCAGTCCAGTGCCCTGGATTTGCTTACCGGGTCGGTGGACGCGATAGAACCGGCTGAAAATTTTAGCCATATCATCTTTGGGTATTCCCATACCAGTATCGGACACCTTGATGACCAGCTCATTATTAACGAGATGGGCGGATACCGAGACAGTACCGTTTTCGGGTGTGAATTTGATGGCGTTGTTAATCAGGTTGGTAATCATTGAGAAGATTTTGTTTTCGTCGCCGAGCAATTCGGGCAAATGGTCGGCAATATCGGTTTGCAGCCGGACTTTATTTTTGCCTGCGACGTATTCGAGCGATTCAGCGGCACGTTTTGCGACCGAGGCGATATTGATGGGCTTGCGAATGATTTCAATTGTGCCTGATTCTATTTTGGAAATGTCGAGGATTCCATTGATAAGATTTGTCAGCCGGTCGGATTCCTCGTTGATGATTTGAAGAAACTCCTGCTTTGTTGATTGCGGCATATTGGGGTCATCAAGCATCGTCTCGGCGTAGGCCTTTATCGAGGTAAGCGGCGTGCGCAGCTCGTGCGAAACCGATGAGATAAAGTCCGATTTCATCCGGTCTATTTCACGCTGTTGCGATACATCCCGCAGCACCATAACGATGCCGGTCATGGCCCCGTCGTTTCTTCGGATGGGTGCGGCCGTGGCGGATATGGGGCATTCTCGCCCGGTTCTGGCGATTAGGGCATCATGGTCTGAGCCGCTTTCTATTTCTCGCGACTCAAGCACCCCGTCAATGGGGCTGTTGGCCGGCTGCTTGGTTTGCTCGTTGACAATCCTGATTATATCATCAACTGGTTTACCCCGCACTTCTTCGAATCGCCAGCCGGTCAATTGCTCGGCGGTTTTGTTGAACAACGTTATCTGGTTCTGGGCGTCAACCGCTATTACGGCGTCACCCATACTTGAAAGAGTTACCGCCAGCACCTCTTTTTCTTCCGCGAGTTGTTCGGTTCGCTCTTTTACCAGTTCTACAAGCTTTTCATGGTATTGTTTAAGCTCATCTTCGGCCTTTTTGTGACGAATGGCATTTTTTACGACCTCAGGAAGGACCTTGAGATAGTTTCTGGATGGGTCTTTGATGAGGTAGTCGGAGGCGCCGGACTTCATCGCCTTTACCGCAAGCTCCTCGCTGCCCGTTCCCGTAGCGAAGACCGCCGCCGTATCGACAATGGACTCGAGTACGTCGAAAGCGGTCCCGTCGCCGAGGAGATAGTCCACAAAAACGAGGTCGAACTTCTCGCCGCCGAGGATTTGGGTGGCCTGGGCGACCGAGCCGGCGATTGTGTAATCGTAGGGGAGGTTTTCCTCCTTGACTAAGCGTTTGAACGCCATCTGGTCGAGCCGGTCATCTTCAACCAGCAGTATTTTATATCTTTTGTCTTCCATAGGTTATGCGCTGGGGTAGGGCAGCTCGCTTAGCGTCCAATACAGGTTGAGTATCTTGAGCGACTCCGCGAATTTTTTGTAGTCGGCGGATTTTATAATGTAGCCGGCTACGGAAAACTCGAAACTTTCCATCTTGTCGCGTTCGTCTTTGGACGTGGTCATAACAATCACCGGGATTTGTTTCAGTTCGTTATCATTTTTGATGATTTTCAGGAAATCAATGCCGTTCATCCTGGGCATATTCAAATCAAGCAGGATAACGCAGGGCTTTTTATTATCGCCGGACCTGAGGTATTTGAGGGCATCCTCGCCGTCGAGCTGATGAATGATGTCATTGGGGACATCGAGGTCCTTCAGCGCCCGCCTGACCGTCATTGCGTCAATATTGTCATCTTCGATCAGCAGTATTGGCTTGGAGCTTTTCATTTGTACTCTCCTGTTCGCTGTTTGGCAGTTCGCTGAGTGTCCAGTACAAATTTACGATTCTCATAGCTTCGACGAATTTCACATAATCCACGGGCTTGACGACAAAGCCGGCGATGCTGAGCTGGAAGGTTGTGAGCCTGTCCTGGTCGTCTTTCGAGGTGGTCAGAACTATCGCAGGAATCCTTTTGAGCTTTTCATCGGCCTTTGCGACCTTGAGGAACTCGATGCCGTTCATCTTCGGCATGTTCAGGTCAAGCAGGATAACGCAGGGTTTTTCCTTGCTGTCGTCTCCGAGGTACACAAGGGCCTCTTCGCCGTTGGCGACGCGCACCAGCGGGTTTAAGACATGAAGTTCTTTTAAGGCCCGCTTCACTGTCATCGCGTCAACGGTGTCGTCTTCAAGAAGCAGAATTGGTCTACAATCTCGCATTNNAAAGCGTCGTAATCAACCGCTTTTATCACGTACCCCGCCACGCCGAAGTCGAAGGTATCGAGCTTGTCCTGTTCATATTTCGAGACGGTGAGAGCAACTACCGGTATTTGCTGCAGCTCGGCGTCCGCCTTCATAATCTGCAGCAGCTCTATGCCGTTTATTCTCGGCATATTAAGGTCCAGCAGTATCATCGCCGGTTTGTCGTTGTTCTGGTCTCTGAGGTATTCAAGGGCCTCTTCTCCGTCTGTTTTGTGAATGACGGGATTCTTGACCCTGAGGTCCTGCAGTGCCTGTTTTGCGGTAGATGCGTCCACAAAATCATCTTCAACAAGCAGTATTGGTTTTAGTAATGACATTTTTCGTCTCCCTGGTTTTTGGCTTTCGGCAGGGTGAAAAAGAACGTGCTGCCCTCATTAACTTTTGATTCCACCCATACTTTACCGCCGTATAGTTCTACAATTTTTTTGACGATGGTTAGCCCGATGCCCGTGCTTTCCGTTTTGTCGCGGGACGTGAGCGTTTGGAATATCTCGAATATCTTTCCGAAATAATTTTCTTTGATTCCGCAGCCGTTGTCGGCAACGCTGAATTTCCAGAAGTCGTTTTCCTCGGTGCAGCCGATTTTGATTTGCCCCTTCGGTTTGTCCGTATATTTGATTGCGTTACTCAAAAGGTTCTGGAATATCTGTTTGAGGCGCAGTCGTTCGCTTCGCACGATGGGCATGGGCTGTTCGATAGTGACTTCAAAATTGTCCGGAATGACGATTTCCCCGATTATTTCCGTCAGAAGTGCGTTTACGTCCACGTCGTGCTGTTCCTCGACAACGTATCCGATTTCGGTATATCGTAATATTCCGTCTATGAAATCGCTCATTCGCTTTGCTCTTACGATGAGCAGCCGGAGCTGGTTGTTGCCTTCGTCGTCGAGTTTGTCGGAGTATTGCCGTATTAGACGGTCGGCGATAGACCCGATGCCTCGCAGGGGCGATTTAAGGTCGTGGGCGATAACATGGGCAAAGTCGCGGTGTTCCCGGTTGGAATTCTCGAGGTCTTTGACGGTTTTATGGAGTTCAATGTTAAGCTTCGCGAGTGTCTGCTCGGCTTTTTTACGATGGGTTATGTCCCTGACGATATGGACAAAATATGCGATGTCGCCCGTGTCGTTGGTTACAGGGTCCGCCGATACCGCGATCCAGGCGTCTTTCTGAGGCACATAAAGCTCCGCGTCCTCGTGCCTGTTGGTTTGCTTAGCTATTTTTAGAGGCCAGTTATCCGGAGGCAGGTCTGTTCCGTAAAGCAGACTATGTGTGGTTTGGCCCAGAATTGTGCCCAGCGGTTTGCTGAAAAGTCTCGACGTGGAGTGATTGGCCTGGACTATTCTGAAGTCCTTGTCCACCAGCATAATCGGGTCCCGCGTAGCGTTGAACGTGGCTTCCCACTCCTGAAGCGACGTGATAAGCGCCTGCTCCACCCGTTCGTGTTCGCTTTCGAGCCGTTCAAGGCCCGCCATACGGGCGCGCAAAGACCTTATATAGCTGAGCAGCTGCTCTTTTGTTTGCTGCTCCTGACACTGGTCTGTGTCCGCAGCGGGGTCTTTAGCCGCAATCATTTGCCCGTTCTGGATTCGTTCTGTTTCCATTGGTTTTCGCATTATCCGGTTAGTGGTTCACATCGGCGAGCAGAACCTCTTGTTTTGGCAACTCGCTCGAACTCCAATAAATCATAATCTTGCTGAGTATCTCTACGAATTTTGAATAGTCCACCGGCTTAACCATATAACCGGAGGCGCCAAGCTCGAAACTGTCGAGAATGTCCCGTTGTTCCTTCGAGGTCGTAAGCACTATAACAGGTATCGTTTTGATTTCAGGATATGTCTTCATAACTTTCAAAAACTCAATGCCGTTCATCTTGGGCATATTCAGGTCCAGAAGGATGACGAATGGTTTTTCCGTGTCCGGGCTGGTCAGGTACTTCATCGCCTCTTCACCATTGACCGAATGTACCACGGAGTGTTCGACCTTAAGGTCTCGCATCGCCCGCTTAACTGTCATTGCATCGACGCTGTCGTCTTCAACAAGCAGTATTGGCTTTTGCTTTTGCATATACAGGTTCCTCTATGTGTTTGGGGAATGTGAAGAAAAATGTGCTGCCCGAACCGGGCTGGGACTCTACCCATATTTTGCCGCCATAAAGTTCGACAATTTTCTTGACGACAGCCAGGCCGATTCCTGTGGTTTCCGACTCGTCTTTCATGGGCAGGGTCTGGAATATCCTGAAGATTTTATCGAAATACTTCGGGTCTATACCGGGACCGTTATCGCAGACATAGAATTTCCAGAAGTCCCCTTGTTCGACGCAGCCGACCTTTATCAGCCCTTTCGTTTTGTCCATAAAGGTTACTGCGTTTGTCAAAAGATTCTGGAATACAAGCTCCAAGTGTTCGTATTCACAGGCAACGCCGGGCAAACTGTCCAGGGCTATTTCGACGTTGCCGGTCGGTTTTATCCCGCGGATAATATAAGACAGCATCGCATTTAAGTCCACTTGCCGCTCTTTTTGTTTGGTTCGCACAAGCTTCGAGTATTGCAGCATTCCGTCGATAAGTTTGTCGATTCGAACGACTCTGGCTTTAAGCAGGCGAATTTGTTCGCGGCCCTGCTCGTCGAACCAGTCGCCATAGTCGCTGATAATCCAGTCCGCAAGGGTGCCGATTCCCCGCACGGGTGTTTTCAGGTCGTGGGCGGCGATATGAACAAAGTCCTGAAGCTGTCTGTTGGACCTGCTAAGCTCCTGGACGGCGGTCTCAAGGTCTTTGTTGAGCTTTTCGAGAATCTGCTCGGCTTTTATGCGTTCTGTGGCCTCAAGTTTCAGTGCAACCATATCGGCTACGGAGGCCGCAAAATCCTGCTCCGCGCTTGTCCATTCTCTGGCTGTGCCGATATGCTCGTGCCATATTATGCCTATTATTCGTCCGTGCAGTCGAATAGGGACGTCTATCATCGACGTAATGCCTTTGGGTTTCAGGTATGCGTCGGCTAATTCGCAGGTGCGAAGGTCGGTCAGGGCGTTGTTTGTTGCGACTATTCGGCTGTTTTCCAGCGCATTGAAGTAGTGTGGATAATCGCATGTTTTCAACGAATGGCCGGCCTCGTGGGTCCTTTGGGCTTTGAGGAACAGGTCGCGGCAGACAATCTCGGTACTGTCGGGGTTGAAGAACCAGATGCCTACCTGTGCGACATCGAGGACTTCGGCATCCTGCTCGGTGATTGTCCGCAGCAGTGAGTCGAGGTCCTGCTCTGGAATGTTGGCCAGTTTCAACAGGGTATTGTGGTGGTGCATAATCTGCTCGGCTCTTTCGGTGAGCAGGGCCTCTGCCTTTCTCTGCTCAGTGATGTCCGCATCCACTCCTCTGTATCCGAGCAATTCACCCTTTTCATCAAGCACAGGCATTGCGCTTGTGGATAGCCATACCGTGTGCCCGTCTTTGTGAAGGTTGCGGTGGATAGACCTTTGGAAGGTATGTTTTTTGGTCAGAACATCAAAGGCCGTTGTTTTCATCGCCTCTCGGTCTTCGGGATGGAACAGGTCATAGAAATACTTTTTGCCTTCAAGCTCATCGGGGCTGAACCCCAGTATTTCCTTAACGACCGGACTTACATATGTGTACAGGCCATCCACGTTTACTTCCCATACCCATTCTCTTGCGTTTTCGACGACCTGGCTGAAGCGTTGCTCAGACATCCTGAGGGCCCCCTCCGTTGTTTTGCGTCCGCTGACTTCGTCATTCAGGTCGGAAATGGTTTTTTTGAGTCGCTGTGCCATTCTTTGGAAGGAATTGGCGAGCTGGTCTATTTCGCTGAAGCCGGGTTTTGTCAGGATGGTATCGAGATTGCCTGAGGCGATTTGGATGGTTGCCTTTTGAAGCTCTGCAATCGGAACAACAATGGAGCGGTAGGTGATTGAGCTGGCCAGCAGCGATATACCCATAACCGTCAGTCCAGCCAGCAGCATCGTGTCTCTTAAACTAACAATGGGGGCGAAAATTTCGGCGGTGTTGGTTTCTGTTGTCAAAGTCCACCCAAGCCCTTTGAAATCTTTGTATCCATGTGAATGGGCGTGGGCGAAGAGCATTCCTTTTTCACCGGTTTTTTCGCCGATAAGGTAGCATTTGTGTTCCGGCCGGTCGGGGTCAACACAACGTGGAACAACCCGGTTATTCGCATCCTCAAGGAAGCCGTAACCTTTTGTAGAGTATATTATTTTGCCGTTGCTGTTTATCAGGTGCAGTTGTGTTGTTTTGTATTCGGCGGCGAGTTTCGCTTCGTTGATGATATTGATTGTTTCTTTGATGTTCGGGGCCGCCTTGATTACTCCGATAAAGTTGCCGTTAGCGTCGTCGATTCTTATCGCGATTTCGGTGGAGAATACTCTGGAGCTTTCGTCGTATTTAACATTGCTTACAAACATGCCGTCTCTTTTGGCAATCTGCCACCACTCTTCGTCGGCCTGGTAATAGTCGGTCGTCCTGCCGGTCTGCGCTGCGTTTGCACCGTATCGGTTTGTTACAAAAATCTCTCCTACCAGAGGATAGCCGTATTTATTTTGGTAGAATTTTTGCCGCGATTGTAGTGCTATGGCCAGTTCATTGCTGGTAAGTTCGCTGATAATTGGAAGGTCAGCCCCGTTTACCCAGTCGCGGTCGATTTGTGCGATGTAACCGTTGGGGTCGGACATATTCCCAAACTGCGCGTTTGACCGAGACAGGTATTGTTGTACCAACTCATCTGTTGCTAAGACCTGTATTTCTTCGACTCTGGTGTTGATGTTTCGGGAAATTTTATCCAGTATTTGTTCGGCAATGTCGGCGGAATTCTTGCCGATAGCTTCTTCGAGAGTCGTTTGGCTTGTGCGCAGGGCAAAGTATCCAAGCCATGCCATTAGCAGCGCCAAACCGACGAATCCAAGCGTTAATTTGTGTCCTATTTTCATCTCGAATCTTTCGCCATTCAATAACTCAATTGCCTAAACCTCAATCTCATGGTTGTCGCTGGAGTCCTCATTTGCGCCGACGGCAGCGGTTACTTCTTCCGGGGACGGCTCAGGCGCTCCGGCTTTGGGGAACGTGAACAAGAATGTTGTTCCCTTGCCGACTTCGGATTCAAGCCAGATTTTTCCGTTGTAAAGCTCTACTATTTTCTTTACGACAGTAAGTCCGATACCGGTGCTTTCAAATTCGTCCCGTGGCGCAAGGGTCTGGAATATTTTGAAGATGCGCTCCCAGTGTTTCTTCTCTATGCCGGGGCCGTTATCGGCGATGCCGAATTTCCAGAATTCGCCTTCTTCGGCGCAGCTCACTTTTATTAACCCGTCTGGTTTGTCCATATACTTGATAGCGTTGCTGAGCAGGTTCTGGAAGACCTGTGTAATACGGGTCTCCTCGCATTTGACAGTGGGCATTTCTGTTTCTACTGTAATCTTTATGTTTGCCGGCGGGGCGAGCATATCGATGATTTCGGGCAGGAGTTTGTTAAGCTCGACTTCGGAAAGTTTTTCTTTGACGCGGCCAACCCTGGAATACTGCAGAATTCCGTCTATGAGGTTGTGCATCCTGTCAACCCGTTGTCTGAGGAGTTTCAATTGCTCCTGGCCATCCTGGTCGATTTTGTCGGCGTAGTCGGTGGATATCCAGTCCGCAAGCGTCTTTATCGCTCGAAGAGGCGCTTTAAGGTCGTGGCTGGCAATATAGGCGAAATCCTTTAGTTCCTGATTGACGCCTTCGAGCTCCTTAACCAGTTCCGCCTGTTTGTGTTCCGCTTTCTCTCGCTCGCCTATCTCGGAGGTAAGCTGTTTGTTGGCAGTGGTAAGTTCAGAGGTGCGTTCCTGAACTCTTAGCTCCAGGGCTCCCTTGGCCTTGACCAGTTCGGAGTCGCGCTGCTGTATTTGTTCAAGCATCTCATTGAAGGAATCGATGAGCAGGCCGACTTCGTCATTGCTGTTCTTGAACGCTCGCGCGGAGTAATCTTTCTTTTCTGATACGTCTCGTGCTACTTTTGCCAAACCAAGAATCGGTCCGGAAATGAAACGCTGAAGTCGTGACGAGATAACAAAGGCGGTCAGGGCAGCCAGCAGCAGGACTGCAACGGTGTTTGCGGCGTTGCGTTTTAACGCAGCATACATAGGGCTGAGGTCGGACCGCAGGCATACAGTGCCTATCACCTCGTTATCGAGCACTATTGGCTCGAAAACGGTCAGCAGGTTGGCTGAGAAGTTGTGCCCGGGGTTTTTGACCGGGATTGTCAGTTGTTTTTTTTCAGCTTCGGTTCGTGCGTAGCTGACGAATATATCGCCGTTTTTCTTGTAAGCACAGCCGAAGACGATAGAGGAGTCGGCTTTGAGGGCCTTTAACGTTTTCTCTGCGTCCCCCGCGTCTTCAAATGTTAACGCGGCTTTGCAGTTATCGGCGGTGATTTGTGCCTCAGTCAGAAGCTTTACCACCAGGTTGCTCCGCAGGCCTTGCCACTCCCAGAACACGAAAGCACTGCCCACCACCGTCAGCGCCAACATACAGGTGAGCATAACGACGGCTATCAGCTTTTGCTTGATAGCCATATTCCGGACAGAAAGCCTTATCATTGGCTCTCCTTTTTCGCGGGGTCGGTGAGGCCGGTTACCTCAACACCGTTTTTGACTACTTTTTTCGCGAGACGGAGGAGCTGAGACCTGATTTTTAGTCCGGCTTTTTCGGATGCGGTCAGATTTATTTCGAAGCGAACTTTATTGTCTTCGATAACAAAGTTTACGATGCCGCCCGTATCGAGAAACTCCTGTGTGTCCGCTACTGTAAGGACGCCATGGTCTTTTACAAGGTCGATTATTTCGCTGATATTTTTTTTCTCCGACGGGCATATAAACAGCAAATGGCATTGCTTGAGGGCTTCCATTTGCCCGTTGGCGATGGTATCGATGATTGTCTTTATGTCCCCTGGTTTTGACGGGTCGGTAAGCAGGAATCCCCGTTTTTTAAGTTCTTCGATTTTCTTTTCGCGGGCAGCTCCGTCGGTTATGCTTTTCAGTTCGTCGAACTCATCCGCCGGCTTTATAACGATTTTGCCGTCGTTGTCTCTATATACAATCTGACTTTTAGACAGGGCCTTAATCTTGCCAGTCAGCTCTGTTTTGTCCTTTTCGACGGCCTCTTTTAGCTGTTGAAAGCCGTCAAAATGCTTTATTACCACGTTACGGTCTTCGACTTTTTTGTCCTTGAGAATATCGGCGGCTGAACCAAATGGGTCCTGGCCGATGATGCCGATGATTATCTGGTTGCCGTTGCTCGCCATTTTTCCTTCGGGCCAGTCAACAAACTTCAGGAAGTTGTACATAAAGGCGGCTTTGACCTCGTATTCTTTGTACTGGGCGGTCTTGGATTCCGGGTACGCATCGGCCGCCAAAAGGCAGGTGAGTAATACGAGGATTGGTCCAAGCAGTAGTCGTCTCATTCGACCAACTCCAGCCCGCGCAGCCCACGATTGGGTGCATACGGTATCAGCAGGTTTTTCCCGAATTATCATTGTCTATTTACTCCCAATTCAATTTAGAATTTATATGTAACTGAAACGCCTATAGCCGGCGCCTCGCAGCGGTAATCACTGTTGCTGTCCAGGTAATTGCGTTTGTTGAGGTCTATGTTAAAAATACCCAGCAGGTTGTAGCCGGTAACGCCTATGGTCAGGTCCTTGCTCGGCTTGTATTCCAGACCGAGGTCTAAGAAGTAGTCGCCTCGATATGCCTTTTCCCACCCATCTTCAATAAATTGGTCGCCGCCGGAGTGGAGGACAGGATTATATTTGCCATAATCCTTCGTGCCGGGGAATCCCCAGTAGATACGGAATGATGCGTTCAAAGTCCATTTGTCGTCGAGTTTTTGTTGAGCCGTTAGTTTGGTAATATGATTGGACCAGTTAGACAGGTCGTTGCCGAAGCCGTATGGTGCGGCGGTGGCATAAGTGGTTCTGTCCGGCGCAAGATCAAATTTAATCAGTTTAGTATAACCATGCGATAGAGTTAAACGGGTCTTTTCGGTATGGTAGGAGGCCTCAAGCTCGACGCCCCAGTCCTTCTGTGTTCCGACGGAGGTACTTTGTTTAGTTGTTTCGTCCCACGAGACAAGCTCGAAATTGTAATGCATGAATATAGATGCGGCGAGGTCGAAGTTTTTACTTTGTTGCCTTTCATAGCGAAATTCGAGAGTATCGACTTTTTCCGGGGTGCTTGTGCTGCCGCCATTCATAGCTTGTCGTTTCATTTCTTCTTCGACGTTTGCACGCACCGAGCGAGACCACATCGTCTTTAATGTATCTTTGTCATTCGGTGTCCAAACTAATGCTGCACGAGGCGAGAACATCTTATTGGTATATGTATGGTCATCAAGTCTGCCCCCTAAGAACGTTGTCCACTCGCTGTTGATATTCCATTGCCATTCACCCAGCAGTGAATACATATTTGTTGACCACTGCGGCATAGGATCCAGTTGCTGGCTTACCGGGGCTATATGGGGCCAGAGGTGGCTCCCTAAACCCAGTTCACGGTGGGATACTTCGGAGCCGAGGGCAACCTTGTGCTGTTCGTTGGGCGTCCATTGCAATAATATCTTGCCGTGGTACTCATCTTCACGATAGGCATTGGTTGTTGAATTTTCTCTGAATTCCGTGAAATCAGTAGTTTCATAGCTGACTGAGTAATCGATATCGATATCCTTAGTGAGTTCCTGTTTATGCCCGATGAAGCCGGTCATCTGTTGATAACTGTAAAAGTTATTAGTAACAGGCGTACTACCATACCCCACTGGTGATGGGACAAGACCTTGAGCGGCCCAGGGGAATTGCTTGCCGCCGCTGGTGTAACGTCCCCAGATATCCCAGTCGTCTTTTGTTACCTCAATGTGTATTTTTGCCGGTGGTTTGTTCCTGGCGGATTGCCCGTCACGATTTATAGGGGCGTTTGTAAATGGGTCGCCGGCATCATAAGAACCATCAGGGTAGGTGTATGGGAAAACCATGGGAGCATCATATTTGCTTGCACCGTTGTATTTGCCGACGCCGGCATATACGAATAGGCCGCCGTCATTGTCGTCGAATGCCTGGCTGTGTTTCACTTCGCCGGAATAGAATTCCTCGATAGCGCCCATCCGGCCGGTGACCTCTGTGCCTTTGAAGGTGTCGGCGTTAAAAGTAACTATATTAATAACCATCGATATTGCACCGGGGCCGTAAAGGGCGGAACCTGGGCCTCGCACGATGTCAACATGATGAATGTCCTGCAGCAGTACGAGGTCGCGCTCGGTCAGCGCTCCATAGTGTGTGTGCTCGTTCATAACGCGTCCATTGACGAGCAACAGGTATTTATCATCCCGGTCGTTAATAGTGCCTCGCAGTCCCATGTGGTCTGATTCCCAGTGATGGCTTATTACCTGCAGGTTGGGGACATAAATATCGAGCAACTCGAACAAACTACGAGCGCCGGAGGCCTTAATCTGTTCGGCGGTGATGGTGGTTACTGCCGCCGGGACAAGACGAGGCGTGGTCTTGGTCAGCGTCGCCGTTGATACGACCTCAACGTTCATCAGGTCTTCCATTGAAAGCTCGGTCAAATCGGTTTTTTGTTTTGCTTCCTTTTGTTCTGCTGCGAACGTTTGTGCGCTCACGGTTATGGCCATGAGGGCGGATAACAGCAGGACCCATTTTATTGCTGGCTGGTTTTTCACTGTTTTCATAAAGGCACTCTCCAAATAAGGAGTTCCCCCTGTAACGGGGTTAGTTGACATAAACATGTTTGTATCGTCGGTACGGCTGACGAATAAAACGGTTTTCAGCTCTTTTTTACTTTTGCGCATTTTTCAAGCTTTTCCCTGATGGTTTTGCCTAACTGTATCGGGTTAAATGGTTTTGTGATGTAGTCATCAGCGCCCATCTCGACCGCCTGCGTGACATCGCTCAGCATACCTTTGGCGGTAAGCATAAAGACGGGGATATGTTCTGTGCTGCTGTCGGCCTTCAGTTCCGCGAGAACCCGCAGTCCGTCCATTACAGGCATAAGCCAGTCAAGCAGGATGACATCGGGGCTGTTCTCGCGCGCAAGTTTCAAACCAGCGGCTCCATCTTCAGCCAGGTAAACCTCAAAGCCGTCCAGCTTGAGGTTGTATTCCAGTACCTTCCTGATATGGGCCTCATCCTCGACAATCAGTATTGTAAATTGCTCGCTCATAGTTTAAGACCAGAACATTTAGCGATAAGTCGGAGCCGAAAATACCTTACGTCCAGTGATGTGCGATATTTTTTCACAAACGCACAATTTTCAGCAAGTTACGACGTTGTATCATCGGCATATTCTAAGCCCGGTTTAATCAAAGAACGGTTTTTATATGCGGTTTGGATGGACGGACTGCCGGCACAAGCATTAATTGTCGTATAATGAACATAAGTGCTTGCTGGTAAGATGGTTACGTGCCAGATAGGGGGGCTAGTATTGTGAGATATTAGGGTGTTTTAACGGAACACCATTAAAGTTGAGATAGTCCGATATAATTGGGGTGTTGAGAGATGTTTTTTGACAAATTACCGTGGGCAAGGAATTTGGCGAGTGGAGAGTGACAACTTGGCGAGCGAGTTTTAGAGTGATACATCTTTTTTCCCATGCCGGTTTTGGAGCAAATCTATGCTATCGCCGCTAAGGGTATAATGAGTTTCAGTAGATTCTCAACGGTATATGATTTAGCGAGGTCTATGGGCAGGACGCAGCCGTGGTCGTGGTCCGAGGCGATGATAATCAGGTTATTACCCCCTCGGCAGCATCCCGTTTCCTGTCGCTGGTGGCCGAGGATAAAAATGCCGGCGTCCAACGCCCTGGCCATTTTATCCAGCAGGTGCTGGCTGTGGCTTCTGCCCCAGGTCAGCAAATAGGCCGAACCTGGCCTGACGATGTCGTTAATTCTAAGCTGTCTCTCGAAGATTCGATGGTCAAATTTGTCGGCGTAATGGTCCCCCGGCAGCGAGTGTGAGATAAACATACTGTTCGCGCATTTAACCGCAAGGGGCTGAGAAAATAAAAATTGTCGTATTGCCAGCTTGACACGCCCGCTGGCAAGCTTGAATTCCCTGTCCAGAGCGGCCCGCATCGCCACGTTCATCTCTTTGCCGTTCTTCATAACGTCGGTGTTGCTGATGAAGGCGGTGTCGTGGTTGCCCATTATGATGTGTACCCGGTCAGGAAACTGCACCTTGTAGGAAATGGCATCGAACAGCAGCTTGTAAGACAGGCATCCTCCCTGTTTGTCCTCGGGGCCGCCGTGTATGATTTCCTGAAGAATTACGTGGGTATGCTTGTTGCGTTCGAGGTTGGCTAATGCCACTATCCGCTCAAAATTCCGGCGATGCCCGTGAAGGTCCCCGGTTATGATTAACGACCCGTGGGAAGGCAGACAAATCAGATTGCCCTGTCTGAATTTGTCCTCATTGTTGGCTTCCATTCCTTTGTTCAGCAGTTCGATTGTCTTTTCGGGCATTTTTCAGGTCCGCATGGCCAAAACAGCAGCTTCTCGAATAAGCTTGCTGAAGGATAGCTTTCCGGCGATGTTCTGTCAAGGTTTATTGAGAATTGGTTTTTGATTTGTTGCTTAGTATGCTGTGTATCATCAGGTCTAAGCGGGATATAACAGTCATCATATCGGTAGGCCGTTTCGCGGGGTCTTCCTCGACGCAGTCCATCACTAATTTGGAAATGCCTGCCGGTATCTGTGGCCTGATTTCATTTGGAGGGCGAATCGCCTCCTGCGGTAAGGCAAGACCGAAGGGGTCCTTTTTTGGTATCAGGGTTGGAACTGTCTTGCCTGTCAGCGCCCAGTACATCGTTGCACCAAGGTTGAATATGTCGGTCTTTGGGCCCAGCGGCTTGCGATGAACCTGCTCCGGCGCGATGTAATCGGGTGTCCCCTGGATGCGCCGTTTGGTTGTTCCTATCCGGCAGCTTTGCCCGAGGTCAATTATCTTGATTGCCCCGGCTTTGCTCAGCAGAATATTGTTGGGTTTTATGTCGCAGTGAACCAGGCCGCACTGATGCATCGCGTTAAGTCCCGTCGCCACCATTCGGAATACCAGCATTACATCGAGCAAGCTCAATGCAGGACCTTCCTCCAGCGATTGCCCGTCAAAGTATTCCATCGCAAGCAGCATCTCTGTTGTTTTGAGCATGCTGCGAATCTTCTTGAGCCGGTAGCACTTGCGAATGTACGGGTGGTTTACTTTCCGCGATATTTTGTATTCGGCCTCGACCTGCTCGAAAACACGGACATCTTCCGGCCTTTCGAGGATGACACGCTTTAAGGCCACTTCTTTTCCGTCCGCATCGTCAGCGGCGAGGTATATTGTCGTGCGCGCACCGACCCCGATGCGTTTCTTGATAGTGTACCCGCCTATGTCAAGTATATCTCTTGCCATATCTTCAAAACCGTTGAAATCTGTGTGTCCGCCTCGTCTGCCGACAAGCCGGGCGTCTAAACCCTTTTTATTATCGGCACTTGTTCCGACCGGCTAAACTTGGAAAAAACCATAGCATACAAAGTATTTACCTTTTTGTCCAGTGGCCCGTGCGGTTTTACCCATTGTTTTTTTGCGGATATTCGTTCAAAACCTGTGGTTTCGCTTGACAACCCAGCCGAATCTGTGATAACCTCTTAGGATATTTGTGTTTCCCCGATAGCTCAACCGGTAGAGCGGGCGGCTGTTAACCGCCATGTCGTAGGTTCGAGTCCTACCGCCGGAGCCACTCATTCGGGTGGGTGCAGCCATACCCATTGACGCAGGCCATTCCCGTTGCCTCCGCGACCGGGGCCATCACGCGGTGTCGGCCGGAGTCGCTTCGGCGAGCAGCCTCTCGAGGCCGTCGAGGATCAGGTCGAGCCCGAAGGCGAACGTCGTCTCGCCGGCGGCAGGTATCGCCATGTGCTGTCTCACGTGCTCCGCCAGGTACGGGAACTCGTCCTCAGAGAAGGCGCGCAGGAACCGCTCCGCGTAGTCGTCGAGGCCGCTCGAACCGGACGAGTATCCCGTCTCCCAGAGCGTCGAGCCGATGATGTGGCTGTCNNGCCGCCCGAGCAGCGACTCCATGAAGCGCATCCGGGAACTCCGGACGCGAGCCGGTGACATCATCAATCCGGCGGCCCACGGGTGCCGCCCCAGCATCTCCTGGGCCGAGATCGCAATCTGTCTGATCTCGTCCTTCCAGCCGGACCCAGCGGCCACAGGCCCGATCTCTCCGACCACCGTGTCGAGGATCTCATCGAGCAGAGCGTCCCTGCTCTTGACGTAGTAATAGAGCGACATGGCCTCGGAGCCGAGCGACCGCGCGAGCCGGCGCATGGTCAGACCATCGAGCCCGGACTCATCGGCCATCGTGATCGCAGCTTTGAGCACACGAGCCATGCTCAGGCGTTCCCTGCCTGACGCCACGCTATCGGTGCCTGGGCTCACCACGGAATCCTCCAGCACGTCTTGACAGTCGTCCGCCGTACGAATATCGTTGACTTGCGGATATCGTACACCGTACGAACGTAGCACACATGGAGGCCTAGATGAGCGGCGACAGAATGCGGGCTCTGGTTTTCCGGCGATACGGCGGCCCGGAGGTTCTCGAGCCGACCGATGTAGAGCCGCCGGTTCCCGGCGACGGGCAGATCCTGGTTCGTGTTCGAGCCGTGGGGCTCAATCCGTACGATCTCCATTTCCTGCACGGCGATCCGTATGTCGCCCGTCCGATGATGGGCCTGGGCCTTCGGAAGCCTCACCGACCGGTGATCCTGGGCTCGGACGTCGCCGGCGTCGTCGAGGCCGTCGGCCCCAACGTCACGGGCTTCCGCGTCGGCGATGAGGTCTTTGGCACGGTCGGGCTCGGTGGCCTCGCCGACCTTGTTGCCGCGTCCGCCAGCGCCGTCGCGCCCAAGCCCACCAACATCGGCTTCGAGCAGGCCGCGGCCCTGCCAATGGCGGCTCTGACGGCCCTCCAGGGGCTGCGTGACGTCGGCGGCCTCCGGTCCGGCCAGCGAGTAATCGTCAACGGCGCCGCCGGCGGTGTGGGCTCGTTCGCGGTTCAGCTCGCCAGAGCCCTGGGTGCGTCGTCGGTAACCGGGGTCTGCAGCGCCGCTAGCTCAGAGCTGGTCCGCTCACTCGGCGCCGACGAGGTGATCGATTACGAGCGCGAGGACTTTACCAAGCAGGGCAGAAGGTATGACCTGCTGTTCGATACGGTCGGGAATCACTCGCTGCGATCGTTCTGCAGAGCCCTTGAGCCCAGCGGAACATTGGTGCTGGCGGGTGCCGGAGGAGGGCGACTCCTCGGACCAATGGCGCAGATCCTCGGGGCGAAGCTCCAGTCAAGATTTCTCGGCCCTCGAGTCCTGACGATGTTCACGCAGACGAAGACCG
>PLLM01000079.1:0-925 GCA_003141275.1 Phycisphaerales bacterium
ACCTCGCCGTTGTAAGAGGAAAGTGAGGCGCGTGCCTCAAGCAGCAGACCCAGGACCCTGGAAGAGAAAAATTTAACGTCCTTGAAATCAAAAATGACCAGCTTGGGACGATTGGCCTCGATGAAACCGGCGATGTGCTCGGCAGTGATGGAAATATCCTCAACATTACTTATTGAACCTTTCCTGAAAGTAACAATGGCAACGTCGCCTTCACTTGAGATTTGGCCAATTGTTTCCTCTACCATAACAGCCCCACTATACGCCTAAACTAAACAACATTATAACGGATTTTCCTTTATTTCGGCAGTTTTAACAATCATCAATACAAAACAATTTACTTTTTTATATGCCAGCAGGCAAGGAGATGTTCATCTTTTCCGGCAACAGGCACAAGAGGCGGATTCATGGTAAAGCAGTTATCGCCGGCAAATTGGCATCTTGGGTTAAACGGACAGCCGGGGGGCGGATTAAGGATGCTGGGAATTTCGCCTTTAAGCCGGTGCGTTGAGGCCTGCCCGGACACATTGATTTTGGGAATAGCAGCCATAAGGGCCACGGTATAGGGATGAAGAGGATTATTGTAAAGCTCGCCTGCGGAGGCCTGCTCGACGATTCTGCCCATATACATTACGGCGACGGTATCGCAGGAGAACTGGACGACGGCAAGGTCGTGGGCGATAAACAGATACGTCAGGGAAAACTCCTGCTGGAGGTCTTTGAGAAGGTTGAGTATCTGGGACTGGATTGAGACGTCGAGAGCGCTGACCGGCTCGTCGCAAATGACGAGTTTGGGCTGGAGGACCAGGGCGCGGGCGATACCGATACGCTGTCTTTGGCCGCCGGAGAATTCGTGCGGATAACGGTTCATAGCGTCGGCTGGAAGACCGACCTTGGAGAGGATTAAACGGACCTGTTCAGTAAGGTC
>PLLM01000079.1:988-25566 GCA_003141275.1 Phycisphaerales bacterium
CGAAGGATGGAGCGAGCGACGGTGGTTTTGCCGCAGCCGCTTTCACCAACCAGGCCGAAAGACGTCGCAGGTTTGACGGCAAGCGAAACCCCGTCGACGGCCTTTATATAGCCAATGGTGCGCTGCAATAATCCCTTTTTGACGGGGAAATAGGTCTTGAGGTCGTCAACTTTGAGCAGGAAACCATTTGTATTGGGGTCAGAATTCATATCTTGGGGTCATCGGGCCTTTCATAGCCGGGCGCAAACCAGCAGGCAACTGCCCTGCCGCTATCAAGCCGGCGTAATTGCGGTTCGACTGTCTGACATCTTTTATCATTGCAGCCAATGGGACAGCGGGGATGAAATTTGCATCCGGTGGGAAAACGAAGCGGTTCAGGAACGATGCCGGGGATTGTGTAAAGGCGTTTCCCGGTAAAGCCGAGACGCGGCAAGGACTGGAGCAGGCCCTGGGTGTAAGGGTGTAAGGGATTGTCAAACAAGGACTTACAATCGGACAATTCGGCGATTCTTGAAGCGTACATCACCGCGACATTCGCGGCGCGTTCGGCAACGATGCCGAGATTGTGGGTTATCAGCAGTATGCTCATTCGGCTTTGTTCCTGGAGCTGGTCGAGGAGGTCGAGGATTTGGGCCTGAATGGTGACATCGAGGGCGGTGGTAGGTTCGTCGGCGATGAGTAATTCCGGTTTGCAGGATATGGCCATAGCAATCATAACGCGCTGCCGCATTCCGCCCGACATCTGGTGCGGATATTCGCCAACTCGCTGGGCGGGGTCGGATATGCCGACTTTTCGCAGCATTTCGGTGGCAATATCCCAAGCCTCGGCTTCTTCTTTTTTCTGATGCAGCCGGATAGCCTCGACAATCTGCTCGCCGACGGTGTAAACTGGATTCAAGCTTGTCATCGGCTCCTGGAAAATCATCGCGATACGGTTTCCGCGAACGGCGCGTATTCGCTGGTCGGACAGTTCAAGGAGATTTCGACCATCGAAATATATCTCGCCCGCGACGATTTTGCCGGGCGGGTCGGCTATAAGACGCATAACGGACAACGCGGTAACGCTTTTGCCGCAGCCGCTTTCACCGACGAGGGCAAACGTCTCACCCTTTTTAACCGAGAAGCTGACGTCCTGAACGGCACGGGCAATCCCATCTTCAGTAAAGAAGCTCACGCAAAGGCCTTTGATGTCTAATAATATGCCGTTGTTGCTCACGCTGACTCCCTTAATCGCGGGTCGATGGCATCTCGCAGGGTTTCGCCCACGAGGTTATACGCGAGAACCGTGAAGAATATGGCCAAGCCCGGGAACAGCGTAAGCCACCAGAGGAATCTGCCCGTGGTGCTTACGCCCAAGCTGAGTATCTGTCCCCAGCTCGGCGTCGGAGGCGCAACACCGAATCCGAGGAAGCTTAGCGCCGCCTCGATGAATATCGCTCCGGCGATGCCGAAGGTCGCATTCACCAAGACAGGCGCGATTGCATTGGGCAGCATATGCCTGAAGAGTATGCTTCGCAGAGGCAACCCCAGCGAAACGGCCGCCTGGACAAAATCCTGCCTGCGAAGTTTGAAAAATTCCGCGCGGACAAAACGCGCATCGTCGGTCCATGTGGTCAGGCCGATTATCAACATTATGTTGAACAAACTCCGTGGGAAGAACGCGACGATTGTGATGATGAGGAAAAAAACGGGGACAGCCATCATAATTTCAACGAGCCGCATACCGAGGAAGTCGGTTTTGCCGCCCGAATAGCCAAGTATCGCCCCGATTATGATTCCAATGATGCTCGATATGCCGACGGCAACGAAACCGACGGACAAAGAGATTCTGCTGCCGTGTATAAGCCGACAGAGAACGTCGGAACCGACGTCGTCGGTGCCGAGCCAGTGCTGCCAGTTAGGCGGCTGCTCGCGGACCTTCAAATCGGTCCTGCCAAAGCCATAAGGCACAGGCGCAAAGACCGCACCGGTCGCCTTGCCCGAAGCAACCATCGATTTGTAATCAGTGGCGTCGAGGCGGCGAGGTATGAAAATAAACAGGAGTATAATGCCAACGAGCACTATAAAAATGCTTATGGTAATCTGCCGCCATAAAACCCCTGAGCGAATCGAAGGGTCAACGCATTTTCGGTTGCGGAGGACAAGCAGAAACTGAATGAGGGCGACGATTGCCGCCAGAAGGATGCTGTAATCGCTCGCGGTAAGGGCTTTGAAGATGGGCCAGTGCAGTTGGCCGTCGATTCTGATGACGAAGGGTTTATCGTTGGCGAGAAACGGCGCAAAAATGGCGAGCAGGAACAGCAGGATTATGAAGCCCAGCCAGCAAAGCGTGAACTTGCTCTTGGCAAACTCTTTCCAGACCATTTCGCCGTATGATGTACCCCATGTTTTTTGTTGTTTATTTTCAACCATAAAACTTTACGCCGCCGACTCAAAACTTATTCGCGGGTCAACCATCGCGTATGCAATGTCCGCCATCAGCAGACCAAACAAATTCAAAACGCCCGCGATTGTAGCAACTCCCATAACAACGTTGTAATCCCGCGTAGTTACCGCCTCGAAAGCAAGCAGCCCCATACCGGAGACACTGAAGATTCGCTCGATGATGACCGAGCCGCCGAACATCGCGGGCAGCAGGGTCGCCAGAATAGTAATGATGGGAATGACGCTGTTCCTGAAGGCGTGGTGGAATATGACGGCCCAGTTTGAAAGACCTTTTGCCCGTGCGGTGCGGACGTAATCTGCGCGGAGATTATCGAGCATTCCCGCCCGAACCTGTTTGGTCAGATACGCCAGGCCGGCGTAGGTAAGGCAAAAGACCGGAAGCACAAGATGCCAGAGGCGGTCGGCAAGCCACTGGAAAAACGGGAACTGGTCGGCGTCATTGCTGGACAGACCCGCAGGCGAAAACCAGTTCAATGGCGGCCCGCAAAGATAGCCGATGAGCATCTGGCCAACCCACATAGAAGGCAGCGACCAAAGCATCAGCAGTGCCACGGAACTGGCGCGGTCGAGAAACTTTTTGCGCCCCACCGCCGAGAGGATCCCCATCGGAATAGAAACAGCGTAAATAATAACGAAAGATATTAGATTAAGGGTAAGCGTAACGGGAAGGCGTTCTTTGATGAGGTCAATGACGGGACGATGATGCTTGATTGAATCGGCAAAATCGAGCCGCACTACCCTGCCCAGCCAGATTGCGTATTGAACGTAAACCGGCTTATCGAGGCCGTAAAGTTTCATTCTCGCCGCCCGGACATCAGCGGCCCGCTGGGCGTCCATCATACCGCCCGGCCCCATAGCCAAACTGACAGGGTCACCCGGTGCCGCCCTGCTTATGGCGAACACAACTATCGTGATACCCAGCAGAGTGGGTATCATCAACAGCAATCGTCTAATGATATATGTCGTCATTTATATTTCTGGGACTTGGCGGGGACATACCATTCCCGCTCGTCGATGCCGAGCTTGTGCACTATCACATTCTGAAAACGCTTGCTCAAAAACCGCTGTTCCGGGCGGGTGTAAATAAAGGTATATGGCTGTTCCTCGTGCAGAATTCGATGGAACTGATGATACAACTCGTTTCGCTTGTCGGGGTCAAGGGTCTGGCGCGCCTGTTCAATCAGGGCGTCGGCCTGCGGATTATTGAAATTAACATAATTGGAACCTTTTCCCCGCTGTGATGAGTGCCAAATCTGATAGGGGTCTTCCTCGACATTGCCGCCCCAAGCCATACTTACGGCGTCGAATTCCCTGTCTTTAACCTTCTGGGAAAAAACCGACCATTCATAAGGGTCAAGTATGACTTCTATTCCGGCGCTTGCGGCAGAATCCTTGACCAATTTAGCGATTTGCTCGTGGAGCGCCAAATCGGCGGCAATCATATATTTGAAGCGGAACGGGACGCCGTTTTTATCGCGTATGCCATCGCCGTCATGGTCAATCCACCCGGCCTCGTCGAGCAGTTTTTTCGCCTTTTCGGGGTCGTATGGCCAGGGTTTGATATTCGGGTCGGTCTGTTTGCCGTATATGTAAAAATTGCCGGTGGGAATCCTGGCTTCGGGATTTCGCAGGATATGTTTTATGATTGAATCCCTGTCAACCAGGTAGGTCATCGCGAGACGAACCTTCCTGTCCGCGAAAAACGGCCTTGCCTCGTTCCAGCCAATCCAGAAATAGCCGGTGTTGCCGGCGTCCCAGTATGACAGGCAATAAAAATCTTTTTTGAATTTTTCGTCGTTACTTTTCTCGGAAAACTGGTCGGGCACGGGCCTTATATAATCTGTCTCGCCCGACAGCAGCGCCTGAAGCTCAGCGGTGCTGTTGGTAATAAACGGGAAGACCAGTTTCTTTATCTTTGGCTTTGGCCCCCAGTAATTTTCGTTGCGTCGCAGGACAATTTGCCGGCCTACGTCCCATTTTTCAAAGACGTAAGGTCCCGTGCCGACAGGATTACTTCTGCGCTCATTGAACTCGCGAGCATCCTTGTATTTATATATATGTTCCGGGTGGATTGGCATGCCGCCGAGATAACCGAGCGATAGGAAATAAACTTTCTTCATATAAAATTTTATTTCCTTGTCGTTGATTTTCTCATAGTGGTCCACGTCGCGGAAATAATTGGCATAACTGGCGGCGTCGATATTGGGGTCTGTGATTGTTTTGAAAGTAAAAATGACATCATCTGTGGTAACCGGATGGCCATCGGAAAACCAGATGTTGTCCCTTAACTTGAAATAGATTACCAGGCCGTCATCTGAAATGGAAAATTTTTCCGCGAGAATCCCTCTGTATTTGAAGTCATCCGGCTCGTAATCAATCAAACTTTCAAAGATATTGCTCGATTCTATCCATCGATTTGACCAGTTCGCTCCTTCGACAAAATAACCGAGTGTTGCCGGCTCGCCGTCCAAACCGTGAATCAACCAGTCGCCGTCGTCGCCGGGATATTCTTTAGCAGGCGTTGCGGAGGCAACTGGTTTTTCAGCGGGACGCGTCGGGACAGATGCGTGGCTTTTCAGCCGGCCGATGAGTGTGTTCAGCCGGTCATAGAGACGGTCGGCCTGAACCATCGAAAGGAACTGCAGGAATACAATTACACCAAGAAACAAAAACAAAAAGAATTTGAATATGCCCGACCGTCCGTTCATAAAATCATCCTTTAACCTAACCGACCAAAATGACTTGTCATACCTGCGAAAGCAGGTATCCAATCGTTTAAATAACATTCTGGATTCCCGCTTTCGCGGGAATGACAACTACTTATATCTCTGCTTTTCCTTCGGCACATACCACTCAAGAAAATTCAGGCCCAGGTTATGAATCTTAACGTTTTGGAAGCGTTTATCAACAGCGTATAAATTCGGCCTGGCAAATAGAAATGTATACGGCTGCTGCTCATGGATAAGCCGATGAAACTGATGGCAGAGAACATCGGATTTAACAGGGTCAATTGTGCGTCTGATTTGCTCCAGTAAGGCATCGGCCTGAGCATTACGAAAACCAACATAATTCGACCCGCGATTTCCGACCTGAGAAGAATGAAAAATCTGATAATGGTCTTCAAGAATATCCCCGCCCCAGCCCATTACCATCGACTCGAACTTCCTGTCGGATAATTTCGGAGTCAGTACAGACCACTCATAAGGGTCAGGAACAACATCTACGCCCACTTTGGCCAGTTCGTCCTTCAAAAACGACGCGAGGCGCGTGTACATATCGCTTCCCGCCGAGAAAATAAACTTAAAGCGGAACGGAACACCATTTTTATCACGTATTCCGTCGCCGTCGTGGTCAATCCAGCCGGCCTCATCGAGCAGTTGCTTTGCTTTTTCAGGATCGTATGGCAACGGCTTGATGGTCGAATCATTTTGCGTACCATTGATGTAAAATGGCCCGCTGACTATTTGGCCCTGGTCTTTAACCAGCTTCGAGACAATTTGTTCGCGGTTTATGCTAAGCGCCATCGCCAGGCGAACACTGGTCTCGGAAAAGAACGGTGTGTCTTCGTTCCAGCCAATGTAAAAAAAAGGAATTCCCGGATACCAAACAGCCAGACAATCAAACTCCATTTTGAACTGCTCGTCGGCAACGAGGTCCGCGAACTGGTCTGGCTCAGGAATAGTCAGGTCAACCTGATGTGCCCTAAGTGCCTGCACAGCAGCGATTGGGTTTGTTATGAATTTATAGACGACTTTTTTAATGTGAGGTTTAGGCCCCCAGTAGTTTTCATTTCTGCGAAGGACAATCTCTTTACCCACGTCCCAGCGTTCAAAGACGTATGGACCGCTGCCGACAGGATTGGAGACACGATGGTTGAACTGCATAGCGTCCTTAAACTGATATATGTGCTTTGGATAAATCCCTATGTCCCAGAACGAAAGAACTTCAAGGGCTTTAAAATAAGGTCTCTTCATATAGAATTTCACGACCCTGTCGTTGATTTTTTCGGCTCTGTCAACATCCACGTAAAGATTAGCGATATTTGCCGCATCAACATTTGGGTCCATAACAGTTTGGTATGTAAATATCACGTCATCGGCCGTAATGGGGATACCATCGGAAAAGTAAATATCGCCTCGCAGATGAAATGTTATTTCAAGGCCGTCGTTTGAAATCTCATAACTATCAGCAAGATGTGGTTTCAGTTTCATTGTATCGAAATCGTATGCCATTAACGGCTCATAAATATTCAGCTCCGTAATCCATCGAGAATAAATATCGTTATCGACGTTGATTTGATTAAGGGTTTTTGGTTCAACCAGCATCGCCCAGATTAACCAGTCGCCGTCATCGCCGGGATATGTCTGGCCAGCTGGCTTCGACAGGGTTTGCGGTTGTACCTGTGAATTATCGCTTTCGATACTCCGCTCGATTTTGTTAAGTGCGACGTAAAGGCGGTCCGACCGGACCATTGATAAAATCTGGAGGACAATAATCACAGCAAGAAGAATAAACAGGAAAAACCCGGCGACATTTGCTCGATGGCTCATTATAAGGCCAAACCTCCAATGTCTGGCAAAATTTTACCGTTCCTTCAGTTCCAAAATTCCAGCCGGCTATTTCGATTACGCAGGCGGCGCGGAAAGCAAAAGCGGATGCGTTATCGCCGCCCCGCCGGCATCTTTGCCGTAATCAACGTTAAGCTCTCCCGCCTTCGTTCCGTTACCGAATATGCTGTCATACTCCTGTTGTAAAGCGTTGGCGTCCCCGGATTCAATCGCCTTTTTAATGCCGAACCGGTTCTTACCCAAAATTTTGCTCAGGCCGGATTTCTCCGTTTCGACAAGAACGGAAACAAGCTGTTCTTTTTGCACATCGGTAAGAACATCGGCGCCTTTTATATATCGCTGTAAAACGTATGAGAACAATTGGCCGAATCTCCTGCCGATGGATTCTTTGTTGGCGCCGGCAGAGGTCATTTTGTCGCCGAGTATCCGCAAAATATCACTATCCAGAAGCTCCCGCTCAACGGACCAGTCCGCATAAGATGCGATTCGGCGGTCAGCTACCTTAAGTAGAAGGGGTTCCCCTTCGGATATTTTAATCGAGCCGGCAAAGGAAGCGATAAGCCCCAGTGTCTCGGGACCGCTTGTCGCGACGATTTCATCGAGCCGGCGGGCCACTTGTCGGGCAGTATCGATGGCCTTGGGGGAATTCAGTTTCTCGATGATTCCCGAATTTGCCACACAGTGAACGGCACAGTACCGAATCGCCTCATTTTTGCTGTCAACGTATTTTAACGCCACCTCCGCCAGGCGAACGTCTGCAAGAGCATCCGTAAGCATCAGCAGGTTTGTTACAAGCCTAAAGCTGCGGTCTGCCGGTGTCATCCCTTCCGCCTGCTGCAACGCAGCCGAAATGTACTTTTGGGCCGACTTGGAAAACTGTTCGGCAAACTGTGTCTGATTCGGCTGGGTACTGGCGCTATTAGCTACAATTATGGCGCGGGCATTTGAAATTGACGAAAAATCCGGGGTAGCCAGCATCTCGCCGACTGCCTTTGCGACAAAGTCATCGATTGTCTTGAAGTCGGCGTCATCGAGAACCGACTTGCCGCGAACGGCCTCTATGGCCAAAGTATCAACCGCCTCGGCAGACGCTAAAAAAACGAAAAAACCAGATATGACGGCAACGACAAGTAATAATGATTTCATAGTCATCCGTAAGCATCCCTAAAGGTTTACAACCTCTTTATGCACAATACAATAGGGTAACACGCAAATGCAGATTTGTCAAGCCAATTAAACCCGCCTTGAACGGCCTTTTTCACCAACAGGTTCTATATGCCGGGCGTATAAGGTACAATACCGGCGTTTATAAACAGGACTGGTTTATGGATGGGACAGAGGCAAAACTTGTTCGGATAGACCCGCTTCGGCTGCGGATGGAGAAAACGGGCCAAATGGTCGTTGATGCCACCGTATTCGCGTCGAAGGAAATAAACATCGAGCAGGAAGCAATCCGGCAAATTTACGATTCGGCGTGCCTGCCGCCCGCCAGAAAGGTGCTGGCGACGGCGGATATTCACGTCGGCTTCGGCGTACCTATTGGCGCGGTTCTGGGCCTTGAGGACGCGATTATGCCGCCCGCCGTGGGTTATGACATAAACTGCGGAATGCGCCTGCTGCGCACACCCTTTACAAAAGGCGAGATAGATATCGATGAAATTGCAGGTTCGATTGCCAGGGACATCCCGCTCGGCGAGGGGATGAGCAATTTACCCTTAGACAAGCACCTGCTCGATATTGTCGCGACCGAAGGCGTCGCCGGGTTACCGAAGCTGGTGCAAAAAGTCAAACACAGGGCATGGGAAACGTTTGACGAACTGGAATTTGCGGAAGACATAAACAGAATTGAGGATAATGGCCAAATGCCCGCGGATATGGGGGCGGTCCCGAAACTGGCGATTGAAAAGGGCGCAGACCAGCTGGGGACATTAGGCGGCGGCAATCATTTTATCGAAATACAGCTTGTGCAGAAAATTTTCGACGAGGGACTGGCGAAGTTTTTCGGGCTTTTCGAAAACCAGATAGTGGTGATGATACACTCAGGGTCTCGGCGTTTCGGATATGAGGTAGCGGACGAATATATGAGCGTTGCGGCCAATCAGCCCCAAATGGAAGGCAGACGAAAAATGCTCAGCTTTCTCGATACCGGCAGCCGGCAGGGCCAAAAGTATATATCAGCAATGGGTGCGGCGGCAAATTTCGCGTTTGTAAATCGGCATGTTATGGCGTTATTAGTCAGGCGGTGCTTTTCGCGGATGTTCGGGCCGACGCCTATGCCGCTGGTATATGACGTGCCGCATAATATGGCAAAACTGGAAACGCATCAGGGCAAATCGCTGTGGGTTCACCGCAAAGGTGCAACACGGGCGTTTGGGCCGGGGCTTATGACAGCAACGCCTTTTGAACAGGTGGGCCAGCCGATAATCACGCCCGGCTCGATGGGCACGGCCAGCTACCTTATGGTAGGAACGGGCGATTCGGAGGAGTCGCTTTGCTCGGTGAATCACGGCGCTGGCCGGGTGATGAGCAGAACTGCGGCATCAGGCAAAGGCCGACACGGCAAAAACGCCGGGCAAGCGCTGATTAGCGACGACGAATTCAAGAGAAGTATGGCAGGTATAAAGCTGATTACCGGCGACAGACGCCGTATAAAAGAAGAAGCCCCTGCCGCTTATAAGAACATCGACGAAGTAGTCAAGGTTGTAACCCAGTGCGGCTGGGCAAGGCCCGTGGCCCGGATGGTCCCGCTGGCGGTGCTGAAAGGATAAGATTTGAGGCGCCAATAATAGAAAAATCAGGCACTTATCTGTTGCATTTATAGGTCAATTATTTTATTCTTATTGGTTTTGGGCTGGTATTAGCACAGAAATATTGTATGGCAATAATGGAAGGCACAATATGAGCAAGTATATCGTTTTTACCGCAGTATTGACGGTAGCATTGCTGGTTGGCTGGGGTTGTGAACAGAAATCGGCAAATGTTGCGATGCCGCCCCACCCTGCTCAAGCCGTTGCGCCGGAACCAGCAACAGCGCCAACACCGACCGAGCCAAATATGGTCGAGGTAAAGCCGGAGCCGGTCAAGATTGAACAGCCAACCCCGCCGGAACCAAATACGCAGAAAGCAATTACAGCCGAACAAAGCACGCAGGCGGCCGAACCAAATAAGCCGCAAAAAGTATCACCCGTTGAGAACGTTACAGAACAACCAAAATCGACACCGCCCGTCGCCAGCGCAACCGCGGCACAACTCTGCAATAAATGCACGGAGTTTCTGGGAAAGTATGTCAGCCGGGATGGTATGGTTGACTACAAGGCACTTGCCCGCAGGAAGCTCGAATTGGCCTCGCTGCAGGACAAATTCAGGGGATTGGACCGCAACGATTACAACTCGTGGTCAAAAGACGACAAGCTTGCGTTCTGGATAAACGCGTATAACCTCGAGCTTATCAAGATAATCACGGAGAATTACCCGATAGAGTCAAACAGGATGCTTCGGCTTTTCTGGCCCCCCAACAGTATCAAGCACATAAAAGGAATATGGGATGAGCACAAGTTCATCATAATGGACGAAGAGTTCACACTGCGGGAAATTGAGCAGCGGTTCTTCCGGAACGAATTCAGTGAGCCGCGGGTATTATTCGCGATGTCTTATGCTTCGCTCTCAGGAGTGCCTTTGCGAAATGAGGCGTATTGCGGCCGGAATCTCTCGGCGCAGCTTGACGACCAGGTAAAGAAATTTATCGCCGGCTCACACGCCTTCAAGATAGACCGTGAAAACCAGATAGTGTCCCTGTCGTCGTTATTGACTCCCACGTGGTACGGGGGACAGTTTGTCGCCAAATACGGCACCGACCTCAAGTTCAAGCAGCAGGAACCGGCTGTAAGAGCTGTGCTTCACTTTTTGACGAAATATATCTCGCCGCAGGATACCGATTATCTTGAGACGGGCAACTATACAATTGAGTACCTAAGGTATGACTGGACGCTTAACGAAGGCACCGGCCAATAGGCCGGGCACAATCCGACATATTAACAATGGGGCTAATACAAATGGCAAAACGAAAAGTAAGCAACGGCATGGAAAAGTATCTTTTCACCAGCGAATCAGTAACAATGGGGCACCCGGACAAGGTCGCGGATTGCATATCCGATGCGGTCCTGGATGCCTGTCTTGCCAAAGACAAGAAAAGCAGGGTCGCCTGTGAAACGCTGGTCAAAAACGATATGGTGGTTGTGGCAGGCGAAATAACCACAAAAGCTCTGATTGATATATCAGCGGTTGCACGTCAGGCAATTAAAGAAATCGGTTACGATGACCCGGCAATTGGTTTTCATTATGAAAACTGCGCGGTACTTGTTTCGATAAGCCGGCAAAGCCCGGATATATCGCAGGGCGTAACGGAAGGCGCCGGTCTGCATAAAGAACAGGGAGCGGGCGACCAGGGCCTTATGTTCGGCTACGCCTGCAAAGATACGCCGCAATTGATGCCGATGCCGATTCAACTGGCACACGCTATAACTACCCGTCTCGAACAGGTGCGGCAGACAAAGAAACTCCCCTGGCTGCGACCCGACGGCAAAAGCCAGGTAACAGTCGAATACACCAACGGCAAACCAACACATATCCCGGTTGTGGTTGTCGCGGCACAGCACGACCCCAATATATCTCACGCCCAGTTACGCAAGCAGATAATCGAAAAGGTAGTTCTGCCGGTACTGCCGAAAAAATTAGTCGATAAACGCACGGTCTTTCACATCAACGCGACCGGCAAATTTGTCATTGGCGGCCCAGCCGGCGACTGCGGCCTGACGGGCAGAAAAATTATCGTCGATACCTACGGCGGAAAAGGCAGACACGGCGGCGGATGCTTCAGCGGCAAAGACCCCACAAAAGTTGACAGGACCGCAAGCTATATGGCGCGATACATCGCCAAGAACATCGTCGCAGCCGGCCTCGCGGACGCCTGCGAAATTCAACTGTCTTACGTCATCGGCTTCGCAGACCCGCTTTCTGTCCGCGTCGATACCAAAGGCACTGGCAAAATCAGCGAGAAAAAACTCGGTGATATCGTTCGCAAACTCTTCCCTATGACTCCAAAGGGAATGATTACGCACCTGAAACTCGAAAGGCCGATTTACTCAAAGACCAGCCACGGCGGACATTTCGGCAGAAACCTCCCCGAATTCACCTGGGAAAAAACCGATATGACCGCAAAACTCCGCAAAGCAGCAGGCCTATAGTAAAATCAGTCACAAATAGAAAATGCAAAAAAAGCCCGACATCCTTGTCGGGCTTTTTGTTTTTATATTATTGGCGTGGTAAACACAGCCGAAACTTCTTAATGTTTGAAATGTCGCTTACCGGTGAAGACCATAGCGATGCCGTATTTGTCGGCGGCAGCAATTACCTCGTTATCCTTCTTAGAACCGCCCGGCTGGGCAATCGCGACGATTCCCGCCTGTGCGGCGTTATCGACGTTATCCGGGAATGGGAAAAACGCGTCAGAGGCCATAACGGAACCCTTCGACTGCTCTCCTGCGTGTTTGACAGCGATAAAACCTGACTGAACGCGGTTCATCTGCCCCGCGCCAATACCGATGATTTTACGGCCTTTGGCAAGCACAATGGCGTTGCTTTTTGTGTGTTTGGCGGCAAGCCAGGCGACACGGAGGTCCGCGAACTGTTCCTCGGTGGGCTTTGCTTTCGTGGGAACGGTCAGTAATTTCGGCTCCCAGCCGACGAGGTCGCGTTTCTGAATCAGCACTCCCCCTACTATGCAGCGAAGGTCAAATTCACCACCGTCGATTTTGTTTTTATCGATGGCGCCCGTTTCAACGAGACGCACCCTGCTGCCCCACGATTTAAGCGTGCGGATTATTTCGATTGCCTCGGGGTCGAACTGCGGTGCGATAATTACCTCGGCAAAGAACCCCTCCGCGCCAAGCGATTTGCCAAACCTGCTGTATGATTCCATAATCGTTTGCGCAAGCTCGATATTGACCTTGCGGTTGACTGCTACGATACCTCCGAATGCGCTTGTTACGTCGCCCTCGTATGCCTTGCGGTAAGCGGCGCAAATATCATCGTCAATAGCACAGCCACAGGGATTGAGATGCTTGATAATAACAGCCGCCGGCTCATCGAATTCCTTCACAAGCTCGAACGCCGCATTGGAGTCCAGCAGGTTATTGAAGCTTATTTCGGTATCGACCTGCATAATTTTGCCAGCGCCGACGCAGGGTTCCCCGCTCGCTGCGAGTTTATAAAATGCCGCCGGCTGATGCGGATTTTCACCGTAACGCAGGGCCATTTCTCTTTTGAGCGGAATCGACAACCGTTCCGGAAATTCAACGTCCGCTTTTTTGTTGAGGTAACGCGATATCGCAGCGTCATATACGGCAGTCAGGGCAAATGCGGCCCTGGCCAGCTCGCCTCGAAGCTCTTCGTTTACTGAGCCGTTATTTTTCCGCATTTGCTCTACGACCTTGTCGTACTGGTCGGGGCTTGTAACAACGGCAACGAACTTGTGATTTTTCGCCGCGGAGCGAATCATACTCGGGCCGCCGATATCGATATTCTCGATGGCCTCCTCAAATTTGCAGCCCGGTTTGGCAATGGTTTGCTCGAAGGGGTACAGGTTCACGCAGACCAAATCAATCGGTTCGATACCATGTTGTTTCATCGCGGCCTTGTGGTCGGCTTTGTCGCGAAGCGCAAGCAGCCCGCCGTGAATCTTGGGATGCAGTGTCTTCACCCGGCCATCCATCATTTCCGGAAAACCGGTAACGTTCTCGATTGGGGTAACGTCCAGGCCGGCCTCGGCAAGCGCCTTGGCGGTGCCGCCCGTGCTGATGATTTTGACGCCCATCTCGACGAGTGTCTGGGCAAAATCGACAACGCCTGTTTTGTCGGAGACACTAATCAGTGCGGTTTTGATTTTAACATCCATTCGAATGTCCCCTTTCAAGGTCACAACCAGATATCGGCAAAACAATTACTTGGCCGGCTCGAGGCAGGCGATTCGCCCCTTGGCGTCGGCAATATAAATCTTCGCATCGGCTGTGTTGGTCGCGTATTTGACGGGCAAACCTAAATATACCGAATAAAGCTGTTTCGCCTTTACGTTATCCATCGCCGTCACAAACCCGCCTTTGGTAATAACAAACGTCTTATCGCCCGACTCAGACAGCAAGCCGACCCCGTCTTTAACCGGCCAGACAAATGTACCGGCTGTCTTGTCAATCGCGACCAGCCCCATATCGGGAACGCGCTGGTAAACCAGTTTGCCGCCAAGCTGAGGGGCGACATCGAGGATCCCCTGTGTCTGACATTTCCACAAAATATCGCCGGAAGATAATCCGAGCCGGTAAACACATGTATCGCGGCAGGCAAAATACAACGAATTAGCGTCGTGAACAACAGGGCCGATGATGGCCGCCGGCGCGTTAAACTGCCAAATCTTCACGGCTTTATCGGGGGCTATACGTATCACGTTGCCCGCCTCGGTAGCGAATACAACGAACTCCTGCTCGGCCAGGACCGACGTTATACGAGAGTCATTCTCCGCGGCAACCTCAAAAACCTGCACTTTGTTGTCGGCCTTGAGGACGTGAATACGCTTGTCGGCGCCAGCAATATAGAAAAAGGAGTCATTGCGAACAATCGGGCATACTGCCCGGGAGGTGACGCTTGTGGTCGTCTTCTTGATGCCAAAGTCGGCGCTGATTTCGATAAGTTTATCGCCGACCATTGTAATCAGGCCGCCTTTATAAGATTCAAAATCAGCCACAGGAAGCCCAGCCGGTGCAATAGGGCCGGCGAACATCACGTTGCCGTCCGCCCTGTTGATGCAGGACAGAAAATTCTGACTGGACAGAGCATAAAGTCGATTGCCGTCCAAAAATAACCGGTCAAGCGATTCACCCTTGCTCATCGGCAGATTGAACTGCCAGACAATTTCAAGCTCGGTCGAAGCAAGCATTGCCCGCGGAATCAGCCAGCGTAATTCGTCCTCGGCGTAAAGCACCGACGTGAAAATAATCTGGGAAACCACTGCTAACAGTGCAAAACGTAATTTCAGCATCTTCATCACCTCCATCGCCGACCGATTCGGGGCCGACGACAACTTCTATGCCCGGACAACCAATCTTACCGAGGCGTTATCAAACTTCCACATAATCCGCAAGGTCAACTTTATGGTCGGCCTCGAATTTCTGCATTTGCTCAATCCGCTCAATATCTTCCTGGATTCTGCTGGCGAGCTTGAAAATATAGGGTTTGCCTGCAAGACGATTGCGAAGGTCATCGAGCATCGGTTCCCAGCTTCCGCCATACAACTGGGCCTTGAGGACGACGAGCATGCGATGCTCCTCGCTAAGCGACTTCACATAATCGCTGACGTCCCCCTTAGGGGCGCTTTTACCCGGCTTATTTTGGGTTTTTTCAGCCATCACGGCGAACCTGCCTGCTTGTCCCTGCAAGTCGTTAGCAGGGAACTGTGTCCCTGCTCGGCAGCAACTCCGGTCATGGTGGAACATCCTAAGCCAGACCGGCAACCTAAATGCTAATCTCTGCTTGCGGAAATTGCAACAGGTTTTCGTAAATTAGGGATGTTTAGTTCCAAGTCGACAGATTGCCTGTTTTACAAGGTCGGGGCAAGCCAGTTGCTGCGAAGGACCGCCATGGCAGCTGGCTCGTCGGCGGCAAGCGTGAAAACCCCGTTAAGCCCCGTAATCTCAAATGCGCTTTTTGTGAATGGGTGGATGTTGCAAAGAACCATCTGACGCCCCAAAGGGAGCAGTGCCTGCCGTAGTTCGAGCAACCTTGTCAAACTTGAGCTTGTGATGATATCGATGTTCTTGAAATTGAGAATGACGTTACAATCCGAATGCTCGGCTGTCATATCGATTACGGCCTGAAGTTCGCCGTTCATTTGCGGCTCACGTTCGAGTGTAAAGGCGATTATATCACTGGCAAGATTTTCAACTTTCACGGTCTTCCCCAATAAACCGACTCCGCGGTCCTGCGGTAAATTACCACTATACACTGTATCGGCATAGATTTGGTGGATTTTAACTTAAAAAGACGTTTTTCTGGGCGAAAAATACCGTCTTGAAGACATTAGTAACACGGCAGCGGAAAACGGTCAATTTTGTCGCTTTTTTATTTGCCGGGACAGACGGAACTGCTATAATTATACTTATGAGCCGTCGGCTGGTTACTGCCGCGGATCAACGGAGTAGGTATCGCAAGGGAGGCGGGTCAGATAAAAATAAATCGAGACCGACTATTGGTCAATGATGAAAAGCTGAGTCCTGGCCTCCCTTTTTATTATTTGAATATCTGCGCTTACCATAAAAAAGAATGGGAGAGCATCGTCTGCTCTCCCATTGTTCATGTGGCTCTCGCCTTTTAGCTTTTAGCCGTTGCTTGTTGCACCCAGAATCACCATCTAACTTGCGAGTTTTTGCGTGTCGGGTCAATAAGGCCTGGCTAATTATGGCCGGTTTGGTCATTTTTCAGAGCCACTCTTTTTCACTTTTCAACACTGATTACCGTCGGCCATCTCTTTAGTATCGCATCACTTTTTCACCCACTTTTTGAACTGGGCAATAACCACCCGTATCGGTTAACTCGACCGCGAAAAGCAGGCAATCTGGGCAACCCATTTGCGTCCAATAACCTCTCTGATAGTCCGATACAATACATACGTTTCGCCAACACAGTTGCTCATTTTATCTCTCAAATTTTGAACAGAAAAAAACAAAGCGTGGTAAAATAGTTATATGAACAAACTGGCACAAAATACGAACTGTTTTCTTCCTACGACTGCTGAAGAAATTCGGCAGCGTGGCTGGGACAGGCCGGACATCATCCTGATTACCGGCGATGCGTATGTTGACCATCCGTCGTTTGGCGTCGCGCTGATTGCCCGGCTTTTGGAAAGCAAAAATTATCGCTTGGCAATCCTGGCACAGCCGGATTGGCGAAGCGTTGAGCCATTTCGGGCATTAGGCAAACCCCGGCTATTTTGGGGCATAACCAGCGGCTGCATCGATTCACGTCTGAATGCTTATGCCTCGCTGGGGCATAAGCGAAAAGAAGACGCCTACAGCCCCGCCGGACAGTTGGGCTTACGACCAGACCGCCCCCTGCTCGTTTATTCGGCCAGGGCACGCGAAGCATATCCTGATGTGCCAATCGTTCTGGGCGGACTTGAGGCGTCACTTCGCCGGCTTGTGCATTATGATTATATCGAAGATAAACTCAAACGCTCGGTGCTTATCGACGCAAAAGCAGACCTGCTTGTTCACGGTATGGCGGAACAGCAGATTATCGAAATCGCAAAGCGATTAAACAATGGCGAATCCATCGACCGCCTGACGGATATCCCCGGAACAACCTATCCCGTTAGAAGCGGAATCACCCTGCCGGACAATGCCGTGCGACTGCCTTCGCTCGCACAACAGCAGGCCGATAAATCGCTTGCTATGTCGGCTCAACTTCAATATCAAAAACAGGCGCACCCCGCCGGCTCCGCTGTCATTCAGGAACAGGACCCCGGCAAAATTGTAGTATTGCCGCCCGCTGAGCCAATTAACAGCACCGCCCTCGATTCACTATATGAGTTTCCTTTTACACGGTGCTGGCATCCGAAATACGATTCGGCAGGTGGCGTCCCCGCGTTAAAACCGGTGCAATTCTCGATAACCACCCATCGCGGCTGTTTCGGCGGCTGTGCATTCTGCTCCATATATTTCCACCAGGGAAAAGACATATCCTCACGCTCGATTGAATCGCTTATTGCCGAGGCCGACCGGTTTCGCTCGCATCGCGATTTCCACGGCACGATTTTCGACATAGGCGGGCCAACCGCAAATATGTTCGGGATGAAATGCGACAAAGCAGGCACTTGCAGCAGGCCAAGCTGTCTTTTCCCCGCCATTTGTAAGAATATGCAGGTCGATTATGGCCCGCAACTAAAAATGTTCGAGGCGTTTTTGAAATGGAAAACGACCGGAGCGAAAAAATCAAACGTATATGTCGCCTCAGGCATCCGCCACGATTTGGCCCTGCAAAACAGCGACTATATAGATACCCTGACCCGGCATTTTGTGGGCGGTCATCTCAAGGTCGCCCCGGAACACTATTGCCCGCACGTGCTTGACCTGATGGGCAAACCCGGCTTCGAAATTTTTGAGGAATTTGAGGCACGCTTCGACAAAGCGACCCGCAAAGCAGGCAAAGAGCAGTATTTAGTCCCCTACTTTATAAGCGCACATCCCGGCTGTCAAATCGACGACGCAATTAAGCTTACCGAATATCTTGTGCGCCGGCATTGGCGGCCCAGGCAGGTTCAGGATTTCGTCCCAGTGCCTTTAACGCTCTCTACAGCGATGTTCGTCAGTGGACGGGATACAAAAGAGCATTCAATCCATATTCCCCGCGGGCGGGCGGAAAAACGACTACAGGCGGCACTGATGCAGTATTACCAAAAGCAAAATGTCAAAAGCATCTCCGACTGCCTTCACGACAACCAACGCGGCGAACTCCTCCGCGAAATCCAGCGTTTGCACTTTACCAGCCGGGCCGAAAAACCACCCGCCGACTGGNNTTTCGACCGTTGTCCCGGCCAACGCCGATGTACTTGTCAACCTGCCCAAGACCTATCAGCACCACTATCGCAATAACGGTCGTAATAACCGCCAGGGGATATAACCTTGCGCCGCAGGCCATACCGATGCTCGCCACAAGCCATATCGTTGCCGCTGTGGTCAGGCCGTGGACCCCGCCCCTGTCCTGTATGACCGCGCCCGCGCCAAGAAAGCCAACGCCTGTAACAATCTGCGCGGCTATTCGCGTAATCGAATCCTGCCCGCCGGCCATTCTTTCCGAGATTAAGGTAAAGACCGCCGCGCCGAGGCATATCAGAATGTTTGTCCGAAGCCCCGCTGGTTTGTGCTTGAGCTGACGTTCAAGGCCGATGGCCGCCCCGCATCCCACCGCCAAAAGCACGGGGACTATATCGCTTGTCCAGTCCATAATTACCTTTCTATGAGCGTTTCCTCGACCTTCATTCCGAAGTGTCTGCCGCCCTTTTCAATATGGGCAAACACCTTATCGCCCGGCTTCAGCGATGTAATAGATATCGGCTGACCATCAGGATTAACTAAACGAATCGTCTCGGCATTCTGCATAACAAGCGTTATCGAAACACCTTCCGCCTCTGCCTCAATGAGCATCATCGGACGTTTCTCAATCTTGTTCCTGCCCAGATACGCGACCTGACCTTTGCCTTTGAAATCAACAATCAACACCTCATCGCCCGCCTTGAGGTCCGCAAGATACTTCGTCCCGCCGCCCGGGGCAAGCGTATATGCGTGAACCGCGCCTGCATTTACGCGGAAAGGCCTGGCCGCAACGTAGGGGTTCTCAATCGACTCAGAATGAACCAGGAAGAACCCCGACGCGGTATTACCCACCAGCATCCCTTCCCCCGGCGACATCTGCGTGCAGGTATCCAGGCACGCCCGGTCCCCCATACCTAATTGCTTGACTGTCTTTATCGTCGCGATTACAAGCTCAATCTTATCACCTATGCCCTGCAAAACTTCTGCCGTCTTCTTAATCTCATTGACGTCCGTCGTATTCAAAAGAACGCCATCAACACCCTTTTCAAGTATCTCGACCATTAGCTTTGCCTGGACGCTATTGGTAACCTGCACAATGATATTTTTACCCCTTTTCGCAAGCAGGTTTTCAATCGGGATAATGGTCCAATCGAGCATTCTCAGGACAACTATTTTGCCCGGTGCAATTCCCGCGGCCTTGTCTTCGTCCTGCTTACCTGCTATGTCAACGAACACAACATCGACGCCCGACCTTATGTCGCCGTCTTTTGCGACTATTTTTATCTTGCCCAATTGCCGGACCGTCTCTGTTTTGCCCTCTGGCACCACAACCGCCTCCGCCCCGCTCTCTAATGCAGCGGTAATCAATCCCTTTTCATAAGGTACAGCATTTACCCAAAGTTTTTTCATAGAATAACCTTTATGTAGGGTGTGCTGTGCACACCAAAACCTTGTCCTTTGGCAAGATTTAATTATAATTAAGCGAGAGTGTCAATAACGATTTTTATGTGGGAGCACAATGCCATTCATCGTAGGGTGTGCTGTGCACACCATTTTTATGGTGGAGATAAGAAATGGATGAGGAATATTATTACAACGAAGAATACAGTCATGGCCTTTCTGCTGATGATCTGCGTCGCAGCGATAAGAAAACACAAAAGGAATATATGCGTATTTGGTTCTTCCGTCACTACGATAACCCAGGCAACGCATGTCCCTACGAATCACAAGAAGGAGGTTATCAATTTATCTGGGGTGGCCCCTACGAGGCAAATGATGTACTTAGCAATGAATTTAGTGGTATAGTAGCTGATAACGTAATTGAGGAGTTGGCCAGCGAACTTGAAAAGGAAGAATCGTGTGATGAATGGTCGGGAGTACCCGACCACGATGAATCCGACGCAGTAGGATCAGCTACCAATTTCTATGAAAGCTTCAGAGATAGCATGGAAAACATCAAATCACTCGCCAAAATAGCTGTACAATCAGACCACCTCAAACAGCACTTCCTCCGAATGTTATATGTAAGCATCATCACCTCACTGGAGGCATTTCTGTGCGAAGCGTGTACTGTCAGTCTGTTCTCTAAACAGGATCTCCTGCGAAAATTCGTAGAGTCCTACCCGGAATTCTCCAAGATGAATATTACACTTAATACAATATTCAAAAGGATGGAGGATATAGAACCTTATATTAAAAGTTATCTCGTCCGTATAGTATGGCACAATCTTGGCAAAGTTAGATGTATCTACGAATGCATTTGGGGAAAATTTCCAACGGGCCTGGATAATATCCAAAAGGCTGTCATACGCCGACATGATATTGTACATCGCAACGGGAAAACCGAAGATGGCACTGAAATAGCCCTTGACGAAAAAGATGTGCAATCACTGATTGATAACGTTTCTGGTTTTGTTGATGAAATTAACGAAATAATCACAAGATGAGTTTACGGTAGGGTGTGCTGTGCACACCCTGTGTGACTAATCGAAAGGGCTATCAAATGTTACGTTTGGAATCCTTATACAAAAAATATAAAAAACTTGTATCTCTTTTAGGTTCTTGGGCATCTCTGATAGCTTTGCTCTGTATGTTTTATCCGACACAGAGCGGTTTCTCCTTTATCCACTGGTTCATTATAATTCTTGCTGCATTATTGATCATTGTGTGTTTATATTTTGAGATTCGGGAAAGCAAGAAAATTATTTTCATCTGTGAAGGAGACAAGGAAAGTATTAACCAATATATGTTCAAATGGATCAAGAATAGTGGTCGGATAGCCATCTTCTCCCGCGATATGTCATTCGCAACCAGCAACAAGGAAATCAAGAAACTGCTTTTGAGTAAATCTGAAAAAGGGGAAGTTATTGCATGTGTGCCAAAAGAAGTCCCTTTAACAGACGAATTAAAAACGAAAGGGGCTGAAATATATGCTTACTCCAAGAAACAAAATATTATTCCGCAAACCCGTTTCACAATAGTAAATTATGGCCAAGGGAAAAAAGAGCGTGTCGCAGTGGCCCATGGAGAAACTGGTTTTCACGTCATACAAGAATTCGACAAAGACGACCCTGTAATTTATCTCACAAAGGATTTGATAAATATAGCCCAAAGGTTGGCTGAAAAGGGTTAACCAAATGAAGGCAATCTCAAAGAAGGACCTGAATAAAATTCGATATGAGTGGGATGAGATATCACACTTGCGACATATGCAGATAACTAGTGGAATTGACATTAGTTATAAAAACATCATTTTGCCTTGTGTAATAGAACTGTCTAAGAACTCAAATTACTCCTCAGTCCTTGATGTTGGATGTGGCACGGGCATATTGGAAGCGAAGCTTTCCTTGCTTTCGGACAAGGTAGTAGGAATAGACCTATCGCCCAAAAGCATTGAGATCGCACGGAATTATTGTAAAGGATTGGATAATGTTTCTTTCGAAAACACGACAGTTGAAAATTATGCAACCAAAACAAATATGTCAAGATTTACACTGGTTATAGCTAATATGACTCTTATGACATGTACCGACCTAACGGGTGTTTTGCAAGCAATTGCAAAGCTGTTAACTCCGAAAGGAACCTTTGTAGCAACATTAGCACACCCGTGTTTTTGGCCTATATATTGGGGCTACGATAAGTCAAAATGGTTCAAATACAATGAACAAATAATTATTGAAGCTCCTTTCAAAATCTCTAAACAAACTACGAACCATATCACTACACACGTTCATAGGCCCATGGGAGTGTATCTGAATATAATGACTGATTGTGGCCTTATAATCGATAGGTTCATCGAACCTATGCCAGACGAAAAGGTTAGGCAAAAATATCGTAAAAAATGGCAGTTCCCTCGTTTTGTTGGAATAAGATGCACAAAAAAGTAGTTAGTAATACACCCTACCTTTAGGCCTTCAACATTTTCATCGCTTCTTTGACGCTGGCGCCATGATGCACCATTTTGCAAAGCGCAGCGACCATTTTTTCGGGGTTCTTATGCTGGAAGGCATTTCTGCCAATCGACACTCCGCCTGCACCGGCTTTTAACGCGCCTTCGGCCATTATGAATATATCCTCGTCGCTTTCCATCTTCGGCCCGCCCGCTATCACAACAGGCACAGTACAACCTCTGACTACTTCCTTGAAACTCTCAACGCTACCGGTATAAGGAACCTTGACAATATCAGCGCCCAATTCCGCGCCCACCCTCGCCGCGTGCTTAACATACATTACGTCGAATTCGTTCTTAATCTTTTCTCCGCGTGTGTACATCATCGCCACAAGCGGCATCTGCCACTGCATACATCTTTTGCTTATAAAGCCGAGCTGTCGAAGCATCTCATTGTCTGTTTCAGCGCCCAGATTTATATGCACCGACACCGCGTCGGCACCAAGCTGCACCGCTTCTTCAACCGTGCAGACAAGCTCTTTGGCGTTGGGGTCCGGACTAAGCGACGTGCCCGCCGAAAGATGAATAATAAGCCCCACGTCTTTGCCCGTCCCTCGATGGCCCGCGCGGACAATCCCTTTGTGCATCAAAATCGCGTTCGCACCGCCTGCCACAACCCCGCTGACCGCCTCACGCATATCCTCCAGGCCAGGTATTGGCCCAACCGTAACGCCGTGGTCCATCGGGATAATTACGGTTTTACCGCTGTTGCGGTCTATTATTCTTTCAAGCCGTATCTTCTTGCCTATCATATTTATATCTCCTGCTATTCTTTCAGCATCTTCAATGCATCTTCCTTCGAAAGGCCCTCGTGCACCATTTTGCTGAAAACCGATACTATTTTCGTGGGGTCTTTGTGCTGGAACGCGTTTCGGCCTATCGACAGCCCCGACGCCCCCGCCTTCAAAGCCCCTTCTATCATTTCCACAATCTGCTCGTCTGTCTCCATCTTCTCTCCGCCCGCTATTACCACAGGCAGATGACACCCCTCAACAACCTCGGCAAAACTTTCCGGGCTGCCCGTATAAACCACCTTGACGATATCCGCGCCTAATTCCGCCGCCACCCTCGCCGCGTGCTTTACGTTATTTACGTCATACTCGTTTTTTATCTTCGGCCCGCGAGTGTACATCATCGCCAGAAGCGGCATCTGCCATTCCATACACCGTTCCCCGACATATCCAAGCTGCCTAAGCATTTCCTTGTCGGTATCCGCTCCAAGATTGATATGCACCGATACGGCATCTGCCCCGATTTTCAACGCCTCCTCAACCGTGCAGGCAAGCTCTTTGGCGTTGGGGTCCGGGCTAAGCGTCGTCCCCGCTGAAAGGTGTATGATAAGCCCAACGTCCTTGCCGCTGCCGCGATGGCAAAACCTCGGCGAACCCTTGTGCATCAGCACCGCGTTCGCGCCCCCGGCCACGACTTTGCTTACCGCATCTCGCAGGTTCACCAGCCCTTTAATCGGCCCCACAGTTACACCGTGGTCCATCGGGATGATGACCGTCCTGCCGCTGTTGCGGTCCATTATTCTTTCTAAACGAACGCTTTTACCTATCATAACCAGGCCTCCTGCAAAATTATTCAACTATTGGCCTAAAATCTACCCAAACCGGCCCATAACGCAAGCAAAAAACACCACTCCTTGTCGCCGGAGTTAAAAAACTTGACAAACGGCCGCACTTTCTGTAGTATATAATTATAACATCGTTGAGCCGGCTACGAAGGTCGCTTACACCAGCGGCGTTCGTAATCTGCTCGCGATGATACTCAAAAGCAGGATTATTTTTGATGGAACAGGAAATTCTGGACCAAATCGAGCAGATTATCGGCTACAGGTTTTCCAATCGCAGCCTGTTGGCCGAGGCCTTTGTGCATGCCTCTTCGGTCGATAAGCGGGCAATGAGCAACGAACGACTCGAATTCCTCGGCGACTCCGTCCTTGCACTGGTAATCTGCGGAACTATTTTTGACCGCTCGCCG
>PLLM01000033.1 GCA_003141275.1 Phycisphaerales bacterium
TGGTCCGCGTCAACGATGCCGTAACCGCCCGTATCGACAAGCTCGAAATAGCAGTTGCTTCTCTCGATGATTACGCTGACCCTGTCGCGCGTAACGCCGGGCGTCGGCTCGACAACGCTTATCATCCTCCTTGCCAAGGCGTTGAACAAACTGCTCTTGCCCACGTTGGGCCTTCCAATTATCGCTACTACCGGTAATGACATATTCACCTGCCCAGATTAAACGAGAATTCAAACGGGGGATTATAACAGAAAACCTGCGGTTTTACACGGAAGAAACGTTTTGGTGTTTTTCTTTATTGCAGAAGAATTTCGAAGTCCTGCGTCGTTATCGCCTCATCGCCAACCTTCAAATTTTTCCAGGTCTTCGTTTTGGCCGGGTCTTTTACCGTTACCTTGTCGATTACGCCGGCCGTCAGTCCGAAGGGCGTGCCGTTATTGGAATACTTCGGAAACGCCAGGTAAGCGCTTCCGATATGTCCGGCCGTTACGTTGCTGTTTATTATGCCGAACGGTTCTGCGACGACGCCTGTTATTTTCAACGTTTTCAGAAGTCCGTTTGTGGCGGTGAAGTTGGAATCCACAAGCTGGCCGGTGGTTATTTTGTTTGCGGATTTAGCCTGCCATTTTCCCGACAACGTCGCATCCATTACCATTCCTTTGTTGCCGATCGCCGTCAGTGTTCCAACGCTGCCTGTGATATTAACGTCCAGGCCTTGAGACGAGCGTGCTATCTGTATAGTCCCGCAGCTGCCGGCAACATTCCACGTCGAATCACCGAGTTCGCCCGCAATCTTCACTTTCTTCAGTGATACGCCTTTGGGGCTGTTTATGTCGGTGAGATTTACATCCGCGCCGAAATTGCCCGCTACGTTGCCTGCCGTATTTCCGTCGATTGCCAGATTCGAAATCCACGGGGCGCTCACTGAGCCGCTCTTCCATTCTGTCGCCCGCAATTGCTTAATAGGCGTTCCGCTTGTAAGGGCCAAGTTGTTTACCCGCCCGAACTTCAAAGCACTGGCGGCTTTCGTCGATGAGGAAGAGCCGATACTTATATTACTGCTGCCCGATATGTCATTGAGGGTAATCATAGCGCAGCCGCCGTTAATGAGAATGTCCCCGGTCAAATTGACGTTGCGCGCGTTTATTGTTTTGATTGGGCCATCCGCCTCGATATTGACGATGCTTGTTTTGGTGCCGGGCTGCGGCGTGATGGTCAACACCGAGTTCTCGGTGGTCCCGCTGAGGACTATATTCGCGAAACTGCAGTCACCCTGCACATTGCTGTCGCCCTCCACAGTGGCCGACCCGCCGCCGGTCAGCGCGAACGTAACCATTTTGCCCTGGCAGTCGGTTATTTGCAGTTTATGATTCTTCAGCCCGCCGAATGTGCCGAACCCTTTGGTTATGTCGAATGCGATGTGGCTCCTGCTGGTCTTGCCCACTTCTATTGTTACATCGTTGTCGTTCTGCACATTATACCATCGACCGAAACTAAGCTCGGCGAAAGACCTGCCGGGGTTCAATTTGGACGAATCCGCCTTAACCGCGTTTTCCCCGTAATCCTGCTCCGTCGTATTGCTGTCAAGTGCGTTCCTGAAGCCGAGCCGGATACTATTCACATTTGAGTCGCTGCATTTTGCCCAGGCGAATTGAAGAGGGCTTACCACTCCTGAGTCGTGCAGCGGGCTTGTCAGTTCCGGCCTTTGTGTCGGCTGGGCAATCGACCCGGCTTGTTTGGGAATTCCGAAATTGACTATCGTCTCGTCGGAGTTGTGGTCTGTGTAAGTTACCTTTACGATATATTTGCCGTCCGGGTAATTATCCAGCCCGTTGGCCTCGTAGAACCATTCCTGGTATCTCCAGTAACTGATTCCGTTTTGTGTATCGCGTGACTTTGTGATGTGTCTTGAGGTGTCCAGATTGCTGTCCGGGTATGTAAAGCCGTCCGGCGTTATGAAGTTTACATCGTCGACCGTGTTGTCCGTCTCGATAGTAAAGCGGAAGTCATACGTTTCGCCTATCCTGCCGTCCTTAAGCCAGTTTGTGCAAAAGGCGTCAAGGTCGTTTATGTCAACCGAACCGTCTTTGTTAGCGGGAGAAATGTCCGCCCTCATATCGCTTCCGGTTTGTCGCCACTGCTCCGCCAAAAAGGCGAAGTCAGAGAAATTGACTAAGCCGTCGCAGTCGAAGTCGCCGGCCAGCCCAAGCCCGTCGCAGTTGCCGGCTACGGCGTTTTCATCGCTTGCGCCGGGGATATAGTCGATGCCCTGCTCTATACTGATTAATTGAATATGCCTGGATATTGCGTCATGCGCGCTCAAATCGATGTATTGCGGCGAATTATGGGCTGAGGAGCAGGTTATTTTTATCCGCCCGGTCACCGTCGTGCCGTGCGGTATTGTATTAAAATCAGCCGTAACCGTGTGCGCCTGGGCCTCTGTCGTTCCGCGGGAATGCCCCGACACCGGCGTGACCTTGAAGTATTTTGCCCCGTCAGAAACAGACACCTGGTAATTCAGCGCGTCCGTTCCTTTATTCCAGACCTTGAAGTTTTTCGACGTGCCGTCCTTATCATCGAATATAATCTGCCCAGGACTCTTGCCTATAGATGGGTTATCAGCCAGCGCTATCGCCGAAGACGCGAGGATAATGCTCAAAATGACCGCTGCCGATTTCGTTTTTCTCATCCTTCCGATTCAACTAATCAAGTGCAAAAACAGTCCTTCACCGCCTCCTTTCGGCTTTGGACAAACGGGGAAATCCTTTCCATCTTGCTCCTCTCCCGCACCAAAAACCCGGTACGAGAGTCAAAGCATTGTATCCAAATACGCAGGGAAAGTCAAGGAAAATGAGCTGTTTCTATGGGATTAAGCGTTTTCCGTGCGGGGCTTTTCTGTGAACTCGAATGCCTGTTCTACGCCAACCCCGAATGCGCGGGCGATGCGGAAGGCCAAAGGCAGCGACGGCGCGTATTTGCCCTGCTCCATCGCGATTATCGTCTGGCGTGTTACGCCTGCGATGTCGGCTAATTGCTGCTGGGTCATCTCGCCTTTTTCAAAACGCAATCGGCGAATGTTGTTTTTCAGTTCATTTGTTTCCATCGCCGCTCCTGAAAAAGTATTGAGCCAGAACCGCTGCCGAATAAATCATCATAAGGATAACAAGGGCGCCGAAATTGATGAGCGGCAGTGACCAGGCAGGGACGCAGCCATTGTAGCCGAGAATAAGTTGCGGAATTACGCCGACGACAGGTAACACTATCCAGGCCGATATGAGGAATACCATGGCCGCTCTATTGTAAATCAGTTTATCGCGCTCATCGGCCTCTGGTTCTTTGGGGCTTTGTCGCTTAAACGACCAAACCATTAGTGTCAGTAGTGCCCCCACCACCAGAATCAATACTGCCAGCAGCAGGAATCGCTCCGTGCAACCAGCAGCAGCTTTTTTTAATATGAAAAGTTTATAAAACATGTAGGCACACATTGTGAGAGTTAATAATCCTGTTGCCAGAAAGCACAGAGCTTCTTTTTGAGTTCTATTCATTGTCTTTACCTTTCCAGCCGTATTGAATCAGGATTGCGATTGATTGCACGGTGATTACTAATATACCCGCGCCGCCAACCATAATCGGCAGGACGTTCACTGAGATGCGACCTTTCGGGCCGATGATGGCCCAGGTAATCATAGACCCAAATATGAAAACCACCCAGAACGTTGTGTAAGCCAGAAGCAGAGCCCTCTTTTGGATTGAAGCGTCACGCTCGTCAAACTCGACCTTTCCTTTCTTTAGGCGGAAAATGATATCTGCAAGTCCCACCAGTCCCAGGAATCCGAGGACTCCGAAGTTGTCGGGCCCGACTATTGCTTTGCCGTTCTTGTAGCTGAGGATAGCTATTATTACTGCGGTTGCGCTCAGCACTATCGCCATTACAGCCAACTGGTACCACGCCGCTTTCTGCATCTTATTCATAATTTTTCTCCTTTCGGTTCCCTGCCGTATTGGACAAGAATTGCAACGCATTGGAAAAAGAAAAATGTTAAGGTCGCGGCCAAAAAGATACCCGGCAGCCAGCCAACGGGTATCATCGCATCAGTGCCCATTATGAAAAGCGGCAGCACACAAGCAAGACCTGTTATTAAAAATGCTGCAACGAAGCCCGCCAGGGTCGCCTTGATATAGATGAACCGCCCTCGCTCGTCGCATGTTACCTTACCTTTGTCTTTTTTGAAAAACGCAGGTGCCAGCCCGATAAGCACGCCTGTTATTGACCAGGGCATACCGATAGCGAAGTGTGTTGCAATCACGGCAAAAATAATAGAAGCTGATATCCAAATCGCCATCCACCAAGCCATTTTTTGAATTCTGTTCATACCTGATTCTCCTAATATATGTATGTCATATCGTACATAATGTAAGAAAAACATTACACTGTGTCAAGACTATTTTACAATTTTTTGCATATTTTTTTAAGTTCCTATGAAAAATCAGGCGGATTTTTGCGACTCAAGAATATAGCAAAGAATATAAATCGTTAAGTTTTAAGTAGTTATGCTCTTTGCATCTTCGCGGTTTCCGCAAGTTCTCCAGCGAAAAGAGTTGGGTGGTTTCAGGCAGATTTTCCGATATATGGGGTATGCAGCTAACTACCTCACAGACAAAGGTGTGCCCTTTTTGTGCCGAGACGATACTTTCGGCGGCGATTAAGTGCAGGCATTGCGGCGAGTTCCTAAATACCGCGAGGGCAAAGGCGATGCTCAATCAGCCCGGCCAGCCCCTCGACGATGCTCGGGGCAGGCAGGGCAATGAGCAGCAGGCCGACGGTGATGATTCACCGAAAGATAAGCCGGATGCGATAGTTTATTCGGGCAGGCCGACGCTGTGGGCGATGATGATGGATTTTGTCAAAGGCGGGGCAGTCCTGCTTGCGGCGATTTTGATAATCGCCTGGCATATCGAACGCATTTCCTGGCTGGGATTTTCCGCTGCGAGTATGACGACAATCGGCAAGTATCGAGTGCTGCTTGGCCTTGGCGTTTTTTTGGCCGTGGGCCTGATTCTTTTTTATAAGGCGTGGAAAATCAGGATGATTCATTACGAGGTCAGCCCCGACCGCATCGAATACGGCGAAGGGATATTGGACCGCAGGGTCGATAACCTCGATATGTTCCGCGTCGTCGATATCAAGCTCCGCAGAAATGTCATTGATTTGCTTGTGGGCGTGGGGACGGTGACATTAACGACGACGGACAAGAGTCATCCGGAGTTCGAGTTCAAAAAAGTAAAAAATTCCCGCGAGCTTTACGACACCATCAAAAAAGCTTCTCTTTCCGCCGACCGCAGAACAAACGTAGTCCACGTGGAATAACCTTTAGCAAACTTAGGTTTAGCCACTGATTACACGGATTCCACTGTTTAGTTTTATTATCTGTGTTAATCTGTGCAATCTGTGGCCAATAATGTGGTCAGCAGCCGTTTTTTATTTACATCAGGGCTGAAAGGATTATTATTCCATTATGCCGGGAATAGCAAGAGCAGATAATAATAGCTGTCCCCAATATTCCATGAGGATTGTGCCATGATAAACGATAGCGATAAAAAGGAGCTTTGCGGAGCAGAAGCGGGGGAATTTGCACTTAAGCATCTGAAGAAGATCAGATCCAACCCGGATACATGGGAGACAGAATACATTTGTGAAGAAACGGGCGAGCGATGGCTTATGGACTATCCGCACAGTGAATGCCATGGCGGTGGGCCGCCTAGACTGCGTAAGATGTAACTCTGACTACGATAACGGTGACGGCAGCCGTTTCAAATGACATAACGATGGAGAGATTATGAAAACTGTATTTGTTGTCTGCGTAAGTATTCTGGTTTCGTTGCCGTGTTTTGCGGCGGATTCACTTATGCCGAAAGGGGCCGGCCCGGCTTCGCCAAATGGCTACGCCGTGGCAAGTTGGCCTGTCGGGTGCAACTTCATTCCAAGCACGGCAATCAATCAGCTTGAGATGTGGCAAAAAGACACTTATGACCCGAACACTATCGACCGTGAGCTTGGCTGGGCACAGCAAATCGGCTTCAACACCGTCAGGGTGTTTCTGCATTATCTCGTCTGGCAGGAAGACCCGAACGGCTTTAAGGGCAGGATGGACGATTTCCTTGGCATCTGTGAGAAGCACAAAATCAGGGTGATGTTTGTTTTATTCGATGACTGCTGGAACGGCGACGCGAAGTTAGGTAAACAGCCCGCGCCTAAGCCGGGGGTTCATAATTCGGGCTGGCTGCAATGTCCCCGTTACGCCGAGGTAAACGATGTAACGAAATTTTCAGTGTTCAAACAATACGTGAAAAATATTCTGAGGTCTTACGGCAAAGACAAAAGAGTACTGATTTGGGATTTGTATAATGAGCCGGGCAACAGCCATACGCCGAAGGAGATAATGCCGCTTTTGAAAAACGTTGTGAAGTGGGCGCGCGAGGTGAATCCCTCGCAGCCGGTGACGATTGGCGTCTGGAATCAGGACTCGGCACATAAAGAGATAAATGATTTTCAGATTGCAAACAGTGATGTCATCAGCTTTCACGATTACTCTGGCCTTGAGAGTATGAAGAATGATATTGCAAACTTCAAGTCCTATGGCAGGCCCGTGATTTGCACCGAGTACATAGCGAGGGGCGCTGGCAGCAGATTCGAGACACACCTGCCTTTATTGAAGGCCGAAAATGTCGGCGCGATAAACTGGGGACTTGTGTATGGCAAGACGCAGACGATTTACCCATGGGGTTCGCCGTTGAATGCCCCTGAGCCGAACGTCTGGCATCACGATATATTCCGCAAAGACGGGACGCCTTTCAGCGAACAGGAAATCGAAGTTATAAAGAAATTGACGAATAAAGATTAATCGCGTTTCTCCTCGCCCGACCGCAGAACAAACATCATCCGGATGGAATAGGCCCATAGACAAAGTCATATTTTTTGTTTATAACATTGCCTTGGTTTAGAAACGGAAAACAATAAATTAACAATAACGAAGGAGGCAAAGAGCATGAACATGAATTTGATGAGCCGTATTGGGGTTTGTGGTTTTATATGTCTTGCTATAACGCTGGGGCTGGCGGGCATAAGTTACGCGGATTTGCCTAAAGTGATAGGCGACTGGGAAGACAGCAACGACGGCTGGGTGGTGACTGGTGATGCCCCCGATGGCACAACCGCACATTTCGTCAAGGAAAACGCCACATTGGGCAAAGGCAGCTTCAAGGTTTCCGTGCCTTCCGGCTGGCAGAAGGCCATAGCGCGGGATTTGACGGATGACGCGAACGCACTGGCGGCACTCGGTAAAGCCACGAAGTTACAGGTCGATGTAACGCTGAAAGCAAGTGAATGGAGCGTCAGCACCGGCTGGGTCAAGGCAATCGAATCTATCGTCATACAAAGTGATATGGGCGGCTGGCAGCAAATAGACCCGGCTGATGGGGACACCGGGTGGAACGGCGCAGAAGATAAAACAGTCACGGTGACTTTTGATATTCCGCCCCAGACCCCGCCGGATTTGACCCACGCGAGCATCATTATCGTTACAAACTATGATGGTGTGGAAAAGGCAGGTCCTTTCTACTTCGATAACGTGCGGCTGATAGGCGCAGCCGGGGAAGTTAAGCCGGCAGAGATGAAAAAAGCTGCTGAACCGAATCAGCCCAAAGAAGCTGTGAAGGTCGCCGAGCCGAATAAGCCGGCTAAAGCCAAGTAATTTAGCTGCGCGGAAACAGCTTAGATTAATTCCTGGCAGCGAATTCACAATTGGAAATGAGGCCAAGAGGCGTAGCCGGGCAGGAATATACAATGTTGTATGGGAAATCTCTGCTCAAGGGTGACGTCTATTAGTAACGCCGGAAAAAAGAGAAGATTTGTTTTTCGCAGGAACAGCGAAGAAGGATTTACGCTCGTAGAGCTTCTTGTCGTTATTTCCATAATAGCGTTACTTATGGCGATACTTATTCCGGCATTGAGCCGGGCAAGGGATATGGGTAAACGCGCCGTCTGCCTTGTTTATCTCAAACAACTGCAACTCTGCTGGAATATGTATTGCGACGATAACAACGAAAAAGTTCCGTCAGGCGATGTATGGTATTCATGGGAATTCCCGCCGGATATCGGGGGCCCGCAATTGTCCTGGCATGAATGGCCTCATCCATTCCCTCATTCAATGCCGCCAAGCAGAGCGACGAATCATGACGCGGCATATTCTACAAACTGCGTTGATAACGGCCAATGCAAACAGCGGGAATGGTATCACGCAATAGATGAAGGATTGATCTTTAAGTATATAAAGGATTACAGAATTTACCGGTGCCCGGTAGGCGAAAAGGGCGAATTTGTAACATACTCCAATGTTCATTCGATAAACACGTGGCGGAGATTATCCGACCATGTTGGTTCGGCCGGCCCAGAATCCATTGCACGCACGATATCACTTAAAACTCAGATTAAAAGAACATCCGAAAGGGTCGTTTTTATAGACGCGGGTCAGGCTCAGCAGGCCGCGTGTTTTCTGCCATACGACAGATACGGCGGATTAACATACGTCTGGCCCCCTCCTGCGCGGCACGGAATAGGAACGAATTTTTCCTTCGCGGACGGCCACGCTGAATACAAGAAATGGACCGATCCTCATACCCTTAAAGTCATAAGGGAACAAAGATGGGACCCTTCGGATATTGATAACTGCGACTGCGACCTGCGATGGTATTGCAAGGTTGTCTGGGGTGATATTCCCAGAGGTTATGACTGCACAATAACCCCCCGTCCGACATGTGAATAATAAGTAATTGCGACCGCAAAAGCCCCCCGATTTATTTGGGGTTTTTATTTGCGCAATAAATAAAGACAACTATCTTGTTTCAAGGGCGAGCAATTTCTTTTTTGTGTTCTTGCTACCATATTATTCCGCCGAATGATATTTCAGTTTTGCGTAGCATTGTAAACAGACGACGTGACCTTCGTAGACTTTTGTTTTCTCAAGGTTGCCTATTTCGCGACCACAGTTTCCGCACTTTATAACTGTAGGACTCTTCGTTACTGGTGCATTTGGTTGTTCTTGGCTCTTTTTATTCTGAGTATCTTCTTGCTGTTTTTTTACATCTTCCGATGGTTTTTTATCTTTTTCATTCGATAATGGTAATGGTTCTTTCATTAATACCTGTCTTTGCATAAGGACCCATAGCTCGTCGATTGCTTTCTTATCAACTTTAGGCGCACCGTTTATTGATGTTTTAACGCGGACTGTGCAAGAGTTTGGGGCTATTTCCCTAATCTGTATCGATACTGCAAATTTTGTATCCTCTATATAAGGGGAATACCATAAGCGGGCAGCAGATCTATCGATAGCTTTTGTCCCGGTAAGCAGTCCACCAGCCCGATCAGACATAGAAATAGTATAACCTGCATCAAAAAGGGCTCCCGAAGCAGCCTTGTATGTCTCGTTTATACTGGCGTCCACTTCACGAGTTTCAATTGCGTTAAGTTGAGCTTGAGACATTTTATTCTCTTGGTTAGATAAACAACCAGTTAAAAGCAACAACGTAAAAATACCGATACTGGTTACAGCCCTGTACATCATAATCCACCTTTAAAATCGAGTTACACTCATCCTATAATCAACAACCTTGTCATTTGAATCAAAATATATGATAAGCATTGTGGATGTCGAAGAAGAACGGGTCCTGCCTCCCCCAACACCAGCAACGAGGACACTCAGGTAGCCATTTGAAGACTCTACATCATAGCGAATCTTATCATAAGTCCAAACTTGCATGTTGTCCTTGTGGGTAACCAAGTCAGGCGGACCAAAAATTTCCGTTACTTCCGCTTGAGTAGTTTGACCTTTAATAATGGTTTTCTTGGCCATACCTGCGGTAAGGTTGCTTTGTGTCGGAGGCGGAGTGGTATCACTTGGGGTACAACCAAAAAATACCAGACATAGTAAGAGGCATGCTACATATTTCATTTTTTACACTCCCTAAAAAAAGCTTTATTTGGGGACAAAGCAACAAGATTATAAACATTAACGGCTGGCACATCCATAAAAAAAGAGCAAAACTTTGCCTTTTAAGCCATTTCCTGCTAAGAGGTTGCTATATTCAGGTTATAATCGGGACAGCAATTTTGCTATTCGAGTATTATCCGATATGGACGCATTAGAGCTAAGTGGGGAGGAGAATAATGGGACGCAACCGTTTAGTGTTTGTTACTCTCAAGGGCTAATAATTTTTTCTTGGTACTGGTTCCGCCCAATGCGGAGAAATTTCCGAGTGAGCCATCGGAATGGATTACGCGATGGCAGGGGATAATCAGGGGGATAGGATTTCTCGCAAGTGCGCTTCCTACTGCCCGGCTGGCGCGGGGTTTGCCAATCATACCGGCTAACTGGGAATAAGACACTGTCTTGCCAGCGGGTATTTTTCCGCACACATCGAGCACCTTGCGGGCGAAAGGGGGTAAGTTACCGAGGACAAGGGAGGCATCGAATCTTACGGGTTTTCCGGCAAAATAGGCGATTATTTGTTTTTGCAGGGGCTTCAGGAGGTTTTTGTCAAATTGGGGGTTATCGAGGCTGGCGAGGAGACGTTTTTCAACAGTTTTGCGGTTTTCGCAAGGCAGAACCGTTCGGCGAAGCCCTTTTTTGTCGGCGACTAAGCCAAAATACCCCCAGGCAGTATTGAAAATCGTATATTTCATTTGCGTATTCATATCGCGAAAAATCATATTAAGCAAGGCAAAGCCGTTGACGCAAGGGAGCAATTATGCTAAAAGAGCGTGTTTGTAAATCTGTATAGGCAAAAGGTTTGACGCCCCCGCGTCTTTTTATCAAAGACAAATGCGGGGGCAGGTGGAAATGTTGTCTTTAGAAGACCTTAGAAAACAGATTGACGAGATTGACCTCAAGCTTGTCGAATTGCTCAACGAACGTGCCGGCGTTGTGATAGACATCGGTAAGTTAAAGGGCAAGACGGGCAAGCCTGTGTATGCGCCGGACCGTGAGAAGGAAGTGCTCGAAAAGGTAACCGGTGCCAACAAAGGCCCGTTGCCGAATAAATGTTTGCAGGCGATATGGCGCGAGTTGATGAGCGGGTCGTTTGTGCTGGAAAGGCCGTTACGGGTCGGCTACCTGGGACCTGCCGGCAGCTACAGTCATACGGCGGCGATTTGCAAGTTCGGGCAAAGCGCGGATTATGAGCCGCTCGTGGATATTCGCAGCGTTCTCGATGAGGTCAGCAAGGGGCATTGCGACCTTGGTATTGTGCCGATAGAGAATACCCTTGGCGGCGGCGTGATTGAGACGCTGGACGCCCTGGTGGATTCGGATGTGAAGGTTTGCTCGGAGATTTTGATGGCGATTCATCATAATCTTTTGGCCAACTGCAACCTGGACCAGATTGAAAAGATTTACTCGAAGCCGGAAGTTTTTACGCAGTGCCGCAACTGGCTTGCCTCGACTTTCAAAGAGGCCAGGACCGTCGCGGAGCCGTCAACGGCAAAAGCCGCGCAGAAAGCCGCCAAAGAAGCGAAGTCGGCGGCAATCGGCTCGGCAGTGGCGGCGGAACTGTATGGGCTTAAAATCGTGTGCGAAAGCATCGAGGATACGCCCAACAATGTAACGAGGTTTTTTGTCGTCGGGCGCGAAGACGCCAAGCCCACCGGCGAGGACAAGACCGCGGCGATATTCAGCACTGCCCACAAGGCAGGCGCATTGGTTGACGTGCTCGAGGTCTTCAAGAAGTATGGCGTAAACCTGACTAATATAGAATCGAGGCCCAGCAAAAAGAGGCAATGGGAATATTACTTCTTTGTGGATTTTATGGGCCATCGTGGCGACGAAAAAGTTCAGCAGGCCTTCGATGAGGCACGCAAGCACTGTTTGCAGCTTTCGGTGCTGGGCAGCTTTCCGCGGGCGATGGAAGTGTTGGGATAACTTATTAGGAGCGTTTTAGATGAGAAAATCGTTTGTGGCCGGCAACTGGAAAATGAATACCGACGTTCACAGCTCAGTCAAGCTGGCCCAGGGCGTCGTTTCGGGTTGCAAAGATGTTGTCGGCAAAGTTGACGTGGCCGTCTGCCCGCCGTTTGTTTATCTTCAACAGGTGGGCGCGGCCCTTCAGTCGTCGCATATCGCGCTTGGCTCGCAGGATGTTTACTTCGAGCAGAAAGGCGCGTTCACCGGCGAGATAAGCTCGGCGATGCTCAAGGATGTCGGATGCGCTTACGCGATATGCGGGCACTCCGAGAGGCGGCACGTTATCGGCGAGACCGATGAGCTGATAAATAAAAAGGTCCACGCCGCCATATTGGGCGGGCTTTTGCCGATATTGTGCGTTGGCGAGCTGATTGAGGAGCGAAAAGCGAACAAGACCGCCGAAGTGGTAACGCGGCAGATGAAAAAAGGTCTGGCCGGCCTGACGCCTGAGAAGATGTCGGCGGTTACGATTGCCTATGAGCCGGTCTGGGCGATAGGGACAGGATTGACGGCGACACCGCAGCAGGCACAGGAGGTGCACGCGATGATTAGAAAACTGCTGGCGGAAATGTACGACAGGAAAATTGCCGGCGAGATTCGGATTCAGTATGGCGGCTCAGCCAAGCCGGATAACGCGGGCGAGTTGATGCAGGAGGAAGACGTCGACGGATTGCTGGTCGGCGGAGCAAGCTTGAAAGCGGATGATTTCGTGGCGATTGTTAAAGCGTCGGTTTGATTATAAAAATTTTAACGAAATAGGGGACATATTATGGCATTGAACCCGGTATTGGCGGCAAGTTTCATAATGAACGTTATCGCCGTGCTTTTTGTTATTGGCTCGGTGGTACTCATCCTGGTGGTATTGATTCAAAAAGGCAAAGGCGGCGGACTTAGCGGCGCTTTTGCCGGTGGTATGGCCAGCGGCATACTGGGCAGCAAGACAGGCGACGTCCTGACGTGGATTACCATCAGCGTGGCCAGCTTATTTATAATTGTTGCCCTTGTGCTGGACAAGTGGTGGCGTCCGACGACGAGCGGGCCCGAATCGCGAACAGCTGCTCCGATTACCAGCAACGATACCGGCCAGGGCCAGCCGGCGGCTCCGCCTGCGTCTGCACCGGCAGACCAGCAGGGACAGACCCAGCAATAAGCGAGTTTTCGCCGTTTGAGGCAAGGTGTTTACTTGCCGGCGATATGTGTAATGAGGGTTGAATCTCTATGATAAATAGTATGACCGGATACGGGAATGCGGAGGGCCGGCTGAGCGGCGTTACCTACGTCGTTGAAATCAGCGCGGTGAACAACCGCTATTTCAAACCTACGCTGCGGCTTCCCGAGACGCTGGGGTTCCTTGAAGGCGATGTGGAAAGAGAGCTGCGCCGGGAGGTGTCGCGAGGGACGGTAAATTATACGCTCAGGCAGAAGGGTGCGCCCGCTGAGGCGCTTTTTGATATAAACGAAAAGGCGTTGGCGACGCTGCTGAAACGGCTTGGCAAAATCTCGCCGTCAGGCGGGTTGGAACGCGAGCTGGATTTGGGCGGATTGTTGGCGTTGCCGGGAATTTTGTCGCCGGCGGTACATAGCGCGAAGGTGGCCGCGGCTATCCGGCGAAAGGTGCTCGCCATTACGAAACAAGCGCTGAAGGGGCTTAAGGCGATGCGAGCGGCCGAAGGTGCGGCCCTGACGGCGGACCTTGAGAAACATTGCAGGGCGATAAAGGTTTCTCTTGAGCAGATACAGGAACGCAGCGCCGTGGGCCCGCAGCAATATGCCGAAAAACTCAAAAGAAGAGTCGAGGATTTGCTCTCGGTTGCCAAATTAAAATTGAATGACGAGACATTGGCTCGCGAGGTCGCGATTTTTGCCGACAGGGCCGATATATCGGAAGAAATTGCCCGGCTCGATTCGCACTTAGTGCAGTTTACAAAGAGCTTAAAGGCCAGCGCTGGGCAGGGCGAAGGTCGCAAACTTGATTTTATCTGTCAGGAGATGCTCAGAGAGGCCAATACCATCGGTAGCAAAGCCGGTGACTCCGATGTTGTGCATTTGGTTGTGGATATCAAGTGCCGGATAGACCGAATCAAAGAACAGGTCCAAAACGTGGAGTAACACATTGCCGATGAGCAAACAACAGACGTCAAACGGAATTATTGTCGTGATAAGCGGCCCCAGCGGCGTGGGCAAGAGCACGATTTGCAAAGAGCTGGTGAGACGGCTGGATAACGCGTATAGGAGCATCTCGGTTACCACCCGTCCCAAAAGCGATAAGGAAGTTGACGGCAGGGACTACTGGTTTGTCAGCAGTGAGGAATTTCAGCGGCGGGTAAAAAATGGTTTGCTGCTCGAGCATGCTGAGGTCTTCGGCAATTTATACGGCACGCCGAAGGACAAGGTGGATGAGGCCCTCGCTGCCGGAAAGACGGTCATTCTGGCGATAGACGTCCAGGGGGGCAGGCAGATTAAGACGATGTATCCCGACGCGGTGATGGTATTCATACTTGCCCCGACACAGAAGGAGCTTGCCGGTCGGCTTCAGGAAAGGGGCAGAGAAGACGAGGAAACGGCAAAACGCCGGCTCGACGAGGCGTCAACCGAGATTGCCGCCGCCTGGCAGGATTACAACCATATGGTCATAAATGACAAGCTCGACGTGGCGGTAAGTGAAATTACAGGAATCATTGACGCGGCAAGGAAAGCGAAAAAAAAATTAAGCGGCAAAAAGTTAAATTGTGGAGTCGAATGAATGATTGAAGACCTGAAAAATATCGAGTTGGTGAAAAAAGTCGGCGGGCGGTTCAAATTGACGGCCTTGATTCAGAAACGGCTGATGGAATTGATGCAGGGCGGGCGGCCTTTGATTGAAAACTCAGAGGGTATGAGCCAGCTTCAAATCGTCGTCGAAGAAATCAAGCTGGACAAAATTGCCATCGACTACGAGAACAGCGATATCGACAAACCTGGCAACATGGCGTAAACGAAATCGGGAATTGTTCGGAGGCGAACAATATGGCCAAACAAGAATCAAAACTTGACGGCGTTAAAATCGTGCTGGGGGTCAGCGGGGGCATAGCCGCGTATAAGGCAATCGACCTTGCCAGTAAACTGACGGCCGCAGACGCCGAGGTGAGGACGGTCCTGACCGAAAGCGCCCTTCACCTGGTAGGAGCCAAAAGTTTCGAGGCCGTTACAGGCGGGCCGGCTTATACCAGTCTTTGGGATGGGGAAGAGTTCAAAATCGGGCATATAAATCTTGCCGACTGGGCGGACGTGATTGTGGTCGCGCCGGCNNCTTTGCGCCTGCTGGGCGAAACCGATGCTTTTTGCGCCGGCGATGAACGACAAAATGTGGGCCAACCCCGCGGTGCAGGAAAACGTCAAATTCGTCGAACGAATTGGCGCGGAACTTATAGGGCCGCGGCAGGGCCGGCTTGCATGCGGCGCGGAAGGCCTCGGCAGGATGGCCGAACCGCAGGAAATTTTAGAGGCGGTTGAAAGAATTGCCGCCGGACTTAAACACA
>PLLM01000021.1:0-13430 GCA_003141275.1 Phycisphaerales bacterium
ATGGTCTCTGGCAGAACAACCTCTTATGGGCATCACGCCAATTATGACATTTTGCCTTGAGCATTATGGAGTAGCATACGCACCTAATACGCGAGAAACTTTCCGAAGACAAACAATGCATCAGTTCGTTGACGCGGGTCTTGCAATCGCAAATCCGGACGATCCCAAACGCCCTGTAAATAGCCCAAAGTGCTGCTATAAAATAGAGCCATCGGCGTTCGAGTTGTTGAAAATGTATGGAATGAAGAAATGGGATGCTCATTTACGAGAATATTTGAGCCGTAAAGGTACTTTAGCAAAGAAGTATGCCCGTGATAGGGAGATGACGAAAATACCGGTGCAACTGCCTGACGGTATGCATGTTGAACTGACGCCGGGAAGTCACAATGAACTCTTGCGGAGTGTGGTCATGGAGTTCTGTCCACGTTTCACGCCGGGAGGAAAGGTGATTTACATCGGAGACACTGGTGGAAAATGGAAACACGCAGATTTCAATGTGTTCAAGGAACTCGGTGTCGATGTTGATTCACATGGGAAAATGCCCGATTTAATGATTTACTATGTAGAAAAGCAATGGGTCGTTGTTGTTGAGGTTGTGACAAGTCATGGGCCGGTCGACGCTAAGAGAAGAGGCGAGTTGAGTAAGTTATTTGGGCAGGTGAAAGACAAGTTGGTATATGTTACGGCCTTTCCGACTAAGAGCTTAATGGCCAAGTATCTGAGTGAAATATCGTGGGAAACAGAGGTGTGGGTGGCAGATAATCCCGATCATCTTGTTCACTTCAACGGCAAAAGATTTCTGGGGCCATACCAAGAATAAATTTTTTTGTGGTAAAGCAATGTTAACCCCTTCGACTGCGCTCAGGGCGGGCCGGGAAATCCTACCGCGCAACTGTGATTCGCAAATTACCTATATTGCCAAAAAAATCTGGCGATTCTCTAACTATTTTTTTATTCCTTTTCCCACAAGAACTTACCAATTTTCGGCACAAAAAATTTATTTCGTAAGTGCTTAAAATACTCTGAAATTCACCTTATATATAGAGGCATGTTGTTCCTCTGTAGTAGCGCAGAAGCGCAGGCATTTCGGGATAGATTCCCACGTTTCAGGCCTTGAGGCCAAGACAGGTAAATTGAAAAAACTAAAAAATTAGTGTCTTGGTGCCTTAGTGGCAAAAAATTTGGGAGAAATAAGCATGTCTGCACAATTAACAATACCAATTCCCGCCTGGCTCGATTTTGTCTTTGCAACCCCCCTGCTGCTCTACCGCTTGCTCCGTTATGGCTACCCCTTTCGCAGAATCTGCCTCGGCGATGGTGAGTTCGCTATTTTAGACCCGAAGGATTATTACCTGTACAACTGTTTCAAATGGAGCGCCTGTGGCCCTAATGATGATAGTTTATATGCCGCCCGAATCCTGCGAAAAACCGAATTCGGCCGTATAAAATATATGTACCTGCACAGAGAAATTATGAATCCTCCCAAAGGTCTTCTCGTTGACCACAGAAATGGCGATTCTCTTGATAATCGCAGGGCCAATCTGCGATTAGCGACACACTCACAGAATACGCAGAACAGGGGAAAATGGCGTATTAAAACATCTTCGCGATTCGTCGGCGTAAGTTTTGACAAAGAGTATGAACTCTGGCGTGCCTACATTCGTTATCAAGAAAAGAGAATACACTTAGGCAGATTCGATTCCGAAACCGACGCGGCAAAAGCATACGACGCAGCAGCGAAGAAATACTTCGGCGAGTTTGCCCACCTGAACTTTTCGTAGCGCAGCGAAGACCCCCGCGTCTCGTTTTGTGAAGCCCCTCAATTTGCTTCTCATAGAAGCAGATGGGGCTTTGCAAAACGGCGGGGGCAGAGTTCACTACGCCTGCGGCGGAAACTTTCACAATAAAGAAAATCAAGCTAAAAGGCCGAAGAAGCTGATAGAACCGCCAATACATTCAAAGGAGCAGATTATGGAAAATCAAACCAAAAACACGGCTTTTGCGGAAGAAAAAACGGATAAGCAGCAATATCAGACGTTCAATCCCAAAGCGGCGTTGCCTTCGAATGCGCCTGACGCGGATGCAGAAAGAAAATGGCAGCTTGTGTCGCTGCTGGCCGGGATACTTTTGATTGCGGCTATCGCGGCAATCGGGTGGTTGTATCGGGAGACAAGCGCGACGGAAACGCTGCGAGGCCAGCTGGATGTTGAGAACCAGTCGCTGCGAGAGCAGTTGAACCTCGCGGGCACACAGATAGCCGGATTAAAAAATGAGATGGAGACGCTGCGGAATCGCAACATCGAGCCGGCTAATGAGAATCCGAATTCAAAATCGCAGACCGTATCGCCTGTTGCCGCTGTCGCATCGAGACGCTCGGCATCCGTTGATACGAGTCGAATAAACGTGACGAGGAAAGGGACTAATTCCAGCGGCACAACAAGAGATGAGCTTATAGGGGCGTTAGGCGAGCCGGACCGCGTTTACACTGCCCGCGGTTATGAACAATTGGTTTACTTCGGCAAAAAACCGGGCCGATTCTGGCTCATCGGCGAACACGTAGTCCAGATCGGCGGATAAAAAACCCGACCGAGGGGCAAATCATCAGGGGCAATCACAGGTTGTATTCTTTTATTTTGCGGTAGAGTGTGCGCTCGCCGATGCCGAGCAGTTTTGCGGCTTTCTCGCGGTTATTGCCCGTCCTGGCAAGCATATCGATAATGGCCTGTCTCTCGATTTCATTCAGCGGCATTTCAGAAGCAGATTTTGCATGTGAATTCGAACCACCCGGGAGCTGTCGAACGCGATTGATTTCGGGAGGCAAGTCCTGAACGTCGAGCTTGTCGCGGTCGGACATAACGACCATCGTCCTGATAACGTTTCGAAGCTGGCGGATGTTGCCCGGCCATTCATAGGAAGCGAGGATGTTCGCCGCGGCATCGGTAAAGCCGGCGACTTTCGAGCCGGTTTCGCCGACGGCCTCCTTGAGAAAGAAATCAGCGAGCAGCGGGATGTCTTCGCGTCGCTGGCGCAGGGGCGGAACGGAAACACTGACGCCCTTAATCCTGAAATAGAGGTCCTGGCGGAATTTTTTCTCCTCGACGAGATTAGTCAGGTCGTGGTTGGTTGCGCTGATAATTCGAACATCGACAACAACGGGCTTGTTGCCGCCGACGGGAATGACCACGCCGTCTTCAATGACCCGTAATAATTTTGCCTGCATATTCAACGGCATATCGCCAATTTCGTCGAGAAAGAGAGTGCCTTTGTCGGCTATTTCAAAAAGCCCCTTGCGGTCGCCCGCCGCGCCGGTGAATGAACCCTTGACGTGGCCGAAAAGTTCGCTTTCGAGAAGCGTTTCGGTAAAGCCGGCACAATTGATGGGGACGAAGCGTTTGTTCCAGCGATTCGAATTGTCGTGGATTGCCCTTGCGAGCAATTCTTTGCCGGTTCCGGATTCGCCCTCGATGAGAACGGAGATATTGGTGGGTGCGACGCGGCGAAGGACCTCGAAAATACCGGTCGTCTCGGGGCTGTTTCCGCGAACGCCGTCGAATCGGAAATCCTCATCAGAAGCACGGCCCTGAGTATTGGTGCGCTTCACACGAACCACCTGCCGGGCGGCCTGTTCGACGAGGGAACGAAGCTGGTCGATGTTGATAGGTTTGACCAAGTAATCATACGCGCCGTGCCGGATGGCGTCTTTGCAGGTATCGATGGTCGCGTATGCGGTGATGAGTATGACTTCGGTTTGGCCGAGTTTTTTGGCTTCCTGGAGAATTTCGAGGCCGTCGATATCGCCGCCGAGTTTCAAATCGGTAACAACCACGTCAATATCCTGTGCGCGGATGATTTCGAGTGCGTCTCGGCCGGTATAAACTGGTATTGCTTTGGCGCAACACTTCTGGAGCGCCTCGGCCATACCGTCGGCGTGGTCGCGCTCATCGTCAACAACAAGGACAACGGCNNGTCCCTTTGCCGGGTTCGCTGACGACGGATATATCGCCATTGTGGGCGTCGATTATTTTTTTTACGGTAGCAAGCCCCAGGCCCGTACCATCGGGGCGTGAGGACTGATACGGCTCGAAGATTTGAGCAAGTCGCTCGGCTGGAATTCCTTTGCCTGTGTCGCTTATCTGGATTCGGGCCAACTTACCATCGCGGGCGGTTCGCACCATTAACTCGCCTGCGGCGCCAATGGCCTGCTGGGCATTGATGAAGAGATTGAGAATGGCCTGTTTGAGCATGCCTGCGTCGGCCTGGCAAAGAAGCGGCTTTTTGTGGAGGGCCTGACACATCGTTATCGAGTGCGCGGCTGCCTGCGGAGAGTAGAAATCAATCATATCGGCAAGGACGGAGTTAACGTCGATGGGAGACAGGTTCGGCTGGTTTCTGTCGGTATAGCGAAGAAAGCCATCGAGGATTTGTTCGAGGCGGGTGGTTTCCTTGTCGATTACGGCTAATTTTCTGCGAGCCCGCGTCAGACGCTGGTCAATGTCGGAGGATTCACCCGCCTGAAGCTCTTCATCGACGAGACGAAGATTGACTTTGATTGTGGAAAGGGGATTTTTGATTTCGTGGGCGATAACGCCAAGCAAACGCCCCAACTCTTCGGCCTCGCTCGAAGCCGGGGAGTTTGATGAGTTCGACTGAGATATATCCGGTGCGTTTTTCATGAAGCAGTGATTTTAACCGTATATTTGGTGCAATTCAAGTAAAGCCACAGAGTTTTTTAGCCACAGAGGGCACAGAGAACACAGAGAATTTTTGCTTTGCCACGAAAAGGCACATAAGGTTTTCGACACGGATTAACACCTCTCTTCGCTCCGCTTCGCCGGGGCAGGCAGATTAACACTTTTTTTAGACGCAGATTCCTTCGACTACTGCTCTGGACAGGTAACGCAAAGTTACGCTGTTTTTTATTGAGCCGCCTGCCGGATAACAAGCTTAATCTGTCGCATATCACGCCGACTTTGCCACGATGTAAGCTTACAATGCCTCAATGTAAACCTACTAATGTAAACAGCCTACATCTAAAAACATCGATCAAGCGCAGTGCCTTGTTGGGCGGTTGATTGTAATGTCCTACTTCTTACTTGCCATGATCAGAATAACAAGAGCGACACAACCTACTAATGCACCAATAAACAGGCCTGGTAATCCTCCGCCAATCTTCGGATTGATTACAGAGCTTATATGCGTACCAACGAATACACAGAGGGGGAATAATGCAGCACCTCGAGCGGCCCACATACCAACACTCTTATTTTCTTTTGTAGCGATAATAACCCCACCTATGACTCCACATAGGATTACCCCGACGATTACTCCAAGTGGGTTAAGTGGTGCCACATATCTATCAAAATTCTGAAAGAAGTCCATTTAGCCCAATCGCTCCTAATTTAACGTAATTCATTTCAATATGAAATAATAGAGTATGAGAAAAGCAATCAAGGCCATAATCCCCCATATACAAGCGAGCCTCAGATGACGATTAGCCTCTTCCACGCGTTTGTAAGCACTTATGGGAGAACCTCTCCCATCAACCCAAATTACAGGGCCCCCCGCAATTTGTGCAAACCTTCTCATCAGCATGACGCATTATCTCACCAATACCACCAATAGATGGTCCAGTTCTCTCTATCTGGCTGAAGATTTTCCCACATTTTTGACACTTTTGGAATTCCACTATCATTTTAACTTTCTCCGCCAACGGGGCAGTTCGGCTTTTGGGTCAAAGGTGCGTAACTCCTGCTTTTGTCGCTCCGGCTTCGCCGAGACAGGTATTATTCTTGGGATTGTCGGTAAAAGCAAGGGGAAAGGAGGGATATAGTTTTGAGTTTTAAGTGTTTGGTTTTGAGTTACGGAGGCAGGACCCGGCAATAAAGTTGCCGGGCTAAACATAAGCCCCCCCGCCGTCCCTAAGGGACGAGACGCGGGGGTCTTCGCTGCGCTACGATTATTTTTTATGGTCTTTTTTGTCGGAGAGGCCGAGTTCCGCCATCGCTGCTTTGCGAGAGAGTTTGAACCTGCCCTGGTCATCGACAAGCAAAAGCTTAACGGGGATTATATCGCCCATTTTGCATACAGCGTCAACGCTCTTGACGTAGCTGTCACTCAACTCGCTGACGTGGCAGAGGCCTTCGAGGCCTGGGATGAATTCGACGAACGCACCGAAATCCTTAATGGAAACGACTTTGGCAGTGGGATAAATGGTGCCTACCTTGGGGGCCTGTGTCATCGCCTCAATCATTGCCTTTGCCTTGAGGTGGCCGTCGCCGCCTATGCAGCTAATGAAGACGGTGCCGTCATCTTCGATTTCGATTGTGGTATCGGTCTGCTCCTGCATGGCCTTGATGTTTTTGCCGCCCGGGCCGATGATTTTGCCGATAAATTCGGGGTCGATTTTAACGGTAACAAGTTTCGGCGCGTAAACGCTAAGCTCCGGTCTGTGCTTATCGATTGTCTTGGACATAGTATCGAGTATTTTGAGCCGAGCGTTTTTCGCCTTTTCCATTGCCTCGACCATAATGTTATGCGGGAGGCCATCGGCTTTGATATCGAGCTGGACGGCGGTAACGCCCTCGGTGGTTCCGGCGACTTTGAAATCCATATCGCCGTGGTGGTCTTCGTCGCCGATTATATCGGTAAGCAAAACATATTTGCCATCGTCGGCGGTGACAAGGCCGACTGATATGCCGGCAACCGCTTTTTTAATCGGGACGCCGGCATCCATCAGGGCGAGCGAGCCGCCGCAGACCGAGGCCATTGAGCTTGAGCCGTTTGATTCGGTAATATCGGAGATGATTCTTATTGTATAGGCAAATTCTTCTTCGGGAGGCCTGACCATTTCGAGCGCTCGTTCGGCGAGTGCGCCGTGGCCTATTTCGCGACGGCCCGGGCCTCGCATCGGCTTAACTTCGCCGACGGAAAACGGCGGGAAGTTATAATGCAGGGCAAAGCTCTGGGAATATTCGTCCTGGAGGCCGTCGATAATCTGGGCATCCTGAATTGTGCCCAGGGTGATGGTGACAAGGGACTGGGTTTCTCCGCGGGTGAAAAGTGCTGAGCCGTGGACGCGGGGTAAAATGCCGACTTCGCAGGTGATGGGGCGGACGTCGTCGTAGCCCCTACCGTCTAGCCGTTTGCCTTTGAGGGCGAGGTCGCGGATGATTTCGCCTTCAATCCTGTCGAAAATCCGGCTAACCATTGTCTGGTCATAATTTTGGGCGGATTCGCCTTCCTGTTTGCAGTATTGCTCAACGAGACGGTCAAACAATTCCTTGACGGCGACCCTTCGCTGTTGTTTAACCGGTATCAGTTTGAGGCCGCGAAGTTCGTCGGCAATTTGTGAGCGTATTTTCGAGCAGAGCGTCTCGTCTATTTCGAATACATCTGGCGCATCCTTTTTGACGCCGACTTTCTGCCGAAGCTCCTCGATTAGTTCGCAAATAACTTTTACGGTTTCCTGCCCGGTTTTAATTGCCTCGGCGATAACGGACTCTGGCAATTCTTTGGCGGCAACCTCAATCATATTGATAGCGTCTTTTCGCCCGCCGACTAAGACGTTCAAATCGCTCAGCTCCATCTGCTCATGGGTGGGATTGATAACAAACTCGCCATTAACGCGTCCGACACGGCATGCGCCCGTGGGACCGTTGAAGGGAAGTTTGCTGATGGTCAGGGCCGCACTGGCTCCTATCATCGCCGGAACATCAGGGTCGTTTTCCTTGTCGGCGCTGAGGACGGAGGCGATAATCTGAACTTCGTTGAAATAGCCATCGGGGAAGAGCGGCCGCAGAGGCCTGTCAATCATCCTTGAAGTGAGCGTTTCCTTGGCGGAAGGTCTTCCTTCGCGTTTGATGAAGCCGCCGGGGAATTTTCCGGCCGCGCTGTGTCTTTCACGGTAATCAACGGAGAGCGGGAAGAAATCGATATCCTCGGAGCGAGGCGGCGCACCGACCGCAGCAACAAGGACGACTGTCTCGCCATAGCGGACGATAACAGCGCCGTCGGCCTGCCTGGCGATTTTGCCGGTTTCGATGGATAAAGTTCTGCCCGCGATTTCTCTTTCTACTTTGATAAGATTAAACATAAGCTACCTCATAAAAAGCCATGGCGCAGCGCGTCAAGACGGCGTGCGGCGATGGCAGGCGTTTTGAACTATTTCCGCAAGCCGAGCCGGGAGATAATGTCGTGATAGCGTTTCGGGTCTTTTTTGCCGACGTACTTGAGCAGCGACGCCCTTGTGGCGACCATCTTGAGCAGGCCGCGTCTGGACGAGTGGTCCTTGCGGTGGCTCTTCAGATGCTCGGTAAGCTCGTTGACTTTTTCGGTCAGCAAAGCAATCTGTACGTCAGGCGAACCGGTATCGCCCTGGTGGAGTTCGAAGTTATGAACGATATCTGTCTTTTTCGTTTTTGCCAGCATTTTTCCAATAAACCTTTCTGAAATACCCGGCAGGCTAAAACCCGCCATACCTTATCCAATCAAAATTTACAAGATGGGCATTGTAGCAGTTTTTTAGGGGTCTGCAAGCGTAAAAATAAGGAATTAATGGGAAGTAGAGGTGCAGTAGTTTTGCTTATAAATGTATGGTTTTTTTAGTTGCCCTTAGTTGCCCCTACTTGCCCCTCGTTTTGGTGTTGGGGGGTGGAAGGGCAAGTTACCTAGATTAACCAAATTCGATGCTTGATGCTGGATACTTGATGCTCGTGGTTCGTTATTTGGAGACCGCCCCCCGCAAGAATTTTCCTGTGGAAAATTCAAACGACTGCGGGGTCTTCGCTGCGCTACGAAAACGTGTGAAATATTCGCAAATTTTCGCGTTTTTTTTGAAAATTTTTGAAAATTTTGGAAAAACGTACTCATTTTTAGCCCTTTATTGCGGTTTTTTAATTCGTGACTCCTCCTTCGCTTCCTCCGTCGCTGAAGCTATGGAGGACAGGTCGTGGCTCGAAAATGGGTCCTTCGACGGGTTCGACTTTACTCACCACAGGTCGCTACGATAAGAAGACGAGGTTAAACAACTGTTCTAAAAACAGCTTATATCCTGCCCTGTTCAAAAAACGGTAGCTGTCCCCCGGTCCGTCAATTTTCCGTACGTCACAATCCCGATCCGATTTGCGTATTTTGGGTAATTTTAACCATCTTGTTATCATTTGAGAAAAGTACGGCCAAATGTCTGGCGCCACCTGTCGCCAATGCTGTACCGTATGAATATTGCCATTGTAAAAGATAACCATCCTTTAGCGCACTGCGCGAACACGGCTGAGCACCGAGAATAGCTATCACTTCTTGTTCAGTCATTCCGGGCTGTAATTGTTGAAAATTCTCATGCTTGTAAACCGTGCCTATAACACTGCATGAAGTTAAAAACAACGATGACAGTAACAATGCGATCAATAGTGTTTTTCTCATGTTTTCCCTTTCAAATATTATCATCTATATGCTCCATTGCTTTCTTTACAGGGCAATTGCTGGCATCATATTGGCAGTTAGCCATTTGATCACAACCAAAATCTTTTATCTGTAGAAAGTCAATCTTGGGTTTTGGACCTGTCATATTTTTATGTATATACCAGTAACCAGTTAGATGCGTTTGCTTGTGCAATATAAAACAATCATGACATTCATCAATACGCTCGTTCATAACAGGCTCCTTCATACAAATTTCCTTTTCTCTTCTTGTTCCTTGTTTTTCGATTCTTTAATGAATTCGCATCCAGAGAGTAAGAAGGAGTTACTTTGTAAACGAAAGACTTGTCCATATAGCTCTGCTTCTGCCAAAACCGACGTGTTGGATTTCATCTCTTCAATATTTTCTTCTGATAGTGATGGAAATTGAACAATGCGTTTCACACTTGCCGATTCAAATTTAAATTGAAAATCATCTGGCCTAAAAATGGCATAGTTAAGTTTTTGGTTAAACCAGCTTTTATATGCTATCCCATGAAACCCAACGCTCTTAAAACGCGAAGCCAAATATTGCGTAGGGGCATAATCGGCTCGGTCATCAGAATTTAGCATTGGGCGTGAAAACTCGTACCCGAAAGCTGTCCAGAACCAATCTTCACGATTCGAGTTATCATTTATTTCGCCAAAGCAATCTACAATTCTAAGGTCTTTTGTCGCACGAAATTCGGCTATTGTTAATAGCTGATTTGGGAGAGGCTGCATTTCCTGAATAGCCGTTAATTCGTCCTTTGCCAAATAAAGACACGGTATCCCTTTTGGGTTGATTCTTCCTTCTTTTGCCTTATCAGGCCAAGGTGTCATTCTTTCTTTACCAAATGGTTGAGGCTCCCAAGAAAACTTATCCTGTGGTTTTGGTTGGCCCACAGTACCTATCTGTAGCGGTTTTAGATCGCATCCCCTTTGGCACCGGTACAACATGGTATCTTTTTTTATCCAAGTTGAAGACTTTTCTGCAATCGTCAATAATTCAGAACAAATCTCTTCGCAGTGTCCATCAAGGATTAACTGGTTTTTATTTTTGATATAATCAAATAAATAACCAATCATTTTTTGCATTTCTGCCTCACTGCTGGTTATTGGAAGTCATGGAAAAAATGGCAAGAATTTTATTTTCGGTCTTATCAATAAGGGCAACTGCTAAAATGTCTGCCAAAACATATTCTTGGTTTATCATGCTATGTCCTGTTGTTGCATCAGTGGTTTCATCAACTGATGCCACATTGAACACTGTCGAACCTGTATTTGTAATGTGTTCTCCTAATGAATAAGGGAATATGATTTTCCATCTCATAATTAAGTTGTGCTCTTTCAACTCTTTAGCTGCTTTAGGAGAAACATTGACAACGAATTCGGGGTGCATCCCAAATCCCTCATCGGTCCAGTAAAATTTAACTGCCTCCGAACTTGAAAAGAAAAACACTGGCTGCCCCATTTGAGGTGCTGAAATATTTTTTGCAATAATTCCCTTCCAATAATTCACATATTTTAATGAATAACCTTTTACAAATACTGGCTTATTAAACACCTCACCAATTGGTTTAGTTTGTCTGTCTAAAATGATGTTAAGATAGGCAGCATCACCCAGGTTTTTGCTATATGATAAACGGATATCATCAAAGCAGGTCTTGTCATAATTGTATTTGCGAAGATCAACTTCCAAATCAAAGAAGAAGAATTTATTCTTTAGCGACGTTGTTCTGGCAATATATTCCTCATTCGATTCAAATTCGCCCCTTGGGGCCATTAAAAAGTTCGCATCAAAAACGGATATTTGCGCTTTGCTAAAATTTTCAGTTAAACTAGTTAGCAGTTTTGTTTTTTCATCCTCACTAAGGGTACTAGGGGCTGTAGCTGCTAAACTTACTTTTTCACCTTCAATCACTTTGGAAGGCTGGTTATTCATTTTATCTTGTGATTGATCAGCAAGCCTTTTCTTTCTTAGCTCATCTAAATAATCCGCTCTTTTTTCATATAGCCATTTAAACCGCTCTTCTCGCAATATGGAGGCATCAGGTCCCAAAGTATTCATATAATTGGCAAATTCCGTTGCCTCCCTCGCCACTTGGATATTCTCTACAGTGATTAAAGTTTGATCAAGTGAGCCTCCCGTTCTCTTCCTTGTTTCCGCAATTATGATATCCATAACTGCAATTTGATCTTGAGTGGGAGGATGAAATTGTTTCAATGTATCATTCTTGATTTTCTCGTAAGGATCATGTTTATTAACTTTTACCTTTTCTACCTTTTCAAAGGCAGATGAATCTGAAAGATAGGTTGGATTACATTGCTGCACGCATCCCGTTATCACAAAAACAGACGCGATTAATATGAAAGACGAAATCTGTTTCATTCTCATTACTCCATTTCAATTATGGCCGAACACCACGTGGAAAATGGGGAAAGCTAACGTTTTTAGTTCTCCAAGTTAACATTTTCATGTTTTCTTTCGTGGCCTTCCAATAGGTAAAGTCCGTAGCGAGCAGCCTGCCTGTATGTTTGCTCATATATTATATCTTCCTATTAAAATCAATAAGTGTAATTGATAATAGCTATTTAGCTGTATTCGGCAACATAAAAATGGAAATGAAAACGTAGAATGTTCATAAGTCCTTATGGGGGGGACTTACGACAGAAAAATATTTTTATTTTTTGTGGAATAAAGATACGATTTGCGTCAGGGGGCGTTTCCGGATAACCACGCGGGTTTACGATTGGAAGAATTAAGCAATAAGGGTGCCGACTGCGACGGAGCCATACTGGGAGAAGTCGTCTGCTCCGTATGTCTTGACGGCGCCCTCTTCCATAAGGTCCCAGAGGTGGTAAACGTCGCTTTTGAGAAAGGCGTTAGCGACTTTTTCGTCGAACTGGGTGCCGAGCCGTTTTTCGATTTCGGCGATGGCTTTTTCGACGGTCATTACTTCCTGATAGACGCGTTCAGAGGTCATAGCGTCGAAGCTGTCGGCAAGACCGACGATTTTTCCCATAAGAGAAATCTGGTCGCCCTTAAGGCCCGAAGGGTAACCTTTGCCGTCAACGCGTTCGTGGTGACAAAGGACGCCGGGGATGATGTCTCGCATCTGTTTGATGCCGCCAAGGATGTTTGCGCCGATTGAGGGATGCATTCTCAGTTTGTTTTTCTCGCGTGCGGTGATACGCCCGGTTTTGCAGAGCAATTTTTCATCTATGCCGATTTTGCCGATGTCGTGGAGAAGACCGGCAAGATAAATTTTGTGGATTTGCTCCTGGTCGAGGTCTTCGTCTTCGGCAAGCTGCTCGGCAATCCACTTGGAGATGAAGGCGACTCTTTCGGAATGGCCGCGTGTGTAGCGGTCTTTGGCGTCGATGCTTCTGGTCAATGCCTTGAGGGAGCCGATGAATAATTCCTTGAGGTCGCTGAAAAGGCGGTTGTTCTCGACGAAGACGGCACATTCGCTGGCAACAGAGGTAAAGAGCTTGGCGTCGGTGGAGTCGAAATCGGGTTTGTCCAGGCGGTTAACGGCAACGAGCATGCCGATGATGTGGTTTGTGCCGGGCTGTCGCGGACCTGCTCCCTGCGAGGAGCTATTTTTGTTTCTGCCGGACAGAGGGACAACGATGATGTTACGAATGTTTTTGGGCCATTCGTGTCTGAAGGGCGCATCGACTTCGCTGTCGAGGAGCACCTCTTTGCCCTTGCTCATTTCCTGCTGGAGCCGGGTGTAGAGAAGCGAGGTTGTGCGGTCATCAACATCGATGACGCCTGCGCCGGCGATGAGGACAAAACGGGACTTATCATCAACGGTTTTTTCCTGGAGGATGGCGATGCCTTCTACGCTGACGATTTCGGTCAAGCTGTCACAGGCCATCTGGAGAAAGTTTGCGTCAGGTTCGACGATTTCCATATTGGTGCTTATTTTGTAGAGCAGGACCAGCTCTTCGTAGGTCTGCGCCAGCTCGGAGCTTATCATATCCATCTG
>PLLM01000021.1:13464-14153 GCA_003141275.1 Phycisphaerales bacterium
AAGATACCTGCTGGCCGACGATGGCGAAGAATCATCTTGGGGTTCCTCTTTTTTAGTCGGAAGATTTTTGAGGCAATCGCGGGCAATTTTGGCTAATCTCGCGGGGTCGGTTTCGAAACCGCCCGTCTTGCAGAGCAGCAGAGGTCGGCCCTCGAAGTCGCAGACGGCGAAATTGACGCCGAGCGAGACCAGCCGAGCTCCAAAATCCTTCAGCTCACGCATTTCAGACGCTGTCAAACCTGCTGTTAATGTGTCGGGCATAAACTGCTCCGTGTATGGGGTGGGGTCGGGCGAATACCAAACGCGGCAATACCCCAACTGCCTCCCCCGTGCCAATCATCACGTTTGATTTATCAACTCCTTCTGGTAGAGGATGTCTTCTATGTTTCGCAGCAGCTCTTTGGGGCTGAACGGCTTGGTGATGCACAGGGAGACATTCAGCCGCTGCTGGTTGACATCNNTTCGTTTTCGCGGAGTTTTTCGAGAAGCTCCAGGCCGGTCATCACGGGCATCATATAATCAGCGATGATGATGTCCGGGTTTTCACGGCACGCCAGGTCGTAGGCCTCCTGCCCGTTGCCAGCGGTTATCGGTTCATAGCCATTGTTGCGAAGCTTTATCGCGACGACGTGAACGATATGAACTTCGTCATCGACAACCAAAACCTTTCTCGGTGTCATTCTTTCGCC
>PLLM01000004.1:0-2055 GCA_003141275.1 Phycisphaerales bacterium
GCCGATTCGAGACAATTGTTTGCCCGAACCGAAAGCTCAAGCTCCTGGATGGGCATATTCAGCTTGGTCTGCACTTCTTCGCCAACTTTGGGCTGCGGCTGGTCAACAGTCACCTCACCCGATACCGTTTCGGTTCCCATTTCGCTATACTGCACAAACGGATTGATGTGCTTGCGAAGAATCTTGGCCGCCTCGACCATCGCCATATCCGGCGTAATCGCCCCGTTGGTCCATACCTCAAGTATCAGCCGGTCATAATTCGTCTTTTGTCCGACTCGCGTATCCTCAGTAATATATCGAACCCTAGTGACGGGTGAATACACGGCATCGAGCATTATCCTGCCGACTTCCTGTTCGTATCTGTCAGCCGCGGCAATCCGCTCCGCAGCAGGTATATAGCCCCGACCGCTCTCAACTACCATCTCCATCTCGAACTTCACGTCTTCGGTCAAAGTGACTATTGTCTTGTCTTTGTCCACGATTTCTATCGCGGGGTCGGCAACGATATCGGCCGCAGTCACTACGCCCGCCTTGTTGACGGCAATCTTCATTGTCTTCGGCCCGTCCGTTTGAAGCCGGACCGTCAGATTCTTGACGTTAAGAACAATGTCCGTCACGTCCTCCATCACGCCCTTTATCGAGGTAAACTCGTGATTGACGCCTGCTATCTTGATGGAGGTTACCGCGCTGCCTTCAAGCGAGCTGAGCAAAACCCGCCTCAAGCTGTTGCCGATGGTCGTGCCTAAACCTCGCTCGAACGGCTCAATATAAAATTTCCCATACCTGTCGCTCGCTATTTTACTGTCGCGCTCGACACGAGTCGGCAACTCAAGACCACGCCATGTAATTCGCATACTGGCCTCCTCAAAATCAGCCAATTCAAAATTATCTCGAACAGAACTCAACAACTAACTGTTCCTCTACAGGAATTTGCACGTCATCCCTCGTCGGGACTGCCACTACCGTTGCCTCCGGCTTATCACGGTCAAGCTGCAACCAGCCCTGTGTCGTGAAATTCGGGTTCAACGCCAATTGCTGCTTGATTTCCTTAACACTCTTTTCCGAACCTTTTACCGTAATCTTGTCGCCTACATCGACGCTGTAATCCGGCAAATCAACCTTGTGCCCCTTAACATGTATGTGTCCGTGAGTAATCAACTGCCGAGCGGCTTTCCGCGACGGCGCAAAATTCAACTTGTATATCACGTTGTCCAGGCGTCTTTCCAAAAGCTGCAACAGTGTCTGCCCCGTGTTGCCTTTCAGCCGTTCGGCCTGGTGAAAATACCGCATAAACTGGCTTTCAAAAATACCGTAGTATCGCTTTACTTTCTGCTTTTCACGAAGCCGAACCCCGTATTCGCTCATCCGGCCTCGTCGCCAGCCGTGCATCCCAGGCGCCAGATTCTTCTGCTTTTTTTCCACCGGGCATTTCGCCGTCTCGCACCTGCCGCCCTTCAGCATCAGCTTGATGCCCTCGCGACGACAATGCTTACAAGATGATCCAAGGTAACGTCCCATTTGTTCCAGCCAAGCTCCTAATATTCTCTAATACAAACTACTGTTTAATCACCAACAACCACACACAAAATCATATTCGCCTGCGTTTGCGAGGCCGGCACCCGTTATGCGGCAGCGGCGTTACGTCTTCAATTGATGATATTCGCAATCCCGCCTGCTGTAACGCGGCAACCGCGGATTCCCGTCCCGGGCCGGGGCCTTTCACTCTCACCTCGACCTCACGGACACCGTTGCGCATAGCCGCGCTGGCAGCACGCTGCGCCGCCTGCTGGGCCGCAAATGGCGTGCTCTTACGCGCGCCCTTGAAGCCGACACAGCCGGCGGAACTGGTGCAAATAGCGCCGCCTTCCACGTCCGTCACCGTAATCAGCGTATTATTGAAAGACGCCTTTATGTGAACGACCGCTTTTGCTATATTCTTCCTGACTTTATGTTTTACGACATTCGCCATTGTTCAAAAAACTCCGCGAACCAAATTATGAAAACAAAAAACTATCCTCGTATTTCCTTCACGCCCTTCTTCCCGGCAACCGTCTT
>PLLM01000004.1:2162-6601 GCA_003141275.1 Phycisphaerales bacterium
ACAGAGGTATGCCTGCCTATGCCGTAAACATAGGTCAGCGCAATCCACATTGCCTTCTGATTCGGAATATCAATACCAACAACACGCGGCATAACTGCTCCTTATAAATTGCCTTTTGGCCGTGACCGCCAAACTACCCCTGCCTCTGCTTATGACGGGGGTTGCTGCAAATCACGCGCACAACGCCTTTACGACGCACAATCCTGCAATTCTCACAAATACGTCTTACTGAACTTCTTACTTTCATTGCCTAAATCCGCCTTGTAAAACAAACGCTATACAACCAATCGTCTAATTTCGCAAAATAATCCGGCCCCTGTTCAGGTCATAGGGCGACATCTCAACCGTAACCGTGTCGCCCGGCAGTATCCGGATAAAATGCATCCGCATCTTGCCGGAAACGTGCGCCAGAATCTGATGCCCGTTCTCAAGTTTGGCCNNTTTTTGGTCATAACCTACTTTAACGTCAACACTTCACATCCGCGACCGGTTATCGCTATAGTATGTTCAAAGTGAGCCGAACACTTTTCGTCAGCAGTTACAACCGTCCAGCCATCCTTAAGCGTCCGAACGTCGCTGGTGCCACTGTTAATCATCGGCTCAACCGCCAAAATCATTCCTTCTGCCAGGACAATGTCGTTCGCCAAAAGCTCATCGCTGACAAAATTAGGCACCCTCGGCTCTTCGTGCATCTGGGTTCCGATTCCGTGTCCGACAAACTCGGTCACAACCGAAAAACCCGCCGATTCAGCCATCTTTTGCATTTCGCCCGCTATTTTGCTCCAGCGAACTCCGGGGGCAGCCATTCTTATCGCCAAATCAAGCGTCCCTTTGGTAATATCCATCAGCCGGCGGTTCTCTTCGGATATTTCGTCGATTGCGACCGTAACAGCCGCGTCGCCGCAATACCCTTGAAGCCGCACGCCGAAGTCGATACTCAGGATGTCGCCTGGCTTGAGTATCACCTGGTTTGACGGTATCCCGTGAACCACCTGCTCGTTAATCGACGCGCAAATCACTCCGGGAAACGGCATCCTGGCATAGGGACTGCGAACCCCCTTAAACAGGGGCAGCGCTGCCGCCTGGGACGTCAGTTTTGCCGCCACCTCATCCAGATGAGCCGTGCTCACCCCGGGCCTGGCAATCTCTTGCAATTTTGAAAGAACATTCGCTACAACGGCGCCTGCATCACGCATCAATCCAATTTCACGTCTGCTGCGAAGCGTTATAGCCATCTAAAAAACCACACATCAAGCCAAAGAGGCCAATTTGCTGAACATCAGGTCTCTTACGTCTTCTGCTTCTTCGTTGGCGTCGATGTCAAATACTGTACTTTTACGCTTATAATAATCAACCAATGGCGCCGTCTGCTCGTTATAATTCTTCAGCCGGGTTACCACAACCTCAGCCGTATCATCCGGCCGCTGTAAAAGCGAACTACCGTCCTTGTCGCATTTCCCCTCAACACGGGGCTTTAAATTTTCAACGTGATAAACCGCGGCACACTTCGGACAAATCCGTCTGCCGGTTATTCTCCGGACGATAACCTTTTCGTCCACCTGCAGATTCAAAACCGCGTCTATTTTTTGCTTCTTGCTCTCAAGCGCCTTATCAAGGTCCGCCGCCTGCTTTACCGTGCGGGGAAAACCATCCAGCACGTAACCGCCTGCTGGCGCCCTGGCGATTTCATCAATCATCATATCTATAATAATATCATCCGGCACTAACGCCCCGGAATCCATAAACTGCTGGGCCTTTTTGCCCAGCGCCGTTCCCTTTGCCCTGTGACGTCTGAGGATGTCGCCGCTCGACAGATGCAACAACCCATACTTTTCCACTATGTACTTGCACTGTGTGCCCTTGCCGGCACCGGGAGCGCCAAGCAGCACAATTCTCATGAATACGCTCCCTTTATTCTGCCGGTCTCGCTGAATCCTTCATAACTGTGCATAAGCAAGCTGGCTTCTATCCTCTGAACGAGGTCCAGCGAAACACTTACAACAATCAACAACCCTGTCCCGCCCAAAAACGTAGCCACGCGCCAGTCAACGCCCAACAGTCCCATCACCACCGAGGGCACCACCGCGATTACGGCCACAAATGCCCCGCCGTAATAAGTCACTCTCGTCATCACCGTCTCAAGATACTCTGCGGTTCTGCGACCAGGACGTAATCCGGGGATAAAGCTGCCCGAATCGCGAAGATTCTTGGCAAGATCTTTGGGCTGGAACTGAACTGAAACCCAGAAGTACGCAAAAAGGAATATCAAAATCATATATATGATATTGTAGGTGAACGCATGCGGGGCCAAAGAGTTTTGGATAGTCACGAATATCATTGAACGCCCAATCACTTCTATCCGTGCCAATTGAACCACGAGTACCGGCAAAAAGGACATAAACGCCGAGGCGAAAATTATCGGCATCACGCCGCCGTGATTGACCCGCAAAGGCAGGTAATGCCTCTGACCGCCATACATCCGATGGCCACGCATCATCTTCGCCTGCTGAACTGGTATGCGTCTTTGGCCCTGTGTTATCAAAATAGCGCCTGCAACAACAAAAACAAACGCACATATGAGAATCAGAATCTTCGTCGGGCCGATACTGCCGGGAGGAGGTGCGACGTTAAAGGATACCGACAACATCAGCTTGCGCAATGCCCACGGCATACGGGCAATAATACCTGCCATAATGATCAAACTGATACCATTGCCTATGCCGTATTCATCAATCTGCTCACCGAGCCACATAAGGAATATCGTTCCTGCGGTCATCCCGACTATGCCCATAATCGCCGCCTGAACGTGCATCCCCGCATAGGTGTAGCCGCCCAGCAGCCGCATATACATCAACGATTGAAGAACGCAAATCGGCACAGTCAGATATCGCGTGTATTCCTGTATCTTCTTGTAGCCGGTCTGCCCTTCCTGACGCAGCTTTTTCAAAGCCGGGACCACTTCCTGCACCAGCATCAAAATAATCGACGCCGTGATATACGGCATAATACCCAGCCCAAATAAACTGCTGTTATCAAGGTTGCCGCCCGTGAATATCTGCATCATTTCAGCGGCCCGCCCGAAGGGGCTGTCCGTGTCGCGGGCGCCTGCCGCATCCACTATCGCATTAATATCAAACCCGGGTATGGGGATATGAAAACCGACACGATAGATAACCAACATCCCCAGCGTGAACAGTACCTTGTTCCGCAAATCAGCTATCCTAAATATGTTGATTACCGTTTTAAGCATCTTCGTATTATTGGCCGACAATAATCCCTTAAATTATGAACGACGCGCTATACAAGCTGCACCGTTCCTCCGCAATCAGTGATTTTCTGCTCGGCGGCCTTGCTGAATTTGTGCGCCGTCACCTGCAGACGTTTAGTTAACGCTCCGCCTCCGAGAATCTTTACTTTACTTGTGCCGCTGTCAATCAGGCCTACATCCGAAAACTGCTGCAAGCTCACAACGCTGCCGTCTTCGAATCTCTCCAACTGCGAAACGTTTACAACCTCGTACCGCTGGGCAAAATCAAAGTTACTGAAACCGCGTTTTGGCATCCGCCTGAACATCGGTATTTGTCCGCCTTCATGCTCTCCGGACCGCCTCGCGCCAGACCTGCTCCGGCTGCCTTTGTGTCCTCGGCCGCACGTTTTGCCGTGACCGCTGCCAGAACCTCTGCCCAGACGTTTGCGCGCCTTATGTTTACCCGCAACAGATGTTATCTGCCACTCGTACATCTATCATCACCACCTTTTTACCTGCTGCACTTCCACGCCTCGAAGCCCTTCAATCACTTCCTTGGTCCGAAGCTTCATCAATCCGTCCATTGTGGCCTTCAGAACATTCTTGGCCGATGTGCCGCCGTACACCTTGGTAAGCACATCCTGTACTCCTGCGTATTCCAGCACCGCACGCACGCTCAAACCGGCGATAACACCCGTTCCCGGGCTGGCCGGCACCAACGTTACCCGCGTCGCACCGAACTTCCCCATAACCTGATGAGGAAGCGTACGACCCAAAAGCGGAATCTTTCGCAGGTCTTTCTTTGCCTCTTTTACACCTTTTTCAACCGCCTGCGGAACTTCGTTGGCCTTGGCGTAACCAATGCCGACTGTCCCCTTACGGTCGCCCACGACCACCAAAGCTCCAAAACTGAATCTGCGGCCGCCTTTTACTACTTTGGCGCATCGATATATCTTTACCACCGTATCTTCCAACGGCGACTCTGCCCGCTCACCTGGTCTAAATGGTTCTGCTGCCAATTTTTTTCTCCAAACTTACCGCGTTACTATTGCCATTAAAATACCAGTCCTGCTTTTCTGGCCGCATCCGCAAGACTTTTTACTCTGCCGTGATATCTGTATGACCCCCTGTCAAAACACACGCACTTGATACCCACACCCATTGCCTGCTTGGCAATCGCTTCGCCTATCAG
>PLLM01000012.1 GCA_003141275.1 Phycisphaerales bacterium
ATATGCGCCGCTCTTTGCCGCAGACCGAGGGGGCTTTTTCTCGTTACAGGGCCGACCGGAAGCGGTAAAACAACCACGCTGGCGACGATGGTCAACTACATCAATGAAACTATTGACCGCCATATCGTTACCGTGGAAGAACCCATCGAATACTATCATTCGCATAAAAAGTCCATCATTAACCAGCGTGAAGTTGGAATAGACGTCCCCAGCTTTTCCGAGGCGCTTCGTCGCGTTCTGAGACAGGACCCAGACGTCATCCTCGTCGGCGAATTGCGAGACCTTGAGACGATTGAGGCCGCTGTTCGTGCGGCGGAAACCGGACACTTGGTTTTCAGTACCCTCCACACAACCAGTGCCGCGGGTACTATTACCAGAATTATTGACGTATTTCCTGTTAACCAGCAGGAGCAAATCCGCATTCAGTTAAGCAGTAACCTAATTGCCGTTCTGAGCCAGGCACTTTGTCCGTTATCCACGGGCAAAGGCCGAGTTGCGGCTTATGAATTTCTGGTAGTTACGCCGGCTATTGCGAATCTTATCCGCGAAAACAAGACCTACCGTATCGACTCCAGTATCCAGACCGGCAAAAAACTTGGTATGCAGCTTCTCGATGACCATTTGTGGCAACTATACGAAAACGGTAAGATTACTATGGCTGAGATGCTCGATAAGGCACGGTCGCCTGGTGCTTTACATGATAAGGCGATGGCACGTCTCAAGACCCTCAAGCCGCACGAGAGACCTCAAGAAGAAGATGATGATTTTGGGCCTATCCTGCGAACGTAATATCTTGTGGTTTCTGATGTTACGGCTATTTTGGGATATATGGCTCAACTGATGGCGATTTTGGGAGGGAACATCCCTTAATGGGGTTACCCTATATGCGTGGCAGGGAGGCATAAGTTAGGTTTGGATATGATTTTTAAGACACAGACAGGATTTATAGGACTTAAAAATTGTCTCATTAACCGTATGTCCAATTGCTAATTCCTTGACAGAACACAGATTACGAGCATATAATAGGGGGTGTTGGCAAGACACAAGTAAAGGATGAGTTTATGGAAAAGATACCGCCAATAGAACAATTACGAGGCAGACCCATTGGCCGAGTACTTATGAAGATGGGGTTGCTAACCCGCGAAAATGTCCACCATTGTCTCGAAGTCCAAAAACAACGGCAGCAAAAGGAACATAAGAACATTCCGATAGGGGAGATTTTTGTTGAACTTGGGCTTGTAGATGAGAAGCAGTTGCATATCGCTCTGGCTGCCCAGCGAGGAATGGAATTTATAAATCTCGCCGAAATAGATGTTCCGCCGAGCGCCTTGGAAAAGCTTTCGTCCCAGATGGCCAAGACATACCGCGTTTTGCCTATTGAATTCAAGGCGGACACAAACGAGTTGGTGGTGGCGGTTGACAAGGCGGACAGTTTCCGCGCCACAGACGACTTGAGCACGCTGCTCGGTCTGAAAGTGACCGCGAAAATCGTTGATTCGAAGGCGCTTGACGCGGCAATTACGAAATATTATCAGCAGAAGGATGAGGGAGAGGGAATAAACGAGCTTATCACTGAAATTCAGGAAGACGGATTCCTTGCCGAATTCGAGGGGCGAAACCAGAGCATTGACCTCGATGAGCTTAAGGAGTTGTCGGAATCAAACCCGGTCAAGAAGCTTCTTAACTTAGTGCTGATGCAGGCCATCAGGGACAAGGCATCGGACGTACACTTTGAGCCGTTTGAAAACGAATATAAAATGCGATATCGAATCGACGGCGTGCTTTATGAGATGGTACCCCCGCCCAAACACATCGCTGCTGCGCTTAGTTCTCGAATAAAAGTTATGGCCAACCTCGATATCGCGGAGCGGCGGCTTCCCCAGGACGGTCGAATTTCTCTTACCGTACAGGGCAACCCCGTTGACCTCCGCGTAAGCGTTCTGCCCACGATGTTCGGGGAAAGCGTCGTGCTTCGTATCCTTGACCGCAGCCAGATGCAGCTCGACCTTGCAAAGCTCGGGCTCGGTACCGATAACCTGAATATTTTTCGGCAACTGATTCACAAGCCCAATGGCATCGTACTTGTTACCGGCCCGACGGGCAGCGGTAAAACAACGACCCTATACGCAGCGTTAAGCGAACTTAACGACATCGAGACCAAGATAATAACCACTGAGGACCCGATTGAATATGATATTGACGGCATCATCCAGGTCCAGATGAAGGAGGACATCGGGGTGACTTTCTCGAAATGTCTGCGTTCCATTCTTCGTCAGGACCCCGACGTTGTGATGGTCGGCGAAATCCGCGACCTTGAGACGGCGGAAATCGCCGCCCAGGCGTCCCTGACGGGCCATATTGTGTTTACGACTCTACATACGAACGATGCGCCAAGCTCGGTTGCCCGTCTTTTGGATCTTGGTATCGAGCCGTTCCTTCTGACGGCGACAATAGAAGGCATTGTCGCGCAGCGCCTGGTGAGAAAAATATGCGAACAATGCAAGACACCGTTCAGGCCGACGGAAAGCCAGCTTATGGAACTTGGACTTTCTCCCAATGACGTCAAAGGCAAGCAGTTCTATTACGGCGCCGGCTGCAGCAAGTGCAACAATACCGGGTACAGAGGTAGAACGGGGCTTTATGAGATTATGACATTTAACGACGAAATACGCGAGCTGATAATGAACCACGCGTCATCAAATGTTCTTAGGACAGCCAGCCAGAAGGCCGGTATGAGATTACTTCGTGACGCGGGTCTGTCGGCGATTTATGACGGCGTGACAACGATAGACGAGGTCGTAAAAGAAACAATGGCGGAAAGCGAATAATTTATGAACCAGATATTCGTAGGAGGTATTTATGCCGCTCTTCAAATATGAAGCGCTCGATTCTCAGGGGGTTGCGATAAAAAATGAGGTCGAGGCGTTAAGCCAGAAGGAAGCGGTCAGCAAGATACGAAATATGGGGTATTTCCCCACGAAGGTATTGTCCGTTGGTGGCGGGAAGAAAGCCGGCGCTGCTGCCGGGGCCCTCGCCAAACCTAAAAAGAGGCGGGGGGCGGGCGGCAAGGTCAAAATAAAATACATCGCCCAGTTTGCCCGGCAGTTGTCCACGCTGCA
>PLLM01000095.1 GCA_003141275.1 Phycisphaerales bacterium
AGCTTCCTCCGCGCATACAGCACTATCCTCGATGAAAAATACACCACTTCCAATGTCATCATCAAGGCCCGCCTGGGTCAAAACCAGCTTGTGAACCTCAAACGCCTCAAGCCGGTGAAACTGGAACTGGTAAACCTCAAAAAAGAGGAGTGATTATTGATAACCCCAGGCAAGTATCCCGCCGAGGATTAGTCCAATCCGTTCAACAGAATAGCCCGTTTATTCCGAACTGCGTCTCTTAAAAAACGGAGCTTGCCTTTTTGCCTGTAACTGTCTGAGAACCTCTCGGATTTTTCAGCTCACCGGTGAGTTTTGAACCGTCCAGTTTACCAACGAAATCCATCTCGAATCTCATCCTGCCGAATTCCGGAGTAACCTTGAAGCTCACTTTATCGCCTTCAAGAGTAACCTTCTCAATAGGCGTTACGCCGTACATACCGCTCATATCCCGGTTGATTTTAAGCCGCTGTCTGGAGTTGCCCCACGGTGCGGCCACGTCGAGAATCCAGGTGCCGATAAGTTCCGAGCCGATAAGTTTTCCTTCGGCCGGCATTTCATTCGTTTCTACCTTACACACGCCTGCAATCGTATCCGTCTTCGGCTCGATAGTTCCCTCAAAGTTGCATACATTCTCAGCGTCCTGGACCTTGCTGGTGCTCTTGAAGGTCAGCTTATTTCCAACGCAATCCACATCTGTAATCTTATGTTCACCCTCTATTTTTTGCCATTGGGCGGATAACGAGCCGTCTTGGGCCACGTTAATATCGAGGATTGCTGTGCTTTCGCCATCCTTCGTCTTGAACTTCATATCCCACATACCGGCTGCTAATGGTATCATTGGGCTGCGAGTGCCTTCCATCATGGATTTCATCCCGCCATGGGTCAGCGTACCCGAAAGTTTGTTGCCTTCGATTGTGCCCGCAAAGAATCCTTTAAAGGTTTCTTTTTTGAACTGGACTGTTTGTGTGAATGTGACCTGGTTATCTTTGAATCGGATGTCTTCAATTTCGGTGAATCCTCTGAAATTTATCCACTGCCCGATTAATCCGCCTTCACTGTCGCCGGCAAAAGAAATTATTGAGCCGCCCATCCGGTCACAGGGGTCTGCCTTAATCTGCCAGTCCCCGTATAATTCCTTTCCGCCCATACGTGCCGATTCCGGCAGCGGCGAAACAGATGTCTCGGCAATTTTGTTAAGGTCAGGCGGCGTATATTTCGGCAGCTTGCCTGTGACTAACAGCTCTTTTACGTAAACGCCGAAATCAGGGGTGGGCATATAATTCCAATCTGATATGAGTACGGGCCCCGCAGTCGTATGCAAATCCCAGGCCGTAAACGACCAGTTATGGTCCTGAATCGCCTGCAAAACGTGGAGCAGCCAGTCATCGCCCATCGCGGTTGAGGGGCTTTGTCCCCACCAGCCCTGACGGCGATTGGGACCGCCCGAGCCGCCGAATTCGGAGATGATAATCGGAAACTTAGCAGCGGCTTCTTCCATATTTTCTTTCCAGGTAAAGACGCTTTCGCTCTTGTTGTCGTAAACGTGATTGGCATAAATAATGCCGTTTCCTCCTGCGTCCTTGAGCTGTTTGCCATCGAGTATGCCGCTGAAATCGTATGCCCAGTCCAGCCCGCCGATAACGACGACGTTTTTAGCGCCTGTGGCACGTATCGTGTTCAGCATTTCCTGCATTCCAACGGCCTCGTATGTTACAGGTCTATTTTCCGGCCCCGGCCTGTTAGGCCTGCTTGTAACCATTCCGCCGTTTAGCCAGACGTCCCAGCTTACATCTTTCGGTTCGTTGTAAATGTCAAAAAGAACCGATGGATTGTTCGCGTAAATGGCAGCGATATCTTTCCAGAAAACTACGCTGTTACGGTCCGGCATCGATTGCTGGCCGATATTTTTGCCCCATTCATTGGCATCTGACCAGTGCAAATCCAGGATAATATAGCAGCCCTTCGAGCCGCACAGGTCAACTACCTTTTTGACAAGCGCACGATATGTTTTGCCTTCATCATCCTGTTCCGGGGCTTTGCCGAACCAGCGGTCCTGCGACAACGGCAGGCGAATGATATTCACATGCCAGTCGTCAATAGCTACCCGCACCGTTTCGAGAATCGTCCCGTTGCAGTCGCAGGTAAATTCAAGACAGGATGTGTTGACCCCGCGAAGCGTAACCGGCTGGTTTTTGCTGTTGAGAATCTGATTTCCTTTTACCTTCAATGCAAGCGGCGAACCCGAAGATTTCGCCTGTGCCTTCAAAACCGCCTTCGATTCCGGCTTCTCCGGCGCCATCGAACACCCGGCCAATACAATCGCCGCACACAAAACCGACACAAGCAATTTCACGTTCATATTTTGTTCCTTTCATCAGTCCCCATTTTGGATATGTACAATCTACCTGCCAGGCCAGCGATATTCAACCAATTATTATGTCTTACACGCGCAAAATGCAGGGGCGTCCGCTTATAGCGGTTTTCCTCGTCGGATGTTGAATGTTGAATGTTTCCCCGCCTCCCGTTCCCGGAAGGGATGCCTTACGGCAAAGGGACGCCTAACGATGGCAGGCGAGGAGGGTCATTGCGCCCCCCCCACGCTGCTGTCTTGCGACAGTAAGACGCGGGGGAAGCAATCTCAGTAACTAAAAACTAAAAACTAAACACTCAAAACTCCATCCCTGCCTTACTTTTTTATAGTTGTGTCTTCGAGGAAAATATTGCCGACGTATTTGAACTTCTGTCCGCCAAGCGAGGCATCGACCATCAGCCCCTTGTCGGTCGTGATAAATACCGCCATTCCGGATTTGTAGTCGGCCTTCGCCGCCGCGCCAGCCGTCGCCGCTACGCCGGTAGCTTGTGCCGAGAACGTGTACTCCTCGGCTTTGAACGCGTCAAGGTCGGATTTGTCGCTGAAGAAAATAATCTCCCGGAAGTATTCCCCGCCAAACGAAAAGCCCAGCGTCGCCTGCTTCATATCGCAATAGCCCACCATTCTGCCCTTCTCGTAAACCTCGCCCTTGCCGTATGCCCCGCCGACCCATATCGCCCCTTTGAACACCTTGGGCAGCACCGCATACCCGTATGACTTGTCGAAAAATTGTTTTATTTCGGGGTCCTTCTCCTTGAATATCGCGACCGCCTCGTTTACCTGCGCCGACAAAACATTTCTTGACTCCCCCCTCTCAGGAACCGTCGAACAGCCGGCGAATACTATCGCCATACACAAAACCAATACTGTCAATTTAGCGTTCATAAACAACTCCTTTCCTTTGTCCCTATAAAAACAGCCGACGTTTTTAGGGACATCGGCTGTTCATCCTAGTGAAAACCAGTTTTTTTACGCTTTGCAATTTCAATATACCGCTTAACATATCACAATCTATTGGGCGATTGCTTAATTCCAATAAGGCGATTACTTAGCGCAATCGTCAATTATTCACTCCGCAACTAAAAACTCAAAACTAAACACTCAAAACTCTATTCCCCCCCTCTCCCCTTCTTGACGGATAAAAAACACTTGCCTTGCCCTGCCGCCGGTAATATACTTCCCCGAAGAAAGCGGCTCAAAATAGCGAGATTGAAATAATGTTTATTTTTAGGAGGTCTATCGAAATGAAAACTCTACCTTACATCCTGTTAGTGGCTCTGGCGATAATCTGGCCAAATTATGCCCGTGCCGCCATCAAAACCCAAACCGTCGAATACAAAGACGGCGATACCGTCCTCGAAGGTTACCTTGCCTACGACGACGCCATAAAAGGAAAACTTCCCGCTGTTTTAATCGTGCACGAATGGACGGGTGTCGGCCCCTATGTTAAAAAACGGGCTGAACAACTGGCCGCCCTCGGCTACGTCGCGTTCGCCATCGATATCTACGGCAAAGGTATCCGCCCCGCCAACACCGATGAGGCAGCTAAACAGGCGGCCATTTATCGCGGCGACAGACAACTGATGCGCCGACGCGCTCTCGCAGGCCTTGAGCAGATCAAAAAATATCCTTTCGTTGACCCCGACAAAATTGCCGCTATCGGCTATTGTTTCGGCGGCGGAGTCGTCCTCGAAATGGCTCGCAGCGGCGCTGACCTCAAAGGCGTAGTCAGTTTTCACGGCAATCTCGATACGCCCAACCCCGCTGACGCCAACAATATCAAGGCCAAAGTCCTCGTTTGCCACGGCGCTGATGACCCTTATGTCCTGCAGGAACAGGTTACCGCCTTCTGTACCCAGATGCGTAATACGAAAGTTGACTGGCAACTAATCATCTTCGCCAACGCCGTCCACGGCTTTACCAACCCCGATAATGGCAGCGACAATTCAAAAGGTGCCGCCTATAACAAACAAGCCGATATCCGCTCCTGGCAGTTAATGAAAAACTTTTTCAAAGAAATATTTCCGTAGGTCCTCGGGTTTAGCTCCCTTGGTCTTCTGCCGGGGATCCAATTTGTTTAGCCCCCAGGCCTGCCTGGGGGTCATCCAAATAATATTTAGCCCCGGCATTTATGCCGGGGTCATAAAAACACTTCTTTCCGCATCCCCAAATCGACAATCGTCAATCGCAAATCCCGTTCTTCATCTCCTGTTCAACTGTTCAACTTTTCTAATTTCTCGCGCAGCGCACCTGTCCGCTGTCCGCTGTACGCTATGTTTATTCTACTTTCTCGCCGAAGGCGCGGGGCGGGAAAAAACGGTTGCCCCACTGACCCCATCATTCATTCCCTAAAAATATCTTTTTATTGGCCCATTACTGTTTTCACAAATAATTCTAGCCGCTGTTTCGCTTCAGAGGGATTGCCAAGAATATCCATTGAATAGTACCACCAATCTGATGCACCCAATTGGAATACACCGACTTCTCTGGTATCTTGTTTTGTAGTAACTGGAAGAGCTGCCTGTAAAGGTAAACGATATTGGATTAGTCTTTGACTGGATCGAGTATCTTCATCGTCAAGTACGAAGAATATTTGCTGATTGGTGGCTATTAACCATGTGTGTTGTTGAGGAGTACTAAATACCAATATTGTATTCCTAATATTTTCGGAGTCACCAAAGTAGTTTGACCTTTGGACAAGTTCCTCAATTCCCCGGCTAGAAATGAATTTTTCTTCACCTTTGGTTTTAATTTCTTCCACCATTCGTTCTTTAATGGCTGTAATTTTGGGCAGAATTTCTAATATCTTATCTATATCCACACCGTCCAAACTGTATCGCTTCAACAGATTACCTTGGCAGTTAGCTCTTACTAGCTCCATCAGTTTCTCATCTCCCTCCCATGGACGAATAGGACCCGTATCCATTCCGCCTTTTCTACCCTCAGCAACACTTGCAATCATGTGGATAATATCTTTGTTTTCGATAGCTTTTTTAAAAAGTAATGGCCACTGAATGGCAATGGCTATAATCTTGCCTAATTGCTCCAACGTTATAAATCCCTTGTTCTCCACATTCGCCGGATACTTAAGTACGCCGGTCTCAAATGCTATGTAGGCACGCAACCTAAAAAGGTTAATAAATTGTTTAATTCGTCTTGGATTGCAGTTTAAGGATTTAGAAACCATCTGGATAATAGATTTTATTTCCTCTGAATCTGTGCCAAGCCTAAGACCGACATCCCTTCTTAATTTTTCTTTCTTTTCTTGCTCTTTTGAAGTTTCTGCATTTTTAGAGTAATCCGCTTGATTTTTATCGTTAGCGCGGAACTCTCTATTCTTTGCATCTGTATCCGGTGGTTTTCTATCAAGCTCTTTGTTCGAGATCTTTGAATCTTCTTGGATATCAATGTTCAGCATTTCCTGTAATTTCGCAGGGTCTGCTCGTGGGATATGAAATGGCACTTGAATAAATTTCTCTATGAACTCACTTCCATATATCAACCCCTGTATTGCATCACGATTTCCCTCTTCCGTACTTACTTTTGATGATTCTTTTGCGGTTAGGTAGGGTATCAATTCTTTGTCTTTTACGGCCAAACCAGCAGCCACCTTTATCCGATCCACTCCCAGGATAAAAAACAATGCCGGGTCATCCGAAATCATCAAGTTGATTGCCTTCATCAATTCGGCGGCCTGTGGCACCTCGCATCGGTCTAAATCGTCAATAAAAACAAATACTCTTTTGCCACATGCATATACATCCACTACTTTTTTGAAATCCTCATGAAACCTTTCCACGAAGCACACGCGAGAAGCGTAATCGGGCGCATTGATGTATTTCTCTAAGTCATGCTTAAAAGGATTTCCTATGACACCATTAATATCTTTGATCGCCTTCCACATAAGCAATGCCGATCCAATTATGGTTAGAAGGACCTTCACGGTCTTGTCACCGAGGAATGGCATATTTTCTTTGAAAATAATTATAGCTATTACTACACATACTAGAATATATACTGCCCATTTGAAGAACAAGATGAGTAACGATGGCAATCCACGCCACAAGTCAAAACGTTTGCATGCCAACGCAATTCTTTTCCACGGGCGTTTCCACCACGATACTTTTTTCTTTAATGCTTCTGCGAAGCTCAGTGTAAACGCAGCCCACAACGAATCCTCCTTGTCGTGTCTCCATGGCGAAAAATTCAGTATTAAGGCATTACGTTTCGCCAATTCCCTACTAAGTTGAAGCATGAATGATGACTTTCCGCTTCCCCATTCCCCCTCAATCGACATAGTGAGTGGCGGCTTTGTATCCTTATGCAATAGAAATTCTGCAACTGCATTTACATATGGCTCAAATCCTAATTTATCAATAGCAGTAGCTTGATCCGAAATACTATATCCCGCTATTGATGCCCTTTCAGTTTCTTTATCATCATTTTGTGGACTCCCTTGCTTACTTATCTTATCTTGTGATTCTTCATCTTGTTCAATCTTGCGACTATTCTGAAATTCTGATGATATTTTTTCAATTTGCTCCGTTTCCTTAAGATAATCACAATATAATAATCCTAAGGGTGTGACATCAAAATGACTTGGTTTTAAGTCTTTCGTGATAGCAACAAGCCCTTCTCGGTCGAGTGCTTCAATGTCACCAAAATATGCATCTAGCGTTTTATTATTAGGGCATTGAATATATCTTCCACTACTCGAACTTATATACATAAACTTTGTCAGTTGTTTGCGTGGTATACTCTTGGTTATTTCTGCGAGTTGAACAAGAAGTGATTTCTGTTCAGGTTCGAGCGGTATATCTCTAAATCTTCGTTTTCGTTGATCGTCTTCTTCAGATATTCTCGTAAATTTGCTTGCCATACAACGTAAATCCTAATTAACGTAACGACTGCCGGACGGCAAAGTTGATGGGCAAAGGTGCGAACCTGCCCTCCATAGCCCTTGGCGAAGGAGGGTTCCTCTCCAGCCGACTTCTGTCCTGAGCAAGCGTAGCACGTCGAAGGATTCCGGCCTTAAATTGACAGTATATCGTTAAACTGAGAAAGAAAACAAGCTTTTTTCATGGTCAATAATCAGTGAACTTGTCCGCCGATCAGTTTGGCGGATAAATCCGCGAAGCCCTGCGTAGCCGCTTCGGCAATCGGCAATTGAACTGTGGTCTTGCGTCTAAGCAGTCAGCTTTATAAAAGGGCGATTAGCCCTTGTGGATGAAGGCGGGTGGCAAGCACACAAACAACGTTTGGAGCATTGCCTCCGCCAAGAACACAAAGCTGACTGTTCTCTGTGCCCTCTGTGCTCTCTTGCCGGAAGGCATCCCTTAGGGAGTGGCTAAAATAATCCGTGTAATCTGCCTGCCCCCACGGCTACTTTTCGAAGAAAAGTGTGGGGGTGGCTAAAATTTAAAATCGCCACATCAAATTTATCGCCCCGTACGAATCCGTGCTGCCCTGCTCCTTGTATTCCCTCGTCAGGAACGTCTCCGAATAGCTTATCTCGAACGATTTATATCGGTAAACCGCTCCGACCTGGAACTGTCCGACCGCCGGCTCCGTGTCAAGCCCGCTCAAAAACCGGTCATACTGAACCAGCTTGCCCCCAAGCCGCGTAAAAAGATACAGCGTTTGAAGCTCTGCGGGCTTATCAATGCACGCCGACGCCGGCGCCTCAAGTCGCCCAGGCCCGAAATCATTCGGCAGATTCATCCCGTATCGAAAAATTATCCCCAGGTTCGCGTTGCGATGCAGTGTTCCAACCGTCGCCCCGTATTCCAGGTGCGAATCGAAATTTTCCGTCCGCGCAAAATACCGATCCGCGACCCTTTGCCTTCTCAGCCACGTAACATCCGCCGCAAACTCATTACCTAATTGACTGGTCCATCCCTTCGCCTTGTCCGCGCTGATAACGTCGTGCACAAAATTTTGAATAGCGCTTCCGCTCGCCGCAGGCCCTATCATCCCTAAGTTCAGCTCCAAATGTTCCATCTGGTTATCTGCCGCCCGCTGCGCGAATATGCCCCCATACAGCCACCCCGCGAAGACCCGGTCGTGTTCAGCTCTTGCCGCTGGTTTGTCAGCATGGTCAGGCGTATATATATTCTGGCCGAAAAAATATCCCAGTGCCGTTCGAACCTCGCCGTCGTTTTCCCCAAAGCCATTCCACCGCGAGTAATCTTTCAGAAAATTAACATCCGGCTGATGCGTGAAAGCTAATTTTACCCCGTCGGTATAATGCCGGTCCGTCCGGTATAATGGCTTGATAAACGTCCCGTCGTTTTCCACATACAGCGTAAACGTCTCCTGCCCTGATGCGATACCGCCCATCAAAACGCAGAAAATCCCTGTTAAGATTGCTATGCTGACCCTGTGTTTTTGTTTTTTAATAAAAACTTACTCCTAATCGCATACTATGAGTGCGGTTTTACCTTGTTTATATATCGCCTGTTTGATAGTCCTTGGCTTTTATTCGATGTACCAACGACCATACCTTGTTTATATATCGCCTGTTTGGTAGTCCTTGGCTTTTATTCGGTATGCCAACGACCGTACCTTGTTATATATCGCCTGTTTTATAGTCCTTGGCTTTTACTCGGTGTGCCAACGACCATACCTTGTTTATATATCGCCTGTTTGATAGTCCTTGGCTTTTATTCGGTATGCCAACGACCGTACCTTGTTTATATATCGCCCATTTTGCCAAAAAAGGTTAAATAGGAATCTCGCGGCTATTTCTCAACCGTTTTGTGGAAAAAATCGAAGTGTAATTACAGGGCGCTCTCTTGGCGAAGCGGGTTAAATTCAATAAACGGGATTAGGTGAAATGTGCCTGCTTTCTTGCGTGGCCCTGCCCAAGCGTGATTAAATGTAATAGCGGGGATCAGATATAATGGGTCTATCGGTAGGTTAAGAACAAATGTAATGGGCGGTACAGGGCTCGAACCTGTGACCTCGTGCGTGTCGAGCACGCGCTCTAGCCAACTGAGCTAACCGCCCCGGTCATCGATATATTAGCGAAAATTGGGCGGTAGTCAATCCTTTTGGTTAATGAAAGTTTGGGCGGTCAAGTTTTTTGGGCTGGCGGTTAGCTTTTCCGGCTGGTTGAAGATTCCGAAGCGGGCCCTGCGCTTCCCCGTTCGCCAAGGGCTACGGCGGGACAGGCCGCTACGTGTCGGGTTTTAATCCTTCGACCCCCGCCGTTTTGTGAAGCAAAATAGCCACGACCCCTGCCGTTTTGCAAAGCAAAACGAGACGCAGGGGCAGGGGGACGCAGAACATCAATTTGAGATTTGAGAATGGGTCCCCTGTTTCAAGCCAAGTCAGCAGATTCCCGGGGAGAGCCGGGTGGATGTGGATTAAAAATTTGTATTTTCAGGTTTTAGACCTTCGACTGGTTCGACGATGCTCACCACAGGTCACTACGTTTGCTCAGGTTTTAACTGGCGGGTCATCAGGTCGGCGATGGCGGACTGGACGGATTTGTTCCTGAAGATGACGTCATAAACGGCCTGGGTAATGGGCATCTCGACTTTGTATTTGGGAAGGAGCCCATCGGCGACGGATTTGCAGGTGGCGATGCCCTCGATAACGGATTCGGTGGCGGATTGGGCAAGCTGGGGGGATTGGCCCTTGCCGATTCGTTCGCCGAAGGAGCGGTTTCTGCCCTTGGGGGATATGCAGGTTGTAACCAAATCGCCGAGGCCTGTAAGCCCCGCGAAGGTCTGGGGGTTTGCGCCCATAGCGACGCCGAGGCGTGAGATTTCGGCGAGGCCCCTGCAAAGCAGGGCCGCCTTGGCGTTGTCGCCCGCGCCGACGCCGTCGATTATGCCCGCGGCGATGGCGATGATATTTTTCATCGCGCCGGCCAGTTCCACGCCGACCACGTCGGTATTGGTATAAATGCGGAACCAGGAGATGCTGAGGGTGAGCTGGATTTGCTGGGCGAGTGCGTCGTCGGCAGAGGCGACGCAGGCGGTGGCGGGTAATCTTGCGGCGAGTTCGTCGGCGATTGTGGGGCCGGACAGGGCGGCCAAGCCGCGGGAGGCATCGTTGCCGATGCAGTCGGCGATGATTTGGGTGGGGCGAAGCAGGGTTTTATTTTCGATTCCCTTGGCGACGGAGCAAACGGGGACGCCTTTGGGCGTGTGTTTTTGCAGGCGCGTCCAGACGCTTCGCATAAACTGGCAGGGGACGGCTGAGATAATCAGGTCGGCGTCCGTCATAATTGTTTTGTCGTCGGGCTCGAAAATAATCGTTTTGGGGAGTTTGTGGCCCGGGAGGAATTTTGCGTTTTCGCGGGCGGAAGCCATCTCCTGCAATTGTTTGGCATCGTAGCCCCAGATGCGAACGTTCGTATTCTTTTCTGCAAGCAGCATCGCAAGTACGGTGCCCATCGCACCGTCGCCGATTATGGATATGTTTTTAAACATCGGGGTATATTAGAATGATTGGCCGACATAATTGCAATAAGTAGATTCTAATTGGGTCCCCTGTTGCAGAGCAATGGGGCTCGATGCTGGTTACGTAATTAGGTTGCGGTTACGCGGCTCGTTTCGTCCTGCGTCGTGCGTATTGCGTATTGAGTGAAAATCCTAAATACTAATTTCTCCCTATGGGATGGCCAAGCCATAAATTCTAAACAAATCCGCCTACGGCGGACAAGTACGCGGATTTTTCAACCAAGAAGATTTTTTCAGACACGGATTAACACTGATTTACACTGCTTGTTTACCACGAAGGCACGAAGGGACACGAAAAAAACACGAAGAATTTTTGCATAGCCACTGATTTCACAGATTACACGGTTTTTGCCACAAAAAAGCACAAAATGGTTAGACGCTGATTGCGCGGATTTCGCAGGTTATGTCAGCCGGGGGGCGTAATCGACAAGACCTGTTCTCCAAATAAGATTTGTGCGCCACGTCTTGTTCTCTTCCGCCGGACGACTTTGTCGCCCATACCTGAGGTATTTTCGGCTGACAAAAAACACGGATTCATTCGGAACTGGCCGAGAGCACTGAATGAAGCCGAACAAAACACGCCCCCACACTTTTCTTCGAAAAGTAGCCGTGGGGGCACAAAAGGGTTAAACCACGAAAACGCACTGGCGAAAAAACTTGTCTTTTTCCTCAGTTTAACGATATACTGACACTTTAAGGCCGGGCAGGTTGGGACAAGGTTGGCCATTTTAGACAGACTGTATAATTATTGTTAGGGAGAACTATGAAAACCAAAATTGAGATGATGGAATTGGCGGGGCTAATTCTAATACTTTTATCGGTTTTTATTAAATTCTTTGTACTAACCCCTTCTCGGGATATTACAAATGATGCGGTTAGATATAAAATCGAGAACAAGATTGATATTGTGTATAGTATTGTTAGAGACAACTATCAAAAGCTACATCCTGAGGTAAAGGAGCCATATTTCAAAGCCAACCCTGAATTATTCGGTAATTATAAATATGCTGAGCAAGATAGTGAATTTATGTCTACGGCGAAACAAACAAGGGCTTTCCATATTTTAGTTGAAATAATATTTATTCTAGGGTCACTGGCTTCGATCGGTGCGAAGTGCTTTTCAATTCCGCCCCGCTCCGCCAATGGCGGGTAAACATTGAGGAAGCAACGGAAACTTCTTATATTGGAAGAAACAGTCAATGTTTCCCGTTTTATATGGACGATATACTCATTGTTGGCTAAAATAAGATTGAGATGAACAGCATTCTCGCACATCCTTGGTTTTTGCATTTCGCCGTTCCCCTGCTGACGGTTGTGCTTGGCATTTATATTAAATTCGTTACCAGAAACGATATTCATACCCCTTTTGTGAAAGAAGATATGGCCTTTGGCCTTAATGTTGCGATCACCTCCATGATTCTATTTATAACTGGAAGTGTCAACATTGCACACACAGCTACGACGACCGTTGATGCTGTTATCAGGTTGAAACTTGAGGAAAAGCTGATGGCTGTCCCTTGGCTACTTCTAGGTCTCGTTCTCGGGATATGGGGTGTTTCAACACTAGTTCGTAAAATTGGATGGAAAGATGAATCGGAGTTAAATCTCTTTTGGGGAATCGTTGTTCCAGACATCTTTGGTGTGGTGGTTTTAGTTCTTGTTGTTAACTGGATTGGATAACATGAAGATAGAAAAACAGACTGCATTGTTGACCTACATGTCAGTCATTGCCACTGCGTTCTCGGCTTTTATTTTCATATTCTTTTTCTCAGGCCAGTTTTCCCGGCAACTGATGGTAAGCATCCTTGGAGTGTTCATGGGCATCTTGGCAAGCATGACTGGCATCTACTTTTATACGTTTACCAAGCGTCGTTCAATCCGTGTTTTTATCTCCTATGCGTACTCTGACTCCGAGCGTGTAAAACAGATTCGCGATTATCTGGAAATAAAGGGGTTTGTCGTCTCGGAACCGGAAACAACGGTTAGAATAGGCGACGACATATCCAAAGCAGTGAACAACGCTTTGCAATCCAGTGACTGTATCGTTTTGGTATTGTCGCAACAATCTGCATCATCGGAGTGGGTGAAAAAGGAGATTGAGAAAGCAAAAGAAATGGGCAAACGCCTGTATCCAGTTCGCATTGATGATGTGTCGCCCCCTGCTGATATAGCGACAATTCGTTTTGCAGACCTCCGGAACAAAGATGATAACGAGATGCGAAAACTCGTTATTGCCATCAGGGAAAATCATGGAAGATAAGGTAAATAAAAGGGGGGAAATAAAATGGGGGTCATAAATCTTTTTCTTTATTAAGAGAATCAGGGGACGCCATACTAATTCTATGATGGCGAATAACTGTTGCCAAAATGATGAATTTGGCGGACAGCGTGTAGCATTCAGGGCACATTAAGAAACAGCGTTAAAGTCTGTGAATATCAATACTTACAAAAAACGTGGGGACATTTTTTGCACGTTTTTTGTGCGCTTTTTTGCTCATTTTCAGCATGGTTTTTTGCATGTTTTTCGGGCAGGTCTTTAGATGTAACCACTTGTGAAATAAGGACATAAAACAGGACTAAAAAAGTCGTATAAAACGTTTGTATAAAACAGTTGTATGAAACAGTTGTTCGCCGATTTCGCGCAAGTGTTTTTTGGGCAATCCCGGAATTTTTGAAATTTTTTTTATTCCTTATACCACAAAGAGTTAAGTGCATTTCGGCCTGTCTCGAAAATCGGAATTTTCGTCAAAAGCGCGCAAGTTCGCGCCATATACAGAGGGACGCGCGAAGCGGGACGCTTCGCGAGAGAGTAGAGAGTGGAACAGGTGAGAGTTGAAAAAGAGAAGAACTAAAATGGATCCCCGATTGCGGTTCCTAACGGAGCTTGAGTCGAGGACGGGCAGGAGAATTAGGAATGAAAGTTAACTTAACAATTGGGATGCCGAGCTGGTTGGACAAGATTTGCGCGTGGCCGGTGATGGTTTATCGCAAGGGCAAATATGGGTATGCGTTTCGCAGGGTTCCGCTTGGGGAAGGGAGATTTACGATAGTTGAGCCGGTGGACTTTTATCAGGTCAACAGGTTTAACTGGTGCGCGAAGGAAAACGGGCCGAGAACATACGCGGTCCGGCTGGTGGACGATTCGCATAACAGGACAAAGATTCTTTCGATGCACAGGGAAATAATGGGAGCGCCGGCGGGGATGCTGGTTGACCATCGCAATCGGGACACTCTCGACAACAGGAGAGAGAACCTTCGCTTAGCGACACATTCGCAGAACCAGTTCAATAAAGGAAAGACCAGCAGAAAGACAACATCGCGATTTATAGGCGTATTCTTTGAAAAATACTCCGGCAGATGGGTAGCAAGAACCACCGTCGAGGGGAAAAGAATATGGCTTGGCAGATTCGACGATGAAACAGAAGCGGCGAGAGCTTATGACCGCGCAGCTCGTGAATATCATAAAGAATTTGCTCAATTTAATTTTCCTGAAACAGCGGCTGTGTAGAGCGGCCCCCGCCGTTTTGCTTCTCCCCGCAAGGCGGGGCTTCGCAAAACGCGACGCGGGGGTCTTCGCTGCGCTCCGAGAATTCGCACAGTTGAACTTCCCAGAGCCACAGATTACACAGATTTCACAGAAGTAAAAAGAAAAGGGAAAATCGCCCCCCCACTCGCCTTAGGCGAAGATGGCGGGGCTAATTATTTTTAAGGAAGAGGACTCTTTGGTGTGTGCTTAATGGCCGTTTAATATTTTCATCATCGCCTGCAATTTGTGTTTATTAAGCGATTCGTTCGTCGGAAGGTGGACCAATCGTTCAATCGTGCTTTCGGCCCTCGGGCAGCTACCTTGGCGATAATCAACTTTGGCAAGGTCGAAGGCAGCGAGCGGATGAACGGGGCTGGAATACCAGCCGGCGATGTCAAGGCCTCGAACGCCTGCCCGATGGACTATTTCCCACTTCTTATATACCCGCAGGGGGTATCTCATCAGTGTGATATTTGCCTGCGGCTCTCTGGGCCAAAGGGACAGGCCCGCGTTGCTGAAGGACTCCTCTATCATTGCGGTATTTTGAAGCCGGAGCTGCTGTAATCTGGGCCAGTTTTTCAGTTGTTTCAATGCCGCTTTTGCCTTGGTTTCTCCGGCCAGACGGACGTATCCATCGCAGGCAGGAAAGCCGGCTTTCAGAAAAGATTTTCCCCTGAAACGCAACAAACTACGAAGCCGGGAGTAGTTATATCCGAGGTAACAATCGAGCCGCGAGTTACTGAATGGGTGATACGCTCGCCGAAGGCAGGCCAGAATAAAATCTGATTTTTGGGACGCGGGCGCAGCGAACCGCTCGATTTGGCGGTCAACTTTTTCGAGTAAGGCGGTTGAATTGACGGTCAGCACACCTCCCGGACGAACGGCCCCTTCGCCAAATTTGCCTAATTTTTTATCGCCCCAGGAACAATCCGTCGAATGGGCGCAATCTTCGACGATTTTTGCGCCGATTTTATTGCAGGCGGCGAGAAGCTGTTCGAATCGGCCGGGGTTGCCAAAGGTGTGCTGTAATACTACAGCTTTGAGAGAGCCGGCATCCTGTATGAGGATTTCCTGCGGGTCGATACAGAGGTGCTCATCAATATCCAGATAAACAGGGACAGCGCCGCAGACTTTGACGGCTTCTACGACAGCCAGACAGGTAAAAGCGCAGACGCCTACTTTGTCGCCGGGATGGACATCGAGGGCTTTGAGCAATATGAACAAGGCGTGGCGGCCGAGTGCAAAGGACCGGGCAGCCGGGGCGTCTGCAAACCGGGAGAAAGCTTCTTCGTATTCGTGTCTAAGATTTTTAGTCAACCGCGATGACTTCTTTGACCTGTGGGATTTTTTCTTTGAGAAGGCGCTCTATTCCCATTTTGAGGGTCATTTTTGCGCCGGGGCAGCCCGAGCAGGCGCCCTGAAGGCGGACTTTGACTGTTTTGCCATTTTCGGTTGAGACGAGTTCGACGTCCCCGCCGTGGCTTTGCAGGTTCGGCCTGATTGCTTCGATTATCGCTTTAACCTTCGTCTCGAAGGTATCCTGGGTTTTGCTATCTTTGCAGCCGCATTGTTCGCACATAATTGGTCTCCGTTTCGTTACTCGATACTCGTTGCTCGTGACTCGACGCCCGTTTGAGCATCGCTGCACATTATAAGTTTAATTTAGCCCGTGCCCATATATTTTATACGAATTTGGAGGAGGACTGCGCCATTTTTTTCGCGAAATAAGTGATAATTATGTCCGCCCCGGCACGTTTAATGCTCGTCAGAATACACATCATCGCAACATCTTTATCGATATGGCCGGCGGCAGCGGAGGCGTGAACCATCATATATTCGCCAGAGACGTTATAGGCGGCAATGGGACAATCGAAACGCTGACGGGCACGGTAAATTATGTCGAGATACGGCAAGGCGGGTTTGACCATTACGATATCAGCCCCCTCTTCGATATCGAGGGCGATTTCGGCAAGGGCCTGGCGGGCGTTGGCGGGGTCCATCTGGTAGGTCTTTCGGTCGGTAAGACCTGTTGAGGCGTCGGGCGCGGATTCTGCGGCATCCCTGAACGGGCCGTAAAAGGCCGAGGCGAATTTGGCAGCGTAAGACATAATCGCAACATCGGGGAAACCGTTCTTTTCGAGGGCTTCGCGAATCGCCTTTACCCGGCCATCCATCATATCCGAGGGGGCAACGATATCCGCTCCGGCCTGTGCGTGCGATAACGCAACTTTGGCGAGCAATTCTATTGTCG
>PLLM01000006.1 GCA_003141275.1 Phycisphaerales bacterium
CACTGGACGCGTCGTTGCGGTTAACCTGGACGGCAGGCGACTGGGCACAATCCACCGGCGGGCACAAGGTATTCTTCGGCACGAATTACACCACTGTCAGCCAAGGAGACGACACTGATGCCGACGGAGGATACAGAGGCACGGTAAGCGACCCTTATTATCCGCTCAGCAGATTAGCGGAAAAGGGGCCCAACCCCCCTGGAAAAGCATGGACCTTAGTCGCTGGCAAAAACTATTACTGGCGCGTTGATGAGGTCAACGCCATCTTCGGTGCAGTAAAGGTAGGCAACGTATGGAGCTTTACTCCTGCTGCGTACCTCAACATCGACGACTTTGAGGATTCCATGAGCACCGACGATGTAAACGCCAACTGGCCGAATGGTTATCTGCTTACCACTACCGATACCGACGGGAGCGGCTACTGCAACAGTCGTACGGCCCGTGGCTATTCTGGACGTCTTTTGGTACGAGATTCAACCGGGAAGCATCTGAAATATACATACAACAACGACGGCACGCACCCCGAATTCGGGGGCATGGTCTTCTCAGAGGCCAAACACACATACGACGCTACCACCGGCACCAGTTTTCTGGGTGCTGGCGTTATTAATCCCGCGCCTAGGGCATTGCGAATCGATTATAAAGGCAGTGCAACTAACGCGGCTAATGTTCTTAGCCCAGGCGGATGTCCGATACCTCTTCCGGGACAGACCGATGCGGGTGATATGGACAGGATGTATGTGGCGATTGAAGATACAGCGGGTCATGTAGCCATTTACCTGAATCCAGATGCCAATGCTCAGCTGAGTGGTAACTGGGCATCGTGGTACTCCGCTCTTACAGACATGAACGACGCCAACCACGCTGAAGACTCCCATGGCAATGCAACAACTGTGAACCTAAACGCGATAACCGGCTTCGCCATAGGTTTTGGCATACGTGGCGACGCGTACGCGGCCGATAACGATGGCCAGGATGTGAACAGCGTAGTGCTCTTCGACAATATCCGGCTGTACGCCGCGGCGTGCGTTTCGCAATACGCCCCAACGGCTGACTTGGACGGGGACTGCGACGTTGACATCAACGATATGGACAGCTTCGCGAACGACTGGCTCAAGCACGCGGATAACCCGACTTTCGGAGCTACGCCACCCCACAAAGCTCCGGTGCTTTGGTACAAATTCGAGGAAACCGGAACAACGTCTCAGGTACAGGACTCCGGGACAGGTGACGCAAACAACTATGTAGGCACTATCAGCAATTGGAACTCCCTGAACTGGAAAATCGGCGGTGGCCGTGATGGTAACAACTGCCTCTACCTGCCTTCCGGTCGAAACAGCTATTTAAATGTCCCTGTTTCTGCTACTTATAGTCCGCCTAATAGTTATGGTAATGCGCTAGGCTTTATGGATGACGTAAATCATGCTACTGCTGATGGCGGCGGCATAACATTCTCAACCTGGATAAATGCAGATTTGACAGCGTTTGGTGGCTGGATATACGGCTTTATCGTGGTAAAGGACGTCAACGGCAATGACGCAACGGAAATAGCTTGTCCGCATCACTACAGCCCTTCTGATTGGAGTGCTAATGGTGCTTGGGCTGGCTGGGCTAAGAACGGTAATCCAAACTTTAGTTTGGGACCAAGCACGGTAATGGCTAACTATGGCGGCCGCTGGAACCACTGGGCCTTTGTCAAGGCGCCCCACACATTGTCCTGGTACTGTAACGGCACTTTGCTAAGGCAGGAAGCCGACACCGACGCGAATGCCGGTGACCCGAATATTTCCGGACCGTTGTTCCATCTGCCAGTATCTGCATTCACTATCGGCCTTGGAGGTTGGGGTGGGAACTGGGCGGGCTACATCGACGATTTCCAGGTGTATGACTATGCTCTGTCCGCGGAAGAAGTTGCTTACATAACAACCAATGGAACTGGACATGTCGTACTGCGGCTGACTTCCCCGGCTAATTTCAACTATGACGGGGGATTGCCAACAGATGTGAACCAGATTGTCAACTTTGGCGACCTGGCTATAATGGAAAAACAGTGGCATACACAGATACTGTGGCCGTAACAAACGCAACTTGTTAATTAGTGTTTTCTTCGGGGCCTGCAACGCCGATTGGACGCCGATTGGGCGGGGCAGGCCCCTCTTATTTTTAGGCATGTGTAAATCTTCATTCTTTTGCTGAAAGTACTTTATAGAAAAAACACCGACGTCAAAATGGCAGAATCACGATTGTTTTCAATTTCCACACCCCGGTCTTGTGTGCATAAAATGGTGAATTTTAAGCAAAATATGGCGTTCTTTTTTTAGCCTCCTTCGTGCAGAATATAATGTGTTGTTATATAAAGGGCTGTTTACGTCTGTGAAACACAAAGGAATTGAGCTTTTCTCTGTGTGCTCTGTGACCTCTGTGACTAGAAAATTACTCTGTGGCTAAAGATATTATGAGTAAACGAAACGGGTCGGGTTTCACATTAGTCGAACTATTAGTTGTTATCGCAATCATCGCGCTTCTTATGGCCGTGCTGCTGCCCGCCCTGAACAGGGCACGCGAACAGGCCAAACGTATTATCTGCATGAATAATATCAAGCAGTTGACCGTCGCCTGGGGTGCGTATGCGGATACCTGCAACGATAAAATTGTTAATACTGCTACACCAGTTGAAGGTTCGCCTCAGTGCGACCAGTGCCCTGATTGTCCGGTCGGAGATCCTTATATCGCCAAAGCTAAAGTTCCGGCACTCGGTAATGGACACGATAATGAATTACCATGGGTCGGAGGCGCATTTTATAGTTATACTCAGTCACTTCCTGAAAAAGCCACGAGATGCGCTATACAGACCGGTGCGTTATTCAAATATGCGCCGGACTTTAAGATATATCGCTGTCCTATGGCCAATAAAGGAGAATTATTTACATATAATGCAATGGATTCGATGAATGGCATGCCATGTGCGCCTGATTGCGGCAGAGGTACTGGGTTAACTTTGATAAAGTATAGAAGTTCAATAACAAAAACGGCAACCAGGATTGTTTTTATGGACGAAGGTAAAGTGACGCCGGATAGTTTTGCGGTTATGTATAATGCAGAAGTATGGTGGGACGCCCCGGAGATCCGGCACGGTGACGGACAAGTCTTTTCTTTCGCGGATAATCATGCGGAATATTGGAAATGGAGCAAAGAATCCCTTGAGCTTGGCAATAGATATATACAAGGGGCTTATAATCCGTCAAGCTCGCCGCATTATCCACCGATAACTACCGCGGGCAAACAGGATCTCTATAAAATACAAATTGGTTGCTGGGGAAAACTCGGGTATCATAATACCGTTCCGGTCACAGCTTATTAAAAAATCCGCTTGATTCGCTAAATTTCGGGAACATTCACCGGCAATAAGCCCGGCAGGTTCCCATAGTACGCTCTGTGACTAGAAAATTACTCTGTGGCTAAAGATATTATGAGCAAACGTACTGGACATGGATTCACATTAGTAGAACTGTTAGTTGTCATCGCAATCATCGCCCTGTTGATGGCCGTATTAGTCCCTGCGCTGAGCCGGGCAAGAGAAGCGGGGAAACGAGCTGTATGCCTTAATTATCAGAGACAATTGACTGTCGCATGGATGATGTATGCGGACAACAGTGACGATAAAATCGTCAACGGCGACACGGAAGAATACGGACAATGGAATGAACCACCATGCACTATATTCGCCGGAGAATGTGCGTCGGGTGGATTCCATTACAGGGAGAAACCCTGGATTTTATGTGATTGGACGTCTCCGCCTTGTTGGCCGGCAGGGACTGTACTTACTGTGGAACAAAAAAAATCTCAGGTATCAAAGGGGGCGATCTTCAGGTTTATCAAAGATATAAAGGTATTAAAATGCCCGAGAGGTGATGCCGACGAAGTGAGAACTTACTCTCTTGTTGATAGTATGAATGTTCTGCACACTGTCGGTGTCTTTGCCGGCATTGCCGCCAACGGCGGAATTGTGGTTAAGAGCCGCCAGCAGATTAAAAAAACGTCCGAACGAATCGTCTTTATTGAGAATGGCGGCTCATTGCAAGGCGCTGGAGGAAGCTGGGGCGGCTGGTCAATACATGTCAATATAGACCAATGGTGGGATGTACCCTCGATAAGGCATGGTGATGGGACAACATTTTCCTTCGTCGATGGCCATGCCGAATATCATAAATGGACTGACCCGACAACTCTCTATGATGCCACACATCCCCCATCCAGTGGATCATATCCGACACGTTCAGGCAACAAAGACATTCGCTGGGTCGAGAAGGGCGTATGGGGCCCAGATGTTGCGGGTAGAGGAATAGGAACGGATTAATGAATTTGGGCGAAATATAAAGCATCGGGTGTTCCTTCAACCACTCCACCCAGCAGAGAATGTGCACTAGGAGGTGTAATAGGTCAGTTACAGGGGATTTTTCCTTCATAGCGCGGCCAAGATGGCCGCGACACGGGCCGCGCTACGATTTGCCCCACCCATAACTGACCCATTACCATTTTATTTGTTTTTCTTGACATCTCATATCATCTTCATTTATATTTCGCCCCTGTTCCGTGACAAAACTGATGACACCTGACAGTTAAACAGGGAATGACCAATATGCGCACACTCAAATCACAACGGCTGGTTCACTCTCTCGCGCAACATAAAACAAATCCTGCACGTAAAAACCCACGGCCCGTGCATCCGAGAATACCGCATAATCCCGCGAACCAGGTATCTACCGTATTTCCGCGAGCTTTCAATCATCAACGCGACTCGTGTCAAATCCTTCACGCCCGTATTATATGCCAAAAATGGTGGATGTTAAGCAAAATATGGCATTATTGTTTGAACGTAACTGATGTATAATATGATATATTATCTGAAGTAATGATATAATCTTAGGACAACGCTTTAAAAAAAATAATGTTTCGTCTCGACTCTTTTGTTGGCAAAGTCAATAATAGACATCTATTAGGCAACAGATGACATATCTTCTATAGTCAAATATGTTATAATACATGATGCCACGCCATAAAACGGAGCATCGAAAAATATTTTGAGGGAAATGATATGAAGCAGGTCATAATTTTCATCATATCGGGGTTATTTATTTCATTAACTTTGTCGATTCAAGCCGCCCCTATTAATGTTACTTATACCATTAAAACCGATACTGGCCGAACTCCCATCAGTAAATATATTTATGGTACCAACTGGTACGATACCGGAACAGATTATACCATACAAAGAATCGGCGGAAACCGCTGCACCGCTTATAACTGGGAAAATAACTGGTCTAATGCAGGCAGCGACTATCGTTTTGAAAATGACCAGGGTATGGATTCGTCTACTACCCCTGGCAAAGGCTATACAAAAGGGATTGACCTGCATAATTCAATGGGCCAGGACTCAATAGTAACCTTGCAACTGGCTGGCTACGTTTCCGCTCCAATATTTGGGCAAGATTTGAATAATTACCCGGCCCCATCGACGTATTTTTATCCCGTTCAATTCGCCAAAGGAACGCCCTTCTGCAGCCCTCCGGACAATCCTGATACTAACGACGGCATTGTTTATATGGATGAATTCGTAAATTTCCTCGTTTGGAAATATGGTTATGCAGGCACTCCGACCGGAGTCAAATTCTACTGTTTGGATAATGAGGTTGACATTTGGAATGCAACTCACTACGAAGTTCACCCGGCACATCCCTTATGCCAGGAAATTAGAGACAAAGGCGTTGCTTGTGCGACAGCAGTCAAAAATGTTGACCCCAATGCCCAGATAATGGGACCTGTCCTTTGCGTGTTCACGGGGTTCCTAAATCTGTGCGGTGCATCCGACTGGTCAAGCGTGCAAGGAAGCCGTCCCTGGTTCATAAGTTATTATCTTGATGAAATGAAAAAGGCGTCGGATGCCAATGGAAGAAGGCTTCTCGACGTTCTTGATGTTCACTGGTATCCCCCGGAGAATGATGGCAACAACCATGGCATTTGTGATAACAGAGAGGATCCTCAAACATTTAACGCGAGAATGCAGGCGCCGAGAACCCTTTGGGACCAAGATTATGTTTATCCTCATATGACTTATCCTGATGGTGGTTCAAGCTGGGTAAACCAATCGTATTGGGCGCAATTTTTGCCGATTCTCACAAGATTTAAGACCGACATAGCGAATTATTTTCCTGATACTAATATCGCAATCTCGGAATATACCTGGGGTCCTTCAACGCAATGGGCAACCGGTATTACCACAGCGGATTTCTTAGGTATTTGCGGTAAGTACGGCGTATATATGACTAATTACTGGGGAACTGGCGGCTATATTGACACAGCGATAAAAATGTACAGGAATTACGACAGTTTTCATTCGGCTTTTGGTGATACCAATGTTCCTGCGGCTATGTCAGATAAGGTGAACAGCTCTATTTACGCCTCTGTATTCGCAAGCAATGCAAATGAGCTTCATCTTATTGTTATCAATAAAAACCAGACCAGCGATATTACCGGGACATTCAATATCAACAGTCCGCAAACCTTCTTGGCCGGCAGGGTCTGGAAATTCGATAACAATAGCTCCAGCATTACATCCACAACCCCAATCAGTTCTATAACAAATAACTCCTTTACATATACTATTCCCAAAACAAGTGTCTGCCATATTGTGCTTCAGGTAACCCCGATAGACGTTTCCATAACTTCGCCTCTCGACGGCGATAGATTTTCATCGGGAGACGACATTGTCATTGAGGCAAATGCTTCCGCTGTTAACGGCTTCGTAACAAAAGTGGAATTCTTTCAGGGTTCGACAAAACTGGGTGAAGCTACAAAACCGCCGTATTCTTATACGTGGAACGATGTCAACGTGGGCCGATACAGTTTGTTCGCACGGGCTACGGATAATAATGGCTGGCCAACTAACTCAACAGCAGTAAATATCAATGTTGTCAGCGGCGATGCCACCGGCTTTATTCTTCGTGAGTGGTGGACAGGAATCTCCGGAACAGCGGTGAGCAGCCTGACGGGGGACATAAATTATCCGACGAACCCGAATGGGCGAGCATTGCTCACCTCGCTGGAGGCCCCGACGGACTGGGCGGATAATTACGGAACGCGGATTCGCGGGTATCTGTATCCGCCGGCCGACGGCAATTATACCTTCTGGATTGCAAGCGATGACAACGGTCAGTTACGGCTTAGCACCGATGACGACCCTTGCCACGCCGTACAGATTGCTTATGTCAACGACTGGACCAATTCACACGAGTGGACAAAATATACTTCGCAGACATCGACGCCAAAATCGCTGCTGGCGGGGCATAAGTATTACATTGAGGTCTTGCAGAAGGAAGGCGGCGGCGGCGACAATATAGCGGTCGCCTGGCAGGGACCGGGTATAACTCAGCAGGTAATCGACGGCGCATATCTGTCGCCCTGGTTGTATAATTTCAAGGATTACGCGACTTTTGCTCCCCAGTGGTTAAAAACCAACTGCTCCCGGTCAAACGCTTGGTGTAGTGGTGCTGACCGTGACCGTGACGGCAATGTACAAATAGATGACCTGATGCAGTTTGCAAACTGGTGGCTTTATGACAGTGAATAAGCCGGTAAAGGTTAGTTGATTGCAAATATAGGGGCCGCAAATTATTTTGCGGCCCTTTTTTACTGCTTAAAATTTCAAATTCGCAGTCTCCGTGTTTTTAACGTAAGTTTTTAAAGGTGCCGGGGGGTATACCAAAAATCCGTTTGAATACTTTTGAAAAACTGAAAGGATCGCTGAAACCTAATTCCTGCGCCACTTCCTTTACCGATGAATCTGGTAATTGAAGCCGCTGTGCCGCGAGATTCATTTTCATTTGCATCAGATATTGATATGGGCTTTGGTTGTCGAATTTTTTGAAGAGTCTGCAAAGATAGGCATTATCTATATTACACTCTTTGGCAATCTTATCGAGGCTTCGAAGCGTAAGGCAATTCTTCTGTATTATTTCTCTGGATTTTTGATAAGTGTAAAAAGCAGAAGACTTTCGTGTATTTTCAATTATAGAAGTTTCGGCGATTTTAAAAATGAGCTGCAGCAAAATGGCCGAGCATAAAAGGTGAGTATAAGAACTGCCATTTTGCCCATTTTTTATGAGGTCTTCAAAAATTCTTATTATCGCATCAGGCGCAGATACCTGAACAGCGCCTCCCAAAGCAGGGCCGAATTTTCGCAGCATTTTTAAAGTTTCGGCCCCGGTAAAATCGACGAAATATTTGACCAGAGGTAATTCAGTTTCATTTGTAATTATATGAGCTATGCCTGGGCCGTAAGAAAAAACTTTTCCGGCAAAAAGTGTATATTTTTTATCATCAAAAACAACTGCGCCTCTTCCACTTGCCACAAATTCAATGGAATAAAAAGGGAAATTAGAACGATCGATTCGATACCCTGGCTGACAATGTTCCCGGCCGCCGCATATGACCTTAAGTTTTTGATTTTTTTGAGATTGGGTATTTAGATAAAAACGATTTGCCTCCAGGACCTGGTTGGAAAAAAAATCCGGCTCTCTTTTATCAACAGGAACCATAAATAATCCATAAAGGTCAATAACAGATATCTATTGGACAACAATTGGCATATACCGCAATCATATATGCATTATACTGAATATGATGAGAAAATCAAGAGTCAATAAGATACAGGTATTAATTCCCGAGTTTCATTATGAAGACATTCAAAAGATTCTGCAAATATGTTAGACTTAAAGATGGCCCTAAACTTATTGACGAATATAAAAAACTTCATTCTAAGGGGGCAGGTTGGCCTGAAATTACAGAAGGGATGAAGCAGGTCGGCATCATTGATATGGAAATTTATCTCTTAGGGACAAATCTATTTATGATTATGGATACCAAGGCGGACTTCGATCATGAAAAAGCAATGGAGCAATTAGCGAAATTGCCAAGACAAGCTGAATGGGAAAAATTGGTTTCAAAATATCAAGAGACAAATCACAATGCGGCTGCTGGAGAAAAATGGCGAATCCTTGAGCGAATATTCAAAATGGACAAAAAACCGATGAAGACGGCTACATTGAACAGATAGAGATATGATTTAATCAGGAATCCTTTGGAGAGATTACATGAAAATCTGGCATATAGCTTTATTAACATCAATTTCATCCATCCTTTTGTCAATTAGTTTATCCTGTCAGTAAAACAACAAAACAAGCCAACAACAAGTGAAGTAAATATTTAGAAATAATATTTTATGAAAATTTCAAGACGCGAAATTATACAGATGTTGGCCGGAGCGTTACCTGCAGCTTTTTTATCTTCTTGCGGCCATTCTCAGCAGCAGACCAAAAAACCAATTGTCCAGGAACCTAATAAGCCCGCACCAGTGCCCGCTCCTAAAATTAAAATACCTCCCGCGCCGGCCCATATACCTGCTCCTCCTGGTTTCGGCATAGCAAAAGGATCATTTGAACCAACGTGGGAATCTCTTTCTTCTTACCAGGTCCCTGACTGGTATCGTGACGCGAAATTCGGAATCTGGGCGCATTGGGGTCCTCAATGTCAGCCGGAAATGGGGGACTGGTATGCCCAACAGATGTATTATGAGGATAATCAAATTTACAAATTCCATTGTAAAAAATATGGTCATCCTTCCAAATTCGGCTTCAAAGATGTTATCAACGAATGGAAGGCTGAAAACTGGGACCCCAAATCGCTTATCGAATTTTATAAAAAAGCGGGAGCCAGATATTTCTGTGCCCTGGCCAATCACCATGATAATCTCGATTTATGGGATTCTACATATCAGCCATGGAACAGCGTCGCTATCGGCCCTAAGAAAAATATTATAGCAGGCTGGGAAAAGGCTGTCCGTGACGCGGGTCTTCGTTTTGCGGTTTCTGTTCATGCCGCCCGAACATGGGACTGGTTCCAGCCCGCCCAAGGGTGGGATAGAAAGGGTGAATTTGCCGGTATTCCTTATGACGGCCTTTTAGCAAAAGCCGATGGCAAAGGTAAATGGTGGAATGGCCTCGATCCCCAGGACCTGTATGCTCAGTATCATCGCAGAGGCACATATAAATATACGCTGGAAGGACAGCCGCCTCTTGATAAGGGATATATTGAAAAATTCTATAATCGCACGATTGACCTCATAAGCAAATATAATCCGGACCTGCTTTACTTCGATGATACAATTTTGCCGATTTATCCGACAAGCGATATTGGTCTTAAAATTGCCGCATATTTTTATAATACAAACCTGGCAAAAAATGGTAAGCTCGAAGCTGTTTTAACCGGCAAAATTCTAAAACCCGAACACCGAAAAGCTATATTATATGATGTCGAACGGGGAGTTACGGAAGGCGCCGAAGCCCTGCCCTGGCAAACAGATACATGTATCGGCTCATGGCACTACGACCGCAGGATTTACAACGGGCGTGCATATAAAACCCCAAAACAGGTCGTCCAGATGCTCATTGATATCGTCAGTAAAAACGGAAACCTGATGCTCAGTGTCCCAGTCCGCGGCGATGGAACCATTGATGAGCTGGAAGTAAAAGTTGTTGAGGGGATTGGCCAGTGGTTATCTGCAAATGGAGAAGGAATTTATGCGTCCCGTCCGTGGAAGGTTTACGGTGAAGGTCCCGCTACAATAAATAAAACGGGAAAAGGCGCGACATCAGATGTGAAAAAATATACTGCCGAAGACATTCGCTTCACTACAAAGGGAAATATCTTATACGCATTTGCCATGGCTTGGCCCGAAAATGGAAAAACTGTAATTAAATCTCTGGCAAAAGGAAGCGAAAACATGCCTGGAGAAATCGGAAAAATAGAAATGCTCGGAGCCGATGGTCCTTTGACTTTTGACCGAAATGACCAGGGGCTTACGGTAAATCTTCCCCAAACCAAACCAAATGAATTTGCTTATACATTAAAAATTTTGCCCAAACAGGAAAAAGCGTAAGATTTAATCATGAGTTTTTTAGGAGATATTAAATGAAAGTCAGGCAGATAATTTTAATGACATCAATTTTATCCATTCTTTTATCACTGAATTTATCATGCGAGCAAAGCAATAAAATAAGCTCACAACAAATTCAAACGTTTTTCGAAACGAATTCAACAGCCCAGCAGGTTGTAAATTTCAATAAGGACTGGAAATTCTCAAGAGGCGACATGGATGAAGCAGAAGCTGTAACTTTTAATGATTCGAACTGGCAGCCGCTGCGTTTGCCGCACGATTGGGCAATAACCGGACCATTTAATGAAAAAGTTGAGGGCTCTACGGGCAAGCTGCCGTGGGCGGGCGTCGGCTGGTATCGCAAAACATTTACTCTTGAAAAGGGAGATAAAGGCAAACGAGTTTATTTCGATTTCGACGGCGTGATGGCTTTCCCGCAAGTTTATGTCAATGGCCAGTTAGCAGGCCAGTGGGATTATGGATATATGTCATTTAGGGTCGATGCCACACCATTCGTTAAATTCGGCGGGAAAAATGTAATCGCAGTCCGGGTTGATACCCGTAAACATTACTCACGTTGGTATCCGGGTGCGGGTATTTACCGAAAAGCTGTGATGACAATCACTGAGCCTGTACACGTCGCTCACTGGGGAACTTATATAACTACACCAAAGATTACCAATGATTCCGCAACAATCAATGTCTGCACCACTATAGAAAATCATAATAAATCAAATTCAAAAGTATCTCTTGATGTCGCCTTAATTGACCCCGATGGAAAAATCATCGCCATACTGACAAATGATGGTAAAATCCCTGGCAATAGTTCAAAAGATATTAATCAAGTGTTTATAATTCCAAATCCGCAACGATGGGATACCACAAGCCCGAAACTTTACACAGCCAAAACAATTGTGCGAAAAGGTAATAAGGTTATTGATAACGATACGACAACTTTCGGCATACGTGAATTCAAATTTACCGCCGACGATGGTTTTCATCTTAACGGCAGGCGAGTCCAGATTCAGGGCGTTTGCCTGCATCATGACCAGGGTGCTCTCGGAGCCGCATTCAATACACGTGCAATGGAAAGGCAGCTTGAGATTATGCGCGATATGGGTGCAAATGCCATTAGAACAAGCCATAATCCGCCTGCGCCAGAACTGCTTGAGCTTTGCGATAAGATGGGCTTTGTTGTTTGGGATGAGGTTTTTGATAAATGGGACAGGACTGCCGACAGAGTTAATGATAAACCTCCTTTCGTGGAATATGGCGAAAAGCAGGTGAAAAATTTTGTTTTGCGCGACCGCAACCATCCCTGCGTTGTCGTCTGGTCAATCGGAAACGAAATCCCCAGGGATAAACAAGGACTCAATCCCGAACGTGTAAAAATGATGGCCGACTATTTCCGTAAATACGACCTGACAAGACCTGTCAGTTTGGCTTCCAATGATGACAAGGATGCTACAAGACATCTTTGCGACAGCCTCGATATAGGCGGCTTTAATTACCACGGCAGCTATGGAACATATCATAAAATGTTTCCGGATAGACCTGTTATTTACAGCGAATCCGCTTCAGCCGTCAGCTCAAGAGGTTATTACGACTTTCCGCTGCAGACGAAAAAAGCAGACCTGACAAAAGACGTATATCAGGTCAGCTCTTATGACCGAACCTCCAGATGGTGCGATATACCGGATGTCGAATTTAATTGGCTGGATAAAGATAAATATGTTAGCGGCGAATTTGTCTGGACTGGATTCGATTATCTCGGCGAGCCTGAACCTTATACGAAAGAGGCAAGAAGCTCCTATTTTGGCATTGTTGATTTGGCCGGTATTCCCAAAGACCGTTATTATTTATATCGCAGCCGCTGGGCGCCCGATAAGACTACCGTCCACATCCTGCCTCATTGGAACTGGCCCGACCGAATTGGGCAAAATGTCCCCGTTTATATTTACACCAATGGCGATACCACAGAACTTTTCCTTAATGGTCAGTCTTTAGGCAAAAAGTCGAAGGCAAATGAGGCCGGATCCGGTTATTATGATGTGATAGACAAATACCGTATTTGCTTCAACGACGTAAATTATGAACCCGGAGAGCTTAAGGCGGTTGCCTATAAAGACGGAAAAGAAATTGGTCAGGCCATAATGAAAACAGCCGGCGAACCTGCGTCGCTTCGAATGACTCCTGATAGAAAAGAACTTGCTGTGACAGGCGATGACCTTTGCTATCTGCTAATCGAAGCAATCGATACCAACGGCACGCTATGTCCTTTGGCGGATAACCTGGTTAAGTTCAGAGTTGAAGGTCCTGCCGAAATCGCAGCCGCCGATAACGGCAATCCTCGTTCATTTGAACCGTTCCAGGATGCTGAACATAAATTATTCTATGGCAAGGAAACTTTAATTGTCCGGACAAAAGAAGGGCAAGGCGGTATTATAAAAATTATTGCCGAAAGTGACGGCCTGATGCCGGCGGAAGTTACTGTTCAAAGCAAATAAAAAAGAGGTATAAGAGAAAGGATTTCAAAACAATGACAGATTCGCAGAAAAAGATACTTGCAAGCTTATCAATAATCCTCGCGTCTCTGGTGATTGTTCCATGTTTTTTTGACACAGCGGCCCAGGCGGAAGCTCCTGTTTCGATTGCCGGGCCGGGACCGGTAGATGTGAACGGGGAAATAGCCGCAGCGCATGGTCCGATTGCATATGCCGCGCAACAGGTGATTTCCAAAAACGATTCCGAGTCCGTTATTGCTGAAAAAGCGGCAAAGGTTCTGCCACGCCCCAATCAATCAGACTGGATGCGGCTGGAGTGGACCTTTTTCCTTCATTACGGCGTGAACGCATTCAGAGGCGTTGAGTGGGGTAATGGTCGTGAAGATCCCTCGCAGTTCAATCCTTCAGCGTTTGACGCAAACCAATGGGTCAGCGCGATGAAAGATGCCGGAGGCAAAATGATTGTGCTCGTTTGCAAGCACCACGATGGATTGTGTCTGTGGCCTACCCGCTACACTTCGCATTCGGTCGCATCGAGTACCTGGCTTGGCGGCAAAGGCGATGTTGTCCGAGCTGTTGCCGACGCTGCCCGAATGCATGGTCTCAAACTGGGTGTTTATCTTTCACCCGCCGACCTTTACCAACTGAAGACAAATCCAAAAAATCCAGCCGGTTACTATGGCAACGACAGCAACAGTATCCTTTCTGTTATTCCCACTGATCCCGATGATTTCAAGAGCAATCCCGTTTCGGGCCGCACACCACCGACTGGTTTCACGAGTTACAAATATGTGGTGGATGATTACAATCGCTATTTTCTCAACCAGCTTTACGAATTGTTGACCGAGTATGGCCCCATCCAGGAAGTCTGGTTTGACGGCGCCAACCCGGATCCCAGCGTCAAGGAGACCTACAACTACGCCGCGTGGTTTGACCTGATCCGCCACTTGCAGCCCGGGGCGATAATCTTCGGCAAAGGGCCGGACGGGCGCTGGGTGGGCAATGAGGGAGGTGTCGGGCGCACCACGGAATGGAGCGTCATTCCTCTGCCTGTTCCGCCCGAAAAGTCCAATTGGCCCGATCTACAGGAATGGGACCTCGGCAGCCGCGCCAAACTCAAGCCCGGTTCGTATCTCTGGTGGTATCCGACGGAAACCAATGTCACCATTCTCGCCAACGGCCAATGGTTTTGGGGGCATAGGAAGCATCCCAGAAACCTGCCGCAGTTGGTGGACATTTATTACACGTCCATCGGTCGCAACGGAAACCTCATTTTGAACCTGTCTCCAGATACGCGTGGTCTGGTTCCGGATGATCAGCTTGAAGCCTTGAGCCGGATGGCGCAGGTGATTAAGGATACGTTCGCCAAAGACCTTGCTGTTGGCAGCAAAATGACGGCCGACAATTCCAATGCCACAAACAGCCCGTCGCTGGCGCTTGACGGAAACCTCGACACCTGGTGGGAAGCCGCACCGGGGCACACCACCGCCACCTTGACGTTAACGCTGCCGGCATCGGTCACGTTCGATGTCGTTTCTTTGCAGGAAGCGGTGGATCATCGCGGTCAAAGAATTGAATCCTTTGTCATCGAAGTTTGGAATGGGGCGTCGTGGATTGCGGCGGGAAAAATAGCGTCAGACGAACTTACCACCGTCGGGCACAAACGGCTAATACGGCTGAAGTCTCCAGTGACCACCAGCCAGGTTCGCATTCGCATTACAGGTTCACGCCTGGAACCGACGCTGGCAGAAATCGGACTCTTCAAGCAATCCGTTTACGGCCAGTCTCCCATAATTTAATATCGTGACACCAACGGCCAGGTGACGATTGGCAACACCGGCGGTTTAAAGATGGTTTATACCATTGATGGTAACACGCCGACAGCCAATTCTGCAGTTTACAGTTCACCAATCTCCCTGCTGTTGACGGGCACCGTGCAGGCTGCCTGCATTATGCCAAACGGCCGGCTTGGCATCGTGACTTCTAAAACTTTCGCCGGACTGCCGCCCACCGGTTGGAAAGTCGTCGCCGTGGACAGCCAGGAAACCGCCGGAGCCGACAACTCTGCCGCCAATGCGATTGACGGCAACTCGTCCACGTTCTGGCACACCCGCTGGAATGAGGATCTGAAGCTGCCTCATTTCATCACAATTGACATGGGAACTTCACATCGGATTGCCGGCTTCACCTATCTGCCGCGCCAGGACGGAAACCTTAATGGCACCGCCGAAAATTACCGTTTTGAAACCAGCATCGATGGATCGATACATCTCTGGATTCTCCTAACGATATGTGCGAATGGGAATTGACGCCGCCAATTGCTGAAAATATCTATCGAGCATCATCACATTCGGTGGTAATACTCTGGAGGTCATCTTATTGAGCAACAGCAAAAACTTTAAGCACACAACAAAATTACTGTATTTTTCCATATGGGAAAAAAGCAAATTTTCATTCATCTCTGAGTAGTACTCGGGGAAGATTAATGGCACATATTTCATTTTATGGATTTGTATATGAAGTTCTTAAATTTAATTTTCCCATCACCCATAGAACAAAGTCCAAGTCGTAAACTTAAAAAGCCGCCAAGGACATTATGATTATAACCGGTAACTTCAATAGAATTTTCTATTTTCTTCCATTTTTCCCCGTCAAGACTGTAAAACATATCAACTGTATTATTAATATTTTTGAGACGAAGGAATACGTGATTTTTAATTACCTTTCTTTCGGTAATAAATTGCCAGCCGCGAAGATTAGCTAAAATATTTTCCTTGTCAGCTAATAAGCCCGTAGACGCACGATCGCTGTAGAAAAGTACTAATCCTCCGGTTGCTTGGCCCTCAATAAACATCTCTACCTGCGCTATATATGAATGATCTGATGGGATGCAAAGTAAGGGTGAGCAATCGCCTATAGAATGACCTTTGGCCTTAATATCTAAACCGTTATTATCATCAAACTGAAATCTGCTGGTATCGTATCCACCGAAGAATTTCCACTGTGGTTTTAACGTGTTGCCGTCGAAGCTATCATTTAAGGTGAATACTGCATCCGAAGATGTTCCTGCGGGTCTTTTAATTGGTTCATCCGTTTTAATGCCATCTGGTATTTTATACCAGCCGTCTTCTGTCCATTCTATGGGTTGAAGTAAGGTTTGACGCCCCATATTATAAAATCCGTTTTCATATCCGTGAAAAACTATCCACCACTTTCCTTCTGCGTCTTCGAAAATGGTGCCATGTCCTTTAGACCACCATCTTTCAGAGCCGTCTTTCGTCCTGATGACAGGATTATAAGGCGAATTCTGCCAGGGGCCAAAAGGTGATTTTGAACGTGCCGAAATTACCATGTGACTTGTAGCGGGACCTGCTGTTCCGCCTTCCGCAGTTGTCAGATAATAATAATCCCCTCGTTTAGCAATCTTCGGGCCTTCCATACAAAAACATTCGATGGTCCATTCGCGAGGTATTGGCCAGCCGCCGTAACAATGTTTAAATTCGCCGGCTACAGATAGTCCATCCTCAGACAAAGGAACATATCCTCCGCTGCTAAAATACAAATATCTGTTGCCGTTAGCGTCTGTAACATGCCCCGGGTCAATATTACCGATTTTCAAATCTACCGGCTCACTCCATGGCCCATTAATTGAATCGGCAGTGACCACATAATTGGTATTATTAGCAGGAAAATAGATGTAGTATTTGTTCTTATATTTAACCAGGTCGGGTGCCCAAACCGAACCTACATATTTGTGTAATGCGTTTGTAACTGGTGTCCAGTTAATCAAATCGTTTGAATGCCAAATTAATAACCCCGGATAATATTCGAAAGATGAATGAACTATATAGTAATCGTTGCCATCGCGCAATATACTTGGGTCAGGGTAATCTCCTGCAAAAATCGGGTTTACATAATAACCATCACCCTTTTGATTGGCTGGAGCTGTGTCTTTTGACATCGACATCGCCTGCGTTGCTGACGACGCCAGGCAAAGCAGTATGGCTAGCATCATATCAAGCGTATTGAAACTGCCTCCAAACACACTTTTAACCCTAGATTTACCATTTGACTCCATAATCGGTACTCCTACAAGCGATACGTCCTCTGTGTCTAAAAAACAGTTATTAACAGAGCTCATCTATGTCGGTTATTTCTTTCAACACCGACAAGTGATCTTTCCTGGATTATTTTTTGGCGAGCATATTTTAGCAACTTAACATGGTAAAAACCATGCGTTTTTTGAATGTCATGTAAACCTGATGTTATGACTGATTTTACAACCCGCCGCGCATTTTTAAGAGGTTATAACCTCTGATGTAGAACCATGACAGCATCCTGCGGTAACTATAATCAGCCGGGCTTTTATGGATCAAGCGATTCATAATCATGTCTCTATTATGTCTCCACGCATACAAAATTTCATCTGTGCCAAGGGGAAACATCCCTAATATTAACTTGAAAACAAAGATTTTTAAAAATTTTCACATGAAAATAGGATATATAAAATGTTTGCGTTTTTTGCATTTTTTTTAAGTCATTGATATCAAGCATGTTATGAATTGCCACTTTTTTGGACTTTATGAGCTATTTGTTTTTTGGGTTGTAGGGTGGTTGTATGGATTTTCCTCTCAAATCATAGCCATAAAGTCATCGAAATTTCAGTGATGGCAATTGAAAGGAGATTTTGATATTATTGTAGAGTTGGAAGACTAGGTTGTGTAGCTGAACGTTTACTATTAGAAATATCGGGTCAGAAATGGCAATAAAGATCGTAAAATTGGCTTCAGACCAAATAGAGAATAGTCATGGGAAAAAAACTGTATGTTGGAAATTTAGGTCCTGATGCAGATAAAGCCAGCCTGGAAGCCTTATTTTCTGTATTTGGGACAGTTGAAAAAGCTTATATAGTCACTGATCGTCAAACATGTCAAAGCAAAGGTTTCGGTTTTGTCGTAATGAGTAGTGATGGCGAGGCTCAAGCAGCAATAAATGCACTGGATGGAAAAAAGTGTGGTGATTACACGGTTAAAGTTAATGAAGCTAAGACATAAGTTGATCTGCTGGTTATGAGTTTAGGTGTAGGTTATGAGTAACACAGAAAGACAATGTTCTAAGTGTGATTTCTATGACGTAAGTTCTGGCCAGTGCCGCGCAATGCCTCCAGTTAGACAATACAATCTTGTTAACGGCCCAACTACTGGCCTCTCTGAATACAATTGGCCGACAGTTAAACATGATGATTGGTGCGGTCAGTTCAAGGCGAAAAATGCTTAACCTGACTTAAAAAATAAGGCGGCGCTCTATTCTCTCCTCTTCCTCCCTCTTGGGCGTCGCTTTTTTTTGCGCCGCCTGATTTTGACTTGTCCTGCTCTTGTCTTTTTTCGCCGCTTGACGGGTAATTTCTTTTAGCGTTTCCTTCTTACCATCACCCCACCGAGGCCGAGAAGCAGGAGCGTGGTGGGTTCGGGGATAGTATATATAATCCGATTCAATAAAACCCTATGTGCTGCCCTACATACAGCCGGGTAGCTATATAATATCCCCCCAGACCATTTACCCACCTCTTTCTCTCCCCACACCCCGCCAAGTCGAAAGAATCATTATGAGCAAGCAGCTTCCTGGCTATAATCCCAGCAATTCCCCGCTAATCGACAATGCCCGCTGCGCCATTTGCTCAAGTGCGGTTAGCTTTCTGACCTTCCTTGTCGGCCTGCCTCTCCAAGTCCACCGTTTGATTTTCTCCTTAAGCTTCTCTACCTGCCTATCTGCCTTTAAGGCGTATCCTATTTGGCCAAAGCGGCCCAAACGGCATTCATTCCGGCTTTCATAAGACAGGTCGTAACAATGCCGACAGCCAAAGTATTTACCGCCCGACGATAAAAACAGCGTCCCAACCCTTCGACCACAGGGCACACCGTTCCTGACCAGCGGGCATATAAACCAATACCTAACACCTCCAAAATGACACGGCGTTGTTGTTAGACCTACCTTGTAATCATAATCGGTCTTTTCGCCCGAATCGCGGGCAGTCATTGTGTAATTTAGCTTTGCATACGGCTCACCCGTCACGTCCACAACTATCCCTACGCTGCTTTTATGACCCGATAGCGAGCGTGTCCACGTCAAGGTAGTGCCGTGATAGTCCCCCAATAAGCCAAACTCTTCCAGCTTAAAAATGCTCAGCTTAGTGCTGTCTTCGACCGTTGTTTTTTTGCTCCAGTAGTATCTACTCTGTAGTGCTCCCCGTTAAACAAC
>PLLM01000088.1 GCA_003141275.1 Phycisphaerales bacterium
TTCATCGTCTTCGGGATGGATGAGCAGTTGCGCTACGCCGCGGACAAGGCGGAGATTGAGCCGTTCTGGGGCAGGCATCAGCACGAAAAAATCAGCAGGGACTACCCGCATAAGGTCGTGGTTGCCGACTATGACGAATTTTCCGTGCCTCCCTGGATAAGGGAACCGACCGATGTGGCGGGTGCTGCGTCATTGAAGTTCTGCACCGACGCGATTGACGCCGCAAAAAGAGGCATCATCGACGCAATGGTAACAGCCCCGATAAACAAGACAAGCTGGAAATTAGCCGGCTCGCACTGGCCAGGCCATACCGAGATGCTCGCCAAACTTTGCAAATCACCGCGCAAAGCGATGATGTTCGTTGCGGGACCTTTGAAGCTGGCGCTGGCGACAATTCACGAGGCATTATTCGAGGTGCGCCACAAGTTCACAATAGGCCGGGTATTTGAGCCGATTGACCTGCTCAATACCGCGCTGAAGGAATACTTCGACATCGAGAACCCAAAAATCGGTGTCGCGGCCCTCAACCCTCACGCGGGCGAAAACGGCCAGTTCGGCGATGAGGAACAGCGAATCATTTCGCCCGCAATCCTTATGGCGCAAGGACAAGGCATCGACTGCTTCGGCCCGATTCCCGCTGACACGCTTTTCCTGCGGGCAGTCCAGGGCGAATTCGACGGCGTCGTCGCTATGTATCACGACCAGGGTATGATACCCGTCAAATTACTCGCTTTCGATAAGGCAGTAAACGTCACTATTGGCCTGCCGATTATCCGCACCTCCCCCGCTCACGGCACCGCCTTCGACATCGCAGGCAAAAACATCGCCGACCCATCCAGTATGATGGAAGCCATAAAGGTTGCCATCCAAATGGTAGAAACGAAAAAGGCAAATCGTCGCTCACGCGCAAAGGCCCCGGCAGATGCAAAGTAAGCATCAAATCCGTGAGTTGCTCGACTCCGCGGCAGTTCGGCCCAACAAACGCTTCGGCCAAAACTTTCTCATCGACCTCAACCTGATGCGTCTGCTCATCGACACAGCGGACATCCAAAATAACGACGTCGTCCTCGAAGTAGGCCCCGGCACCGGCTCACTCACCGCTGGCATATCCGAAAAAGCCGGTTTCTGTGTCTCAGTCGAAATCGACAGCGTTCTCGCCAATATCGCCAAAGGACAGCTCGCAGACAAATCAAACGTCGAAATAATCGCAGCCGATGTTCTTAAAAATAAATTCGAAATCAATCCCGTCGTAATCGACGCCCTGAACCGCGCCCGTGCGATTCACAATGGCCGGCTGCTTCTCGTCGCCAATTTGCCTTATATCGCCGCGACTCCCCTGATTATCAATCTCGTAACCGGCCCGATTATCGCGGATGCGATGTTCGTTACCATCCAGAAAGAAGTCGCAGACCGAATGACCTCGCAGGCAGGTATAAAAGATTACGGAATCCTAAGCATACTAATGGCCGCAACAGGCGAAGTAAAACATATCAGGACTTTGAAGCCGACCGTTTTCTGGCCTCAGCCGCAGGTCAATTCTGCCTTTATATCCTATGTCCGCGACGCCGAAAAAATAAAAGCAATTAAAAGTGTCGAAATGCTGAGCCGCGTCGCAGGTGCTCTTTTACAGCATCGCCGCAAGATGCTAAAAAGCTGCTGCAAACTCACAGCCGACCAACTGGGGAAAATTAAGAACTGGCCTGAGATTTTAGAGCAACTTGGCATCGACCCGGAAATCAGACCCGACAACCTCACCCCGGAACAATTCGTCGCTATCGCTAACCTTTGCTGTTAGCACAAGAGATGCTAATACTATTATAAGAAAGTTTGGGAATTATGCACTTGACAAAGTTTCATTAACAAACCGCCTTTTTGTAGGTCAATCGCTTACCTTCCGCCCCCGCTATGGCGTGTTCGGCGCGTGTACCGTCGTTTAACTCGCGGTGATTCCAACGGAATTGAAACTCTTGGCAGTATTTGCTTAAGTGATGTTTTGAAACGTGGTGGAATGTCCCGTGAACGCCTCTTTTGAGTAATGCAAAATATGATTCTGCGGTGTTGGTTGTAATGTCACCGTTTACATATTGTTTGTCTTTGTGCTTTATAACTTTATGCCCGCCTTTGAAATTCTTACCAATGCCTTTATAGGCATGCCATTCATCGGTCATTATCGTAGAATTTTCATTGACGTTTTCTATAATCGCAGATTTTAAATTAAAGGCGTCCACCCTTTCGACCGGATGCGACACGACTCCGCCGCCTCTTTGAACGAGAACCATTACGGGGGTTTTCAGTGTACCCCTGCCCTTGAATTGATTCATATCATAATACTTTTTCCTCGTGCTGTTTCTTGGCTTGCCGCCAACGTATGTCTCATCAACCTCTACCGTTCCTTTGAGAGTAGGGGCTAAAGACTTTTCATCCATTGCCGCTCGTATCCTGTGGGCAAGATGCCAAGCTGACCTGTAAGAACCTAATCCCAAATTCCTTTGAAGCTGTAAGGCCGATACGCCTTTTTTGTGAGAACACATAGAATAGAACGCCTGAACCCACTGCCTCAAAGTGATATGTGAACGGTGCATTATTGTTCCGACTGTCACCGTAAACTGGCCGTGACAATCATTGCACTGGATAACGCCGTCCCTGACCTTATCAGATTTAGGATTCAATCGTGTAACCTTTACACTGCCGCAATGAGGGCAAGCTATGCCTTTGGGCCAACGAATACCCTCAAGGATAGCCCTTGCCTCATCCTCAGTTAATCGCCCTACGTCTATTGAGGCCATTTCGCTTAACTTACTGAATTTTGGGGGTACAAACTTCATAGTTATATTTCCTCTAACTCTAAAAACGCATCAGCTTCAAGATATTCGCTTATTTGACTTAGATACCTTTTAAGAAGCCATACGATTTCTGTTTTTGTTTGGTTATCGCCTTTTGGATTTTTCAAAATGTCCAAGTATTGTAGTTTTTCTCTTTCAAGTAGGTTAAATAATGGGGAATCTGGAAAACGTTGGAATATTATACCCATCGCTATGTGTTTAATTTTGTCATACTCATTATTTTGTGTGTATCGGTCATAAACAAGAAATAACACAGTACAGCGTCTGCCTATTTCAAAATCTATAAGGCCATCCGGTTTATGAAAATATCCTTGAAGCCATTGCATAAAATTAAGGTAAGTTCTTGGGTCAATATTTGGAAAATATTGATTATAATTATTTGCTATCTCATGCTTATATATTACTTGGCCTATTAAATATTTTGCGGCATTGTCCAAAAGAAGCTCTTCAAATTTATCGCCTGTGTTTGCAACTATTATTTTAATCTCTTCTGCGATACTTAACATTTCTGCGGTATATTGCTCATCGGTTTCAACACTAATCTGTTTAGTGTTTTTGGATTTCGCAATTTTCTTTAAACTGTTTATTTCCTGTTGTTGTTTTTTGTGTTTTTTATATGGGGCAAGTATCAACCTTATCCCGAACAACAGTATAAAAATTGCCAGAGGAATCATCCATAGGAGGTTATTCATTATAGTCCCCCATTCTGGATGTTTAAATCCGATACCGCCAAGAACGAAGGTAAGAAGTGCCGCCGCAAACTGACAATACCCCCAAGCCCCTTTAATGGCAAAACGAAACAAACCACAATAATATTTAACAATAGTCGCCATAATGCCCCTATTATGCACCCCCACTCTTCTTTGTCAAGTGCATAATTCCCGAAAGTTTTTAGTTGCCCCTACTTGCCCCTTGTTGCCCCACCTTTTGGTGTGTGTCCCCCGCAGTTTTGCTTCGCAAAACTAAGCGCGGGGGTCTTCGCTTCGCTACGAGGGCGGCAAGTTACCCAGATTAACCTCCTTTTTAGTTGCGACAAGGTCTAAAACGCGCAAAAAAACGTGTGAAATATTCGTAAATATTCGTAAAAAGTAATAAAAAGTGGGTGAAAAGTGAGGGAAAGTGAATGAATTTTCGTAAATTTTCGTATTTTTTGGTTTTTTCACCGCGGAGCACGCAGAGACCGCAGAGAAAATATTTGGCCACAACCCCCGACTACGGCATTCGAGGGCATGAAAGGCGCAAAATTCACAAAGATTTCCGAATTCGATGATATTTTGGAAGAAGGATTTTGATTGATTATTAGCTTTACATCTTGACTCAAAAACGTTTTTATAAGACAATTTTCTTGCGTTTGTTACACTGAATATTCAGATGTTCTCATAAAAAGCTATTAACATATGACAACAGAGATAATAAATAAGACAGATATCGAAAAGCGAATCGATGAATGGATCAAACGATTAAATTGTTTATTTGATCAAATTGATCTTTGGATAAAATCATTATCTAACTATGAAGGGAAAAAGAGCAAAGCATTTCAGATACAAGAAGAATTAATGGTTAGATTCAACGTTAAACCAAAAGAAGTTCCTTGCTATACAATATTTTTTCAGGGACAGAAATGTGCAATATTTATTCCAAATGCATTATGGATTATAGGCGCAGATGGCCGCATAAATTTGACTGTTAATGAAAAGCAGTACATCCTCCTTGATTTAAGAAGTAATCGCACTGGACCAAGCAAATGGAATCTGGTTACGCCCAACATAAGACATATTCATATGCCATTTAATAAAAATACATTATTGGGTTTAATTAAAAAAAGATAAATGCCTCGAAATATTGAATACCGTCATATTTGGCAAACATATTTAGAAACTAATAGTATGATTCAGGCCAAAGAGAACCATACGCATTCGTTTGCCGGAAAAGATAAATGGTCCAAAAAACGAAAGGCTAACGACTATGCATTTTTTGTTCTGATATTTTCATATCTTGAAGGATATATTAATGACCAATGCCAAATTCTAATTGACAAAAAAAGAGGAAATCCAAACTGGAAAAGAAAACGATTGTGGGATACCCTCGATAAAGACATTACACGATTGTCATTTGATCGAAGACTCTCATTAGTAACCGATCGCAGTAAAAATATCCATCGAGATATTATGGAATATTATAATAAACGCTGTGATTTAGCACATGGCACATTATCAGAAACGGTTGATGTTTCTGTTTTCATAAAACATGTTCAACGATATCTCAAAGACCTAAAGGTCTAAAGAGAACTTGGGTCTGTTCTACGATTGTTTACGACAATGCAGAAAAAGCCCCCCAAGACCGAGAATCAAAAGCGTGGCGGGTTCAGGGACGGAGGCGACACGGAACCCCAAATCGTAGTACTCGTAGTACGGGTCGTAGATGCCCCGAATGGACGACCTGAGGTCGTATTGGGGGCGGAAGTAGTACGAGCCACCACGGAGGCCGCGACTGGAACCGTAAAAAAGAGTCTCGTTCCATTCCCAGACATTGCCCATCATATCAAAAGTGCCGTTCTGCTCTTGTGTGCCATTAGTTATATTCCAGGGAGCACCGATAGCCCAGTCATAATTCGAGTTCACACCGGCAATAGGGGCGGTACTTGTGCCATTGGCATAGAGCGAATAGCCGCTGCCGTTGGGCTTGAAATAAGCCGCCTTGTACCATTCATCTTCAGTTGGAATAACATAAGTTGTTCCATAAGTCGAAATTGACGAAACCCGGTCGGTACTCAGAAAATTGCCGCCTATGTCGAACTTGTATGCTCCTGAATACTTATTGCCACTCGTTAAATAGTTGCAGAACTGGGCTGCGTCATACCATGTAATTGAAGCCGCCGGCTGATTGCCGCTCCAAGTACCTGAATTCCCAATTCCTGCGGCAGTATTTATTGTCTGCCATTGAGCAGCGGTAACCTCATATTTGCCGATACGGTAATTATAACCCACCGCTCCGCAGCCGTACGGATTGGCCAAAGGATATCCAGAATCTGTTCCAGTTCTCGTATCCCCGGCATTACCCGCATTGCCGATGGTTACAAAATCCATCCCAATTCCGCGTATGGTGTCAGCCGAAGCGAAATTACAGCCAAGAACCACAGCCATAAACCAAACTGTTAAGCATCTGTTTCTCATTTCTCTGTCTCCTCAACAAAAAGTAGTTATTTATTTCAGACGTGTACTACACGTACCGATTCCGAATGATTGAAAATAATGAACAAAAACCCTTCTCTGGTCATTCTCACTCTCCTTCTTCTTGCCTTTTGCCCCCAGCCAAAGGCGAGTAATATTATAGCCTTTTGCCGGTGACAGTCAATTAAAATTCCTGGATTTTGAGAATAGCTAAATAAAATCAGAGAAATCTGTGGAATCCGTGGCTAAATAACTATCTCGCCGTGCCGATGGCTGTGGCATTCAATGTTCACCGCCACGGGAAGGGATGCGATATGACAGGGTGCGGTCTCAATCAAAACAGCCAGGGCGGTTGTGTCGCCGCCAAGTCCCTGCGGGCCGACTCCCAGCCGATTGATTCTGGCAAGCAAATCTTTTTCTAAGCCGGCATAAAACGCATCGACGTTTGATTTATCGATACTGCGAACAAGGGCCTTTTTACTCAACAGGCAGCTAACCTCGAAATTGCCCCCGATGCCAACACCCACGACAAAAGGCGGGCAGGCGTCTGCGCCTGCGTTTTTAACAACATCAACCACCCAGTCGACAATCTCCCCTTGTGCAGCCGTCGGCTTGAACATCCTAAACGCGCTTTTATTTTCGCAGCCGCCGCCTTTGGCCATAAAGGTTATCTTGAGCTTGTCACCCGGCACTATCGACCAGTGAATGACAGCCGGGCAATTGTTGCCTGTGTTCTTGCGGTGCTGCATCGGCTCACTAACTACGCTTTTACGCAAGATACCTTTTTCGTAGCCGGCCGTTACCCCCGCGTTAATCGCATCAACCGCCGTCTTGTCTGCGGGGCACTCGATAACTGCTTCTGCCCCTTGCTCGACGAAAACAACCGCAAGCCCCGTATCCTGGCAAAGCGGTATCCGCTCCTGGGAAGCCAGTCGCGCGTTTTCAACAAGCTGCTGAAGTATTTTGGCCGCTAAGGTATTCGATTCCTTTTTGGCCGCCTTTTGCAGTGCGGTTAATACATCCGGGGGAAGCTCGTATGCCGCCTTAATACAAAGCGCCTTAACTACTTCAACAATATTTTTCCACTCTATATGCCGCATAAACCAAACCACAGATTACACAGATGACACTGATTAATTAATAATTCTTTTCCATTCGAGCGACTTGGCTCCAAAATTAAACAAAAGCCCCAGCCGCAATCTAGTTGACTTCAGATAATTCAAAACCTGAGCCATTTCAATATCTGTTAGATTTTTAATCGCTTTTAACTCAACAAGCACCTGACCATTTACAAGAAGGTCACAAGTAAACTGCTTAACCTTTATTCCTTTATAAAATACGTCAAGCGTCTTTTGTCTTTCGTGATTAATACCTCTCAGTCCAAATTCGACCACCATTGCTTCTTCATACACACTTTCCAGAAAACCGGAACCAAGATGACTATGAACCTCCATCGCAGCACCGATTATCTGTTCTGTCAGCTCTTTACTCGGATATTTATCTTCCGGAAAATTTCCTCCCATACAAACTATCCCAAAAAATCCGTGATAATCTGTGGAATCTGTGGTTCATTTTTCCTCTATATTGACCTCGTAGGTCTTGTAGGTCGTATTGCCGACCGCGTCGGCCAGTTTCAGCGAAATTATGTGCTGACCAGCCGACAGTTTTTCCACCAGAATCGTAAAGTCCTCACTCGTAGTATCATAAATAAGGTCATCCGGCACAATCCCAATCCAGTTGGCGTCGCTATCGACCGTGTACTCGACTTTGCCTATCGCGCTTAGCCCGTCACTGACTGTAACCCTTATTGTAACTTTTTTGCCTGCCTTTTCGAGCTTGTATTTCGTAACCGAAGGCGGCGTATTATCAACAACTACCTCATCGCTCACCCTGCTGCCGGTTAGTTTTGTCTCAGGCGTATTGCTTCTCTCGTCGCTTGCCGTAACCCTTATTTCATATCTGCCGTCCTCGACCGTTCTTCCGTCCCATTCAAAGCTGCCGGTCTCGACCGCGTCCTTTATCTGAATCCAGCCGGTTCTGCCGACCTTTCTGATATCTATCTTGTAAATCAGCTTGTCGCCGTTATCGTCTTTTGTCTCGTAGTTGATTTTGAACTTGCCGTTCTTACCCGGCCCTTCCATCCGCGTAACATCCACCGATTCAACCCTCGGCGCCAGATTGGGGACAGCCGATGCTACCGCGACTTCACGCACCACCGGGCTTACCTTGCCGTCGCTGCCGCATAGCACGAGTTTATACTGACAGAACCTGTTCACGGGGCAATCAAGCTGCGCAGGGCCAGTAACCTCTTTCGGCTCCGTCCATTTTGAAAAACTCTTGTCGTTTACGTCTTTAACGTTGCCGCTACGGCAGGCCATCAGCACCTTGCATCCCTGCGGCACGTCGGCTTCAATCTGAAGTTTGCCCCACTTCGCCGGCTGGCCCGCATCAACAAGCTCCGACTTATATACACCCTCACGAGCAAATACCTTTCCCAGCTTTACCAGCCGGGCTGGATTCGCCATCCCGATATACGCATTATCACCGGCCACAGCGACCGCCGTAATCTGCGACGCCTGCCGGTCTTCAAAAACAACCGCATTTTCCTCTGAATTCGGCTCCACGGCAAAAAGCTGGGCGTTATTGCCTGTTCCAACCAAAAGCTCTTTACCCTGTGTCGCTAAGCAGAAAAATACCGCTGACTCATTGAATACATCCGTAACAAAGCCGTCCTTTGTAACCTTATAAATATAGCTCGCCTGAGCAGGTTTTGGCAACCTCGCTACAGGCATTTTATGCTCCGCCTGCTGTTCGCCCGCCAGCTCTTTGGTATTGGCAATCTGGAGTTTCGTCCCGCCTGTGGTATGCGTAGTCGAACCGCCGTCACTTCCCTCGTCCGAATCCCCGTCCCCTTCCCCTTCCTCTTCCTGCTGTTCAGGACGACCCGCCTGCGGTGCCTGCGCGGCAAATTTCGCCTCGGCCCCAACCGCGTTGGCCGACGTAGCCGCCGCATACAGTTCCTCGCCCATGAACACCAGGGCCGTTATTTCCTGCTGCTCACTGTCATACAAAATCGCGGCCTCTTTTGTCTTCGGGTTTATCCTGTAAATAAGCCCGCGGCTATCGCTGCCCGCATAAATGAATTCATCAGGCCCCTGTGCCAGCGAAAGTATGTTCTTGTCGGTGCTGTCATACAGAACCTCGCTGTGTTTTCCCAAAGAATCGAGCCGATAAATTTTACCCTTCGGCCCCGTCCCCAGATAAATCCCCCCGCCCTTATCCACCGATATCGCAAATATGTAATTCGCGTCGTTCGGCTCAAAAATGGTCTTCAACTCGCCGCCTTCCAGCCGGCATAACGCGCATCTTTGCCCGCTTATGCCTACTAAAAGACGACCCGACGCATCCGCCGCCATCGCGAAAATATGCTCATTTGCAAGGTGCCTGTCCTGCCTAACGGCATTTGGGTCGTTCGGCTCATTGACATCACGGTCATTACTGTCTTTTGGACGCTCCTTTTTGGTCAATTTCGCCGCGTAAATCTTTTTAAGCCCGCCCGCACCGAATGAGTAAACCCCGCCGTTGGGGCTTGTCCCCACATACACCGTATCTCCGATTGAAACGATGCTGTTGATTGACCAGACGTCATCAAATTGCTTCACAAGAATTTCTGAACGCCTGCCTAATTGTATGGTCCCGCGTGAGCCGATTACCACGTCATTCGTCTCGCCTTTTTCAAATTCTCTGCTGCTGTTATGACGGATAACCTTGCTCGTCACCGCACTACAAAGAGAAACAGGGAAACATACCAGGAGCAACACCGCTAAAACGCACACTGTTTTTTTATTCTTAATCACTGTTCCACCGTCACATTCATAATCTTCTTATCCACTATTATCGTTGACGTCCGCACGCTTTTATCAATCCAGCCGGGATATACCTGCATAGTATTGGCCCTTCTCGAATCGCCGAGAACCATCGCCTTTGTCGCCGGCAGCTCGGGCAGCTCCGCCTGCTCCAGCGCCACCCCTCCCGCAGGCAAAACCAGAACACAATGAAGCTCGTCCCTGCCTACCGCCAAAATCCTGTTAATTACACCAACCATCGTATCGAAATTCTCAGGGGCAAACCTGTGCGGGACCGCCTTTCTCAAAAAATCCTCATATTCTAACCCGCCGCAGATAATCAGCTGATATGTCCCCGCAGGGGTGTTCTCCGGCACGGTAAAATTGAAATTGTATTTTTGTTTCTGCGCTCGCACCGACTCTGTAACAATCTCCACGTCCAGATTATCGCCCCGTTTAACGCGGGAGCCGGACAACCCAACAGACCATATAGCTGAGGAGATGTCCTTTTCGCGTATGTCCAAATCCACGTTAATTGATTTTATCCGAACCTGCCTGTAGGGATTATTCATCAGCAAACCAAGGGGGCTGATAGTGTCACGCACTGCCTCGTTCAAACCTTCGCCCGTCGAGACATTATCAAACACAATCGTTCCCGCCCCGTCCGTTTCGATAGCGCCCTTATAGGAAACCGTATTATCAGGCGGCATCTCGCCCTGAAAAAGCCCCGCGCTCATCACAACCGCCCGCAACAGCCGCGGCGTCAGCATGCGATTATCGGCAATCCGGCAGTTATATTTTCTCGGCCGGCTGTCGTTATACCGGCTCACGCTCACCGTCAGCGGAATCATCCTTGCCTTAGCCCCGATTTTGCCCCGAACCGCCGTTGATTCATCCGCCCTCAACGCGCCTATCACATTCACCGATGTCCCCACCTTAAACGAACGTATCACACTCGACACAACCGTATGAATCTCGCCCATCGCCATTGGTAAATCCACAGGCCCATAACCCAAAAAGGAATGTCCGAAGGCGTAAATATCGTCGCCCCGCACCTCGGTAACAGTTCCGACAACGTCAATGGTAATATCACCAGTAACTAACGGCACTGCCAGGCACGCGCCGGGAACCGGCTTAATATCGCAGACGTCTGCTGCTTTACCCCCACCCGCGCCGGATACAACCATAAATCCCAAAGGCCGCAGCAACTCATCCAAATCACCTGTTACCGACTCCGGCATCCCCGAAACAACTATCGGGCAGGGTAAAACCGACACACCCGCGAATCCCCCATGCGATGAAGACACAGGCGACAAAACCTTCTTTTCAATCTGCGTAAAATCAATCGGCTGGGAGAAATCCAACGCAAGGCCAGGCCCATCGTTCAAAGATTCTCCGCCGGCCTGATTAGCAACGCTTCCCGCACGAAGCATATCCGCAATCGGCGTAACACCATACAGGGGGTCTTTGCTGAATTGCCATCCCATCGCCAGCGCCCCCGCCAGCCGGCCATCGATATAAACAGGCGAGCCGCTGCATCCCGCAACAGGCCCCGTGTGAATAAACCGCTCATCGGTCCCGCGAACTAATATGGCGTCCCTGCCGGGCATAAAATCGTGAACAACGCTCAGCACCTCAACGCCAAACTTCTCGACCGCCGTCCCTTTATAAACCGTCAGACAATATGCCTCCATACCCGGTTTAATCTCATCGGTGCTGATATACCTGGCGGGGTCCCAAATTCCCTCTAATCCCTGCGGCACGGCTGTCTTGCCTGCCCCTGCACGTCCTTGGCCGGGGGCCGTGCTTTCACGAGCCCCAAGCCCGTTCCGCGACCCGCAAACGACAACAACGCACATCACTGCGCAAACCAAAATACCTGTTCCTGATCGCGGAAACCTACGGACCATTGTCATCCTTGAAGTCCTTTTCAACATAAAGTTTTAATTCTACATCCGCCCCACAGCCGTTGCAACATAAAACGACCTTTGGTAGAATGGTTGCTCTACTTAACCGACAGTGGTAATCGCTTATTGAAAAATTGTTTGAACGGAGAATAAAATGAAGGCCGAACATCGCCACGATTTAAAAACCAACGAACTGGCCGCATGGCTTGGCAATCTGCCCGCCTGGGCCAACCAGAACCTCAGAATGATAATCTACGTTACGGTTGTTGTCGTTCTCGTCCTCGCCTCGCTTTTCTACTACCGCTACCAAAAGACGGTGGTGGCCGCACGCGAACAAAACAATCTGACCTCGCTGCTGTCGCAACTGCCGCAGCAAAAGGCGTATATCGCCCAGAGACAAACAAGGGGTGAAGACAACGCCTTCACCCTTTTAAACCTTACGGACAGCTTCGACGGTATCGCCAAAACCACCTCCAGCGACGCAGTTGCCGCGATGGCCCTCATCAAGAGCGCTGAAATCATGCGAACGGAACTTCAGTTCCGTTTCGGCTCTGTCAGTCAGCAGGACATTGCTACCCAGATAGGCAAGGCGAAAGAAAGCTACACCAAAGCGCTCGATATATATCTGAAGCGAAGCCCCAATCCATCCCTCGAAGCCCTCGCCAAAGTCGGCCTGGGTTTATGCGAGGAAGAACTTGGCAATCCTGATGGAGCGAGAAAACTGTACCAGGAGGTGGCAACCGGCGCCGCGTACGAAGGTATCGCCCCGGCAGCAGCCGCGAAACAACGGCTTGTCGCGATGGACTCCTTCACTGAAAAACTGGTCCTAAAGCCAATGCCAAGACCAAAGATACAGATGCAGGTTCCGGTCATCCGCGAGCCGAACGCTCCGGCCCAGAATTGATTATCGCGCGAAATGCCGAATAAGGATACAGACCTCACGCTTCGCGTCGGCAGTGCCCTGCAGGAACGCCGGCTCGATAAATATCTCCATGGGCGATACTCCAACTACAGCCGGGTAATGCTCCAGGAAGTCATCAAGGCGGGCGGCGTAAAGGTCAACGGCAAGCAGGCCAAACCAAGCTTAAAACTCAATCCCAATGACCTCATCGAAATCACACTGCCCGAACTGCCAAAAACAGAAATCCCGCCCGAAGATATACCGCTCAATATCCTCCACGAAGACAACGACATCATCATCATCAATAAATCCGCCGATATACTCGTCCACCCCGCACGAGGCAACACCAGCGGCACTATCGCAAACGCCCTCGCCTTCCACCTCGGTGCCGCTGAAACCGACGAAGATAAAGATGAAGAAGATGACTCCGAAGCCGACGACGCCAAATTCCCCATAGCCCTCGGCGAATTTCGACCGGGCATCGTCCACCGCTTGGATAGAAACACCACGGGCGTAATGATTCTCGCAAAAAACGAAGTCGCGCAGTGGAAAATCTCAAGGCAGTTTCACGACCGGCTCGTCCAAAAAAGCTACATCGCCATCGTCCACGGCACCCCCGAACTCACGCGAGACCGCATAAACGCCCCGCTCGGCGTCAATACAAAATTCAGATATAAATATGCCGTCCGCCCCGAAGCCGGCAAAGGCAAAGAGGCAATCACCTTCTACGAAGTCCTCGAAAGTTTTCGCGGCTTCTCACTTTTAAAACTCACCCCCAAAACGGGCCGAACCCACCAGATTCGCGTCCACCTCGCCCATATCAAGCACCCCATCGTCGCGGATGATATGTATGGCGGCAAACCCGTCTATCCCTGGCAGTTAAAAGATGCCAAACTAACCCCTGAAGACCCTATCATCGCCCGCTGCGCACTCCACGCCTGGACTATTTCCTTCAAACACCCAACAACCGAAAAGATTGTATCCTTCGAAGCCCCCCTGCCCGATGATATGCAAAACCTCCTCGACCTCCTGCGAAAATACAGAAAAAAGTAATCTTTTACAATATTGCTTCACTCACTAAGCAACATCCGCAAGACCTAATGAATCGCCAAATTTGGTTATCAGCGACTGACGGATATTCCTGTGCGTCGGAACAGTAAGCATAGGGTCGGCTGATACAAGCTCGAATGCGCAGCGTCGAGCCATAACCAACAAATCATAATCGTCGATGATATTAGCGATTTTCAAATCGGGCAGGCCGTGCTGCCGCGTGCTGAAAAGCTCTCCGGGGCCTCTCAGTTTCAAATCGTGTTCGGCTATCTCAAAACCATCATTACTTCGTTCCATCATTTCAAGCCGGCTTTTCGCAACTTCGTTCTCCGTCTCTTTATCCGCAAACAAAAAGCAAAACGACTTGTCCGTCCCCCTGCCTATTCGCCCCCGCAACTGGTGCAGTTGTGCCAGGCCGAAGTCATCAGCACCCTCGATAACCATTATAGTCGCGTTGGGAATATCCACGCCGACCTCTATCACCACCGTCGCAACCAGCGCCTTTATTTTCCCCCTGCGAAACTCCGTCATTACCTGCTCCTTTTTAGCCGAGCTCATCCGCCCGTGCAGCAATTCGACCTTGAACTCGCCAAACACCTTCGACAATTCTCGCCAGCCGTCGGTCGCCGCCTTTATGTCCCCTTCCTCCTCTATGCCCGTTATACGCGGATATACAAAATACGCCTGTTTGCCTGCGCGCAATCGCTCGCGGATAAATTCGTATGCCTTGGGCCTGTCTTCCGGTGCGACCCATCGCGTAACCACCGCCCCCCTCCCAGGCGGACTGTGTTTAATTATCGATACATCCAAATCCCCGAAAACCGTCATCGCCAAAGTCCTCGGAATGGGCGTGGCAGTCATAACAAGGCAATGAGGCGTCCCGTCCTTGCGCAACTCCGCTCGCTGGTGAACGCCGAACTTATGCTGCTCATCAATCACAACCAAGCCAAGTTTTTTGAATTCGATATCCTTTTCCAATAGCGCAACCGTCCCGACAACAATATCAATATCGCCTGCTTTTACCTCTTTGAGAACTTCATCCCTCTTTTTGCCCATCAGGCCGCCCGCAATCATTACTCGTTTTACGTCGCTATTGCGCAGATACCTTTCGATGCTTATAAAATGCTGGTTCGCCAATATCTCCGTCGGAGCCATAATCGCAACCTGCGTCTTGTTCGCCACCGCCAATAGCGTCGCGTAAAGAGCAACCACCGTCTTGCCTGAGCCGACGTCCCCCTGTAAAAGTCGATTCATCGGTATCGGCCTTTGCATATCAGCGACTATTTCAGCTATCGTCTTATCCTGGTCTTCGGTAAGCAAAAACGGGAATCGCTTCCGAATCCGCCTGTCGATTTCATCGGACGATTTCATCGCGACCGCCGAGGCGAATTGGCTGTTCCTGTGCCTGCGAAGCGCAAGCCCCAGTTGCATCAAAAACAGTTCATCGAATTTCAGCCGGCGCTTCGCCTTTGCGAGTTTACCCTCATCAGGAGGCAGATGAATCCAGCCAAACGCGTCTTTGCGTTTTATCAGTTCCGCTTTTTTGAGAAACTCATCGTCGTAGAATTCGCCGACGAGTCCGCCGAGATTATCCAGCACGGGCCTGATTATCTTCTTAATCTGCATACTGCTCAGCCCGCCGCTCGCCGGATACACCCCACCGTTGAAGAAAAAGGGGTCAGGCCCCTTTTTTGTCGCTGCTTCAATTATTCGGAATTTCGGGTTCGTCAACTGCAACTGGTGCTTATATTCCCCCGCCTTACCCCACACCATTATCATTTGCCCGGGCCTCAACTGGTCACGCAGGTATCCGCCGTTAAACCATATTATCCGGCAAATCCCCGTATCATCACTAACCATCGCCTCGAATATCGCCGGCCTGCGATAATTCTGAAAATCCGTTGACTCAACCAGCCCCACAATCGCCGCCGTCTCACCCGTTTCCAATTGGCTTATCTTCTTCGGCTCCGGCGCAAATACCCAGTCACGCGGAAAATATTCCAGCAAATCCCCAACTGTAACAACCCCCAGTTTAGCAAAAATCTCCGCCCTTGCCGGCCCAACTCCTTTGAGGAACTGCACCGGCATCGACAACTTAATATCACTATTTGATTTTATAGCTAATTCACCCATTTATCATATCCGTGTTATCTTGTCATTCCCGCGAACCCGTCCTGAGCTTGTCGAAGGAAGCGGGAATCCATAATTTCAATCCGCAATCTGCAATCTAAAATCTGAAATTATATTTTTACCTTTTACTTTTTGCTTTTTACTTTACCATCATTCCTCGAACGCGTGTTTGCCGACGAGTTTGACAAACCGGACATCACATATCACCCGCTCAATAAGCTTGCCTTCTTTTTTTGTCCCCACGATAAGCTCCTGCGCACCGCCGGCGCCAACCGGCACGACAATCAGCCCGCCCGCGCCAAGCTGGTCAATCAATTGCCCCGGCACCTTCGGCACGGCAGCCGTAACGATAATCCTGTCAAATGTCCGTTTTTCGGGCCATCCTCCGCTTCCGTCACCGACATAAAACTCAACATTATCGATTCCCAGCCGGCCAAGAATTGCCTGCGCTTTCGCCGATAAATCCGCAAACCGTTCCACCGTGTAAACCCGTTTCGCTAATTTCGCCAGGACCGCCGTCTGATACCCGCTGCCCGTACCTATCTCCAGCACCTCGCAGAAATGATTCAGCCGAAGCTCCTGCGTCATAAGTGCGACGATATATGGCTGCGAAATCGTCTGCCCCATCCCAATCGGCAAAGGACAATCCGCGTATGCCNNTGCTCGACCATCCGCTGGCGTTCACTGGCAAACTTACTATTTTCCGGCCTTGCCATCATATCCCTAATAATCCTGTCAAAACCATAATTTTGCAAACCAATTCGCCGGCACTAACAGCTTAATCCCCGCCGCCAAAGCCAAAACCTGTATCGTAATTTCGAATACCTTCTGAGGCATCTTTTTCAACGCTACTATCCCCAAAACCAGCCCTACAATAACAAAAGGCAGCATAATAAAGCCAAGTTTTACCGATTCAACGTTAACCAGCCCGAGGTGCATACTGAAGGGCATCTTCAGCCAGTTGACGATAAAGAAAAACCATGCGCTCGTCCCCACAAACTCAACCTTTGGCAAACGCATCGCCAGCAGATACACAATCATCACAGGCCCCGCGGCGTTGGCCATCATAGTCGTCAGCCCAGCGAAAAATCCCATCACCTCCGCAAACCACCACTCTGTCGGAACATCCTCACCCCTGCGATTGCGCCACCAGTTGACCGCCAGCATCGCCACCACAATCACGCCGATTATCGGCTTCAACTGCGCATCGCTGATTACCTTCATCACAAAATATCCCGCGACGATACCTACGAGCGTCGCCGGAATCAGCCGGATAATATGACGCCACATCGCCGACCTGTGGTAATAACTCGCAGCAAAAACATCCCCCAGAATCAATATCCCCAGCACCATTCCCGTCGATTGCTTCGCCGGCATCACCATCGCCATCAGCGGCACAAACAGTATCCCCATCCCCGGCAGCCCCGTCTTGCTGATACCCACCATCACCGCACACGACGCCACTACCACCCAACCGAATAAATTCAATTCCATCATTAATAATCCTTCATTGCTACCGCTCAAAGAATCGTTACAATACCATAATTCCAAACGAATTTAATACAGGTAACCGTTAAAAACTTAACTTTAGCAACGCTTGTTTTCTTTGAAAAAAGGTGATTATTCAATGCTCCAGTCGGACTTCAGACGCTATCTTGTTGATATTGACTCCGTTACCACGCACCAGCAATCGACCGACTATCTGGTAATCGGGGCGGGCGTCGCGGGCCTTCGCGCAGCAATCGAGGCCTCGCAGCACGGCTCCGTTACTGTCGTCACCAAAGGCACCGTCGAAGACAGCAACACCTGGCACGCACAGGGAGGCATCGCCTCGGTACTCGAAAAAACAGATAAATTCGAATCGCACATCGCTGATACAATGCGCACAGGTGGCGGACTCAGCGATGAAAAAACCGTTGACCTCGTAGTCCGCCAAGGACCTGGGCTTATCCGGCAATTGCTCGACTGGGGCTGCGCTTTCGATATGGTTAATGGTAATATCGCCACCACTCTCGAAGGCGGCCACAGTCACCCGCGCATCGCCCACGCCCACGGCGATGAAACAGGTAAAATCATCGCCCAGACCCTCATCGCAAAGGCAAGACAACAGCGAAATATCACTATCATCGAAAACTTTTTCTCAATAGACCTGCTGACAGACAATCACAAATGCCTCGGCGTCATCGGCTGGCACAAGGAAAAAGGCGCACGCATAATCTGGGCTCTCAATACAATCCTCGCCACGGGCGGCGCGGGCCAGCTCTACCGTGAAACCACAAACCCCTCCTGCGCAACAGCCGACGGCCTTGCGATTGCTTATCGTGCCGGCGCAATTCTGCAGGATTTGGAATTCGTCCAGTTCCACCCGACGACACTGTATATCGCCGGCGCATCACGCGCCCTGATTACCGAAACACTCCGCGGCGAAGGCGCCGTCCTGCGCGACACCAAAGGCCGGGCGTTTATGAAGGACTACAACCCCGCCGCAGAACTCGCCCCGCGAGATATCGTCAGCAGGGCCATCCTCACGCAGATGCTCAAAACCAAATCCACCCACGTCTATCTCGACATACGCCACTTCAACAAACAGCACTTCACCACAAGATTCCCCGTCATCAGCGAACTCTGCGACAGCTTCGACATCGACATCAGCAAAGACCTCATTCCCGTTCGCCCCAGCGCGCACTATATGGTCGGCGGCGTTAAAACCGACATCGCATCTAAAACGAATATCGAAAATCTCTACGCCTGCGGCGAGGTTACCTCAACCGGCCTTCATGGTGCAAACCGCCTCGGCAGCAACTCCCTTTTGGAGGGTCTCGTCTTCGGCAGAATCGCAGGCCAGACGCCGGCAGCCCCAAAATCCGCCAACTTCGGCCAGTCGATAATCAAATTTCAAATCCCCCATTCCGAGCTTCGCCATCTCGATACCTCCGACGTCAAAAACTCCCTTAGGGCCCTTATGTGGCGAAACGTAAGCATCACCAGAAAATCGCCCGAAATGAGGCAGGCCATCGACCAGATTCGCTTCTGGCAGCGTTATGTTATGGATAAGGCCTTCGACTCTCCCGCCGGCTGGGAACTCCAGAACATGCTCACCGTCTGCCTCCTTATTGCCCAATCCGCCCTGGCCCGCAAAGAAAGCCGCGGCGTCCATTTCCGAAGCGACTTCCCCGACACAAACGACGAAACCTTCAAAAAACACACCGAGATTAAACGCGAATAATAATCGCCTTTCTGGTATAATGAGACCGGATTACCTGCCTTGAGCAAAGGGTCTAACAAAATAATCCGTTATAAATAGCACATTGAAAATCAAAAGAGTGGGTCGGATGACCGCTGGCTCTTCGGGGCCGGAGGAAAGTCCGAGCAGGACAGGGCGCGGTGATGGCTAACGGCCACCTCCCGATTTATCGGGAAGGGACAGTGCCACAGAAAATACACAGCCGATGTCCCGAGCAATCGGGGCAGGCAATGATGAAATGGTGCGGTAAGAGCGCACCGCGGAATTGGTGACAATTCCGGCAGGGCAAACCCCACCGCCTGTAAGACCAAGCAGCCGGTGCCCGGCCCGGGCAATACCGGCGGGTAGGTCGCTTGAGCCAACCGGTAACGGTTGGCCTAGATAAATGGTCGTCTAAAACAAAACTCGGCTTACGGACCCACTCTTTTGATTTTCCTGCGATGTATCAGCCCGGAAATTTCAAAAAAACACTTAATCATCCATCGCACCCAGCCCGCCGAAACCGAACTTCCCGCGTTTCGCGAATGAGCCGAGCTGCATCCTGACCGTCACAATGTCGTTATCAATAAGCATCCGCAGCCGGCCTTTGTCAAAACTGGTATGTTCAAACTCCAATCCATTCGGCTCGCCAAAACGGCTTGCCAGCGCGGGCGAACCGCTCAATTTGGTAAGAACTGTCCCCATCCCCTGCCCCGCCATCATCCCGCACAAACTCAGCATCGAGTTATCCGCGCCGACCTCGCTTGTGTCCTTGAGGGTATCTGCGTTAACCTGTTTTAATGCCGCCACGCGCCTGGCGTTTTCGTTGGCGTATGGCTCATTAAGGAACTCTTTCGACAAAACCATCTGACAGCCAAAATCCACGCCCTCCAACGGCTCAACGAACAACTGCTTCGGCCTCTCATCGGAAACAAAAACGTATTTCCGTTTGGCTATCAACTCGGTCTCATCGAAAGAAACCATATTGAACCACATCTTCTTGCCCTCTTTCTTGTCGCCGCAAAGGGTGACTATGCTCTTGCTCTGGCTCAACAACGCGTATTTGGGCGTCCCGAAAGCCGACAGCACATCCACGCTTGTGCTTTGTTTGAGAATCGTTTGCCGATAGAGCGAGTATATCTCCTTATTTGAAGGCGGCCCCTCTTTTGCAAAAAATCCAAAAAACGACTCGCAACCTGCTGCCAGACAACACATCACCAGAATCGCCGCTCTTAACGCTTTCATATTTTCGCCCTTATATTTCCGGTTCCCGCAACTATTACGAGCCGCGCACCTGTCTCTGTAGCTACTACACAGCACACAATGCGACAGAGAAACCGTTGCTGTTTAACGAGGTTTTACGCCTTCCTTGACGTCAATCCACTTCATCATCTTCCGAAGTTTGCGCCCGACGTTTTCGAGCTTGCTGTTGTAATCCTTCTCATAGAGCTTGTTGAACTTCTTTAAGCCCGTAGCGTTTTCCTTCATCCACTCTTTTGCGAACTTGCCGCTGGTGATTTCCTTGAGGATTTTCTTCATCTCCGCCCGTGTCTTGGACGTGATGATTCTCGGGCCTCGTGTCAGGTCGCCGTATTCCGCTGTATCCGAAATACTATACCGCATATAGCTCAGCCCGCCCTGGTACATCAAATCAACGATGAGCTTCACCTCGTGCATACATTCGAAATACGCAATCTCCGGCTGATAACCCGCCGCGACAAGCGTATCGAACCCCGCCTTTATCAAAGCAGACAGGCCGCCGCAAAGCACACACTGCTCGCCGAACAGGTCCGTCTCGGTCTCTTCCTTGAACGTCGTCTTGATAATGCCCGCCCTCGCTCCGCCTATGCCGTTACCCCAGGCAAGAGCCGTCGCAAGCGCATCGCCCGTCGCGTCCTTCTCTACCGCCACGATACACGGCACTCCGCCGCCCTTCTGGAACTCGCTTCTCACTAAATGCCCCGGCCCCTTCGGCGCAATCATCACAACGTTATTGCCCTTGGGCGGAATAATGTATTTGAAATGAATATTGAACCCATGACAGAAACCAAGCGTCTGGCCGGGCACAAGATTCGGCTTAATAAACTTTTCGTAAAGCTTACCCTGCACAACATCAGGCAGCGTAATGATAATCAGCGAAGCGCCTTCCATCGCCGTCTTTATATCGCTCGGCTGAAAACCGTGCCCTATCGCTATCTTGTAATTCGGCGTGCCCGGCAACTCCGCCACCGCAACCTCGATGCCGCTGTCCCGCAGATTCAAACTGTGAGCATGACCCTGACTGCCGTAACCAATAGTCGCAACCTTCTTGCCCTTCAACGGGGCAAGCGGCGCGTCCTTCTCGTAAAACATCTTCAACGCCATTGTCTTTTTCTCCTTATCTTAATTTGCTTAAATTACCCCCGCAGCTTCGCTTTTGCTTGCCTCTGCGTCTCTCGACGCAAGTCGAGGCAGCAGGCAAAGCAAAACGGCGGGGAGCTGTATTTGCCTTACTTCATGGTTTTTCGCACGTTCACCGACCGGCCAGCCCGACGCTTGTTGTTTATCATCTTCCTGCCTTTACTCGTCTGCATCCGCACTAAAAATCCGCTCTTGCGATTCCTCTTAACCTTACTCTTGCGATGATTAAACACGTCTTGTCTCCTAATCCTAAACGACCAAACAATTGTCCATAGTTAACACAGGCCGAGATTATACAGCGCCAAGGCCGTTCTGAAAAGCCCAAACAATGACTTTTGCTCTCAATCCTCGCCCGCAACATCCGGGGCGCCGCCGGCCGTCTTTTCCTGCCTCGGCATCGCGATAGTCCCCGTCCGCGCAACGTTCTTTATCCCGTATGGCCGGCACATCTCGATAAACGCCTCGATTTTCTCCTCAGGCCCGCTTATCTCAACCATTATGGTCTTTTGCCCGATATCAACAACGTTGCCCTTGAAGGTCTCTACCAGCGCAATTATCTCAGGCCTCTTCTCAGGCGGCGCAGCGAAAGTTATCAGCATCAAATCACGCGCAACCACCGCCTGACCCGCAAAATCCTGAACCTTAACAACAGGGATAATCTTGGCAAGCTGTTTGCGAACCTGCTCAAGCACCCTGTCATCGCCAACCACAACAATCGTCATCCGGCTGAGTTGCGGGTCCTCCGTCCTGCCGACGACTAACGAATCGATATTGAACGCCCTCGCCGCGAACATCCCCGAAACATGTGCCAAAACTCCCGGCTTATTCTCAACCAACGCGCTTATTATATGTTTCATAAGAATCTCACTTCTCAATTCTAAATTCTTAATTCTAAATTCCCATTTCTTACGCCATACTCTCTAAAAGGTCTAATCCATCCATTTCGTGTAAACTCTTCCCCGACGGAACCATAGGCCAGACGTTCTCTTCCGGCTCAACCCTGAAATCAACAACACAGGGCATCTTCTCAGTCAGCATCTTCTTAATCGCCTTCGGCACATCCGCCTTCTTCTCGACCGTTATCCCTACCGCGCCCAATGCCTCTGCCACTTTAGAATAATCCGGGTTCGCAAGGTAGCTCTTCGAATATCGCTTGCCGTAGAATAGCTCCTGCCACTGCCTCACCATTCCCATATACCCGTTATTCATAATGCAGACCTTTATCGGCAGCTCATATTGAACCGCCGTCCTAAGCTCCGTCAGCGTCATATTGAAGCTGTGGTCCCCGTCAATATCAACAACGGTCGCCTCCGGCATCGCTATCTGCGCCCCTATCGCCGCGGGCAAACCGAAACCCATCGTCCCAAGACCGCCCGAAGTGATAAACTGCCTCGGCCTTTTGAACTTGTAGAACTGCGACGTCCACATCTGGTGCTGCCCGACGCCTGTCGTGATTATCGCGTCACCGCCCGTCAATTCGCAAACCTGCTCAATCACGTATTGCGGCTTTATATTCGTCGATTTCCTGTCGTAACCCAGCGGATATTTCTTTTTCCACTGCGCAATCTTCGTAAACCATTCCTTGCGTTCGCGGTGCTCAACCATCTTGACCATTTCACTCAATATATATTTAGCGTCGCCCACAACCGGGATGTCCGCCCGAACGTTCTTCGCTAT
>PLLM01000013.1 GCA_003141275.1 Phycisphaerales bacterium
CTTTCCTCTTACAACGGCGAGGTCTTCATCAGCGGAATTAACCCGCAGCTTCACAGGGTATTCAAAATTACCAATCTCGACCAGGTTTTCGATTTCTTTCCCGATACCGAAAGCGCGATAAAAGCGCAACGTTCCATTTAGTTTTTTTGCAGGAGGCAAAACTATGTACGTAACAACTCAGTTTTCCATCTTTATGGTCAACAAACCCGGCGTCCTTGCTCATATCCTCGGCGAGCTTGCCAAAGCCAAAATTAATATCATTGCTATGACGGTAACGGATTCCGTTGAACACGGCGTGCTGAGGGTCGTCCTTGATAATGCCGACCTGGCCGAACAGATTTTAGGCAAGACCAATCTTCCTGTTAACAAAACCGAAGTCCTTTGCGTCAACCTCGACAACAAGGCGGGCGCTCTTGCCGTAGTCGCTGAAAAGCTTGCCGTCAACCATATCAACATATCCTACGCCTATTGCACCGCGGGCGCCAAAGGCGGCAGAACCACAGGTATTCTCAAGGTCGCCGACGTCAAAAAGGCGATGAAAATTCTCCAGGAGAACATTAGGGCGTCCAAATCCCAGCCCCAGCTCCGCAGGCCTCAAGCTAACGCAAGAATGTAAAAACCGCCGGCTAAAACGATTGACACCTCTCGTTTTACCCGGTATAGTTATGCTCATTCGGGGCCGTAGCTCAATTGGCTAGAGCATCGGACTGTCGATCCGAAGGTTGAGGGTTCGAGCCCCTTCGGCCTCGTTTGCCGCCTTGTCAGTGACAATCGCTGACAAGGCGTTTTCTTTTGTGCTTAACGTCTTACTATGTAAAAATTCATCCGACGTTAAGTATTGAGTACACCTGACCTTACAAACAGCGTACTTTGTTGAAATTGGTCAACGTCCCTGCATTACGCGGGTGCCAGATTAGCTGATATTCTGAATTCGAAGATTTAAAGATGGGTGAGAAGAAAAGTAATGGCCAAAACCGGATTCAACGCCGGATGGGCTTAGTTTGGCCAGGCGAGATAATAAGGCCGCTGGAGCTTTGGGATTGTAGCCGGCGGCGACAACCAGAAGTGCTCCCAGCTTGTCGGCTTCCATCTCCAGTTCCTGGGAATAGGAGCTTTCAATGAGCTTGACGCCCACCGTATTCAGCAATCCTGTAATGGGGCCGCGAGCAGATATAAACCTGCTCCCGAGAGCAATTGCTGAGTTAGTAATGATACGGTCCATTGCATGTCCCCTGATTACGTGGCTCATCTCGTGCCCAAGGATGAACGCAACCTCGTCCTGATTCTGCTTACATAGTTCCACAAGTGACCGGCTCACAAAAATGTATCCACCCGGCAAAGCAAAGGCATTGGGTTCGCCGCCTTCGAAAGTTTCAAAGCTGAAGGTTCGGAGTTTGTTGGCGACGCGCCCAGCCAGCCGGGAACCGATCTCGTTCAACAGGTTTGCAATCTGCGGGTCGGGGTCAAGCTTTAACTGCTGCCTGATACCGCGCGTCAAATCTTGGCCGACGTCATGTTCGAGCCGTATCGCGTCAGCTTCACTGCCTGCCGTTGACTGCCATACCCACCTGGCTTTGCGAACATGTGGGGCGAGCATCTTGCCTATGTTGTAAAATAATCCGCTCATTTCTCGTACTTACCTTTATTAGCTGTACATCCGGCCATAACACTGTCTTGTCGTCTCCTGGTATATTTATGCTGCCATTGTATCGAAAGTTTGTCATTTTGCATTTGTTCCTGACAAAAATTATATCTGCTATTGCAAGATATAAACCGCGAGGTGATTGATTGTGTCGGACAAATGAAGTAATCTGTCACTCGATTTTTCAGCGATGATTATGCTGAAAGGTAGCTGAAAAGGCATTGAAAATTGGAGTTTTTTGCCTCTTTGGCCGAACTTTTTTATTAGTCAGACGTAAATTTTTTGTTAGTTTTTACCCATACAGGGGTCTTTTGCAGACCCCGATTAGGTTGATTTTATTGATGAACAGATAGTATTTACAGGAGAGTTTTCTATGGCGACTGATGTCAAGCAAATAGGGGCGTTGGTTCAGCAGAAAAGTGAGTTTGTCAGGGCGTTATTTTCGGAGATAGACAAGGTCATCATTGGCCAACGGTACATGCTGGAACGGATGCTTATAGGGCTATTGTCTAATGGCCATATACTGCTGGAGGGGGTCCCCGGTCTTGCAAAGACGTTGGCGGTAACGACACTGGCCAGGGCGATAAACGCTGAGTTCAGGCGGATACAATTTACGCCTGATTTGCTTCCCGCTGATTTGATTGGCACCCAGATATATCGCGCATCCGACAGCCAGTTTTATACGCGCAAGGGTCCCCTATTTGCCAATATAATACTCGCCGACGAAATCAACAGGGCGCCAGCCAAGGTGCAAAGCGCGCTGCTCGAAGCGATGCAGGAAAGGCAGGTATCAATCGGCGAAGAGACCCACCCGCTGCCGGCGCCGTTTATGGTACTGGCAACACAAAACCCGATTGAGCAGGAGGGTACATATCCATTGCCGGAGGCGCAGTTGGACCGGTTTATGCTCAAGCTCAAGGTCAATTACCCCAATAAAACCGAGGAACGGCAGATTCTTGACAGGATGGCGGTTACGGACAAGAAGTTCGATATAAAACCGGTCATCAGCCCCAAAGATATTGCGGAGGTCAGAGCGGTTGTCGATGAGATATACATTGATGATAAAATCAAGGATTACATCGTTGATATAGTTACAGCCACCAGAGAGCCGGAGAAGTACGGCTTGAAACTTACCAATATGATTAACTACGGCGCTTCGCCTCGCGCGACGATATATCTGGCCGTCGCAGCCAAGGCGCACGCGTTTGTTCAGCAGCGTGGTTATGTTACCCCGCAGGACGTTAAGAGTATCGGGATGGATGTCCTGCGGCACAGGGTTATTGTCAGCTACGAGGCAGAGGCGGAAGACAAGAAGAGCGAAGACATAATCCAGACCATTTTTGACAATATCGAAGTGCCATAAAATAATTTCGGATTTCTGATTTGGGATTGCGGATTGCAGCAATGATTCCACAGGAATTGATAAAAAAAGTCAGGCAGATTCAGATTTACACGTCGCGTGCTGTGAACGCCAGCTTCGCGGGCCAGTATGAGAGCGTCTTCAAGGGCAGGGGGATGCAATTCGAAGATGTCCGCGAGTATATGCCCGGCGACGATATTCGCACGATTGACTGGAACGTTACCGCCCGGACAGGCAAGCCATACATCAAGCGATTCGTCGAAGAGCGTGAGATGACGGTGATTTTCGCCGTCGATTTGAGTGCGTCAGGCCGGTTCGGAACATTAGACAAGACCAAGAATCAGCTTGCGGCGGAATTTTGCGCGGTGCTGGCGTTTGCGGCAGCTAAAAATAACGACAAAGTAGGGCTTTTGATTTTCACCGACCAGATTGAGCTGTTCATACCGCCTAAGAAGGGCAGCGGACACGTCCTTCGATTGATTCGCGAGTTGCTTTATTTCCAGACGCCCAAGAAACAAACCAATATACCGCTTGCTCTTGATTATATCGCTATGGTCGCGCGGAAAAGAGCAGTTGTCTTTGTGGTTTCAGATTTCATTCAGGCGGATTCGACAAGCTCACCGCAGGCGGATTTTAAAAAATCTCTAAGCTTATTGAACAAACGGCACGATTGTGTCGGGGTTTGCGTAAGCGACCCGGCTGAACTGACGCTGCCAAAGGCAGGGATTATCGAATTTACGGACGCAGAAACCGGCGAGATAATTACTATTGATACGTCGAACAGTGATTTCCGCAGACAGTACGAAGGCGCGAGCGCAGAGCGGTTCAGCCAGTTGAAGAAATTGCTTCGTTCGATTAACGTTGACTGCATAAGTATAAGTACCGGCAAACCATACATAAACGATTTAATACAATTCTTCCATCAAAGGCACAGGCGTTATTGAGATGTTTACCGGAGCACAAGAGCACAAGGGTACAAGAGCAAAAGAGCACTGGAGCATAAGTTACTTGTGCACTTGTGCGTTTGTGACTTGTGCGCTTTTGTTTAGCGGCATCGGGTGTAAAAAAACCGGAACGGTTGCCGCTAAAAAACCCGTTTTTGAAATTAACAAATCATATCAGCAGGGGCCTATGACGGTGCATATCCGCGTTGATAAAAGCAAAATTACTATCGCAGACACTCTCTGGCTCGAATTTGAGACCGCTATCGGCTCAGGTTACGATGTGAATATGCCAAAGGTTGACAAAGTGCTTGAGAATTTCGGCATTGTTGACTGGCAGAACATGGGCAGTCGGCTCGACGCGAACAACAACGTTGTCAGCACATATCGCTATCGTCTTGAGCCGTTTTTGTCGGGCAAGTTCGCGATTCCCGCTTTTACATTTGAGTTTCGCGATGTCAACGAGCAGGCGGGTAAGACATACGAGCTTATGACCGAGCCGGTTGATATTGAAGTGGTATCGCTTTTGGGTGAACAGCGGGGAAAACTGTCGATAGCGGATATCGAAGACGTTGTCGATATGCCGACGAAGACGGTTTTGTGGTGGCTTTTACCGGTTGTTGCGGTTGTAGGCGGGGCAGTGGGGGTGTGGTTGTATTTCCGCAGGAAGAAAACCAAAGAATCTATAAGGATTTTCAAACCAGCACACGAAATTGCTTATGCCCGTCTGCAATTGCTTGTCCAAAAGGACTTAATAAAGGCGGGGAAAATCAAGGAATTTTACGAGGGCGTAAGCGACATTCTGCGGCATTATATTGAAGACAGATTTGAGCTGAAGGCGCCGGAACGAACCACGGAGGAATTTTTATTCGAGATTAGGGATGCCGGCGTCCTTTCGGAAGCTGACAGGAAAGCCCTGGCTGAATTTCTCACGCACTGCGACCTCGTCAAGTTTGCAAAACACAGCCCGACTAATGAGAAGATTCAGCACACGTTTGATTTGGCGAAGAACGTTATTGAGCAGACAAAATCCGATGCCAGGCAGATAGATGTAACCGACAGGGGGATGGCAGGCGGACCCGTCTCACCTGCCTCACGTCAGGTGAGCCGAGGCGGGGGAGGGATATAGATGCAGTTATATTCTCCTTTGGCATTATTGCTTCTGCTGCTTATCCCTTTGCTGGGCTGGCTGATGCTGCGCAAGAAACAGACGGCTGCGGTGACGTTCTCATCATTGAACGCCGTGCGGGATTGTCCCGTTTCGTGGCGTGTGCGGTTGCGGCCTTTACTGGTTATCGCCCGGCTTGTTTGCCTGGCGTTATTGATAATCGGTTTGGCCAGGCCTCGCAAAGGCACAGTACTGTCGGAAATAAGCACCGAGGGGGTTGCTATTGAAATCGTCGTTGACCATTCAGGCAGTATGGGCACAGAGATGGACTACTACGGCCAGAAACTCAATCGGCTGGAGACGCTTAAAAAGGTGCTGTCCGATTTTATAATGGGTAAAGAGGGTTTGGCCGGCAGGAGCGGCGATTTGCTCGGCCTTGTTACCTTCGCAAGATACCCCGATACGGTTTGTCCCCTTGTGCTGAGTCATAACGTTCTGCTGGAATTTTTGAAGAATACCGGTATTGTCCGGCTGCGGAGTGAAGACGGCACGGCAATAGGTGACGCGGTAGCATTAGCTGCTGCCCGGCTGCAGAAAGCCGAGCAGGAGATTCAGCAAAGGAATAAAAAGCTTAATAAAGCCGGCATATTAACAACGGCTGAAAAGGCCGACTTCAAGATAAAAAGCAAGGCGATTATCCTGCTCACCGACGGCCGAAATAATATGGGCCAATATATCCCGATGCAGGCGGCGGAAATGGCAAAAAAATGGGGCATAAAAATTTACACTGTCGGTATCGGCTCAGGTCAGGCCTTCGCAACGGTTCAGACAATGATGGGGACATTCAAAATGCCCGTCGAGCAGGACCTCGATGAGCCGCTGCTGAAAGCTATTGCCGAAACCACAGGCGGTTTTTACGGCAGGGCGGATGATGCACAGGCCCTGCGCGAAATAATCGAAAAAATAGACAAGCTTGAAAAAACCGAGGTCAAGTCGGTTCAGTACACGCAATACGCTGAAAAATTCGGTCCCTGGACACTGGCGGCCGTGGTTATCCTTCTTTGTGAGATGCTGGCCGGCTGCACAATATTCAGAAAGATTCCGTAAGAGGTTTTTTGAATTATGAATCTTGGAAACGACAAAGCATTGTGGTTGCTGTTTATAATACCCGTTGTTTTAGTGCCGGTTTACGCCTGGTGTTTCTGGAGAAAGACGGCGGCGTTGAAAGTCCTGGCGAGCATGGAAATGCTCAGGCAAATCAACGTCACTGTGAGCTTGAAAAGGCAAATCCTCAAAGCGGCCCTTTTGCTTTGTGCGTTTGCGGCCATAGTCATAGCGATTACTGAACCAAGATGGAATCCAAGGTCGCTGGAGATAAAAGGCCGGGGCAGGGACGTTGTGATTTTGCTGGATACCTCTCGTTCTATGCTGGCAGAGGACATTAAACCAAACCGGCTCGAACGGGCCAAAATTGCAATCGGCGACCTTCTTGAACAGCTCGGCGGCGACAGAATCGCGATTATTACCTTTGCGGGCAGCTCCGCCGTAAAATGTCCCCTCACGCAGGATTACGCATTTGTGAGAATGGTCCTCGCGGACATTTCAACCGAAAGCGATACGAAAGGTGGTACGGATATAGGAGACGCAATTCGCAAGGCGACGGAAGAAGTGTTCGATAAGCAGTCGCGTGAATATAAAGACCTGATACTTATCACTGACGGCGAAGACCACGACAGTTTCCCCGTCGAGGCGGCGCAAAAAGCCGCGGCCCAGGGCATAAGGATAATCGCGATAGGCCTGGGTAACGAAACCGAGGGCTCACGCATACCAATCACAGGTCCCGATGGCCGGACGACGTTTTTGAAATATAAGGGACAGGAAGTATGGTCGAAACTTGACGCAGACACGCTTCGCAAGGTTGCCGCGGCGACAAATGGCGGAAGGTATATTGGTATTGAGCCGGGGACAGACCTGGATTTAGGAAAGATTTACAAAGAGATCGTCGCCTCCGCAGAAAAGCGCGAGACAGAATCGGCGACGATGATTACTTATGATGAGAGGTTCCAGATATTTCTGTTAGCCGGCATTTTGCTGCTGGTTTGTGAGGTTCTAATAAGTGAGCGTAAAAAAGCTTGAGATAATTCTGCTTTTGTTATTGCTGTCGATTACGGCCAGGCCGGTGTACGCCGAATCGACCGCAAGCGCCGTGCGAGAGGCGAACAAACTTTACAAGCAGGGACAGTTTAAACAGGCGGCGGACGGATACGATCACGCGCTGGCAGAATCGTCAGAGGTAATTGAGCCGCGGTTCAACAAGGCCGACAGTTTCTACCGCCTCGATGACCTTCAGCAGGCAATCGACCTTTATAAAGCCGTTGCCGCGGAGAGCAGGGATATGCAATTGGTCGAAAAGGCCAAATACAACCTCGGCAACTGTTTCTTTAAGCAGGGGACTAAACTGAAAGATTCTGATTTGCAGAAGGCGGTGGAGAATATGCAGACCGCTATAGGTTCCTGGCGCCAGGTGCTGGACATAAATCCCGCCAATGAAAAGGCCGCGAAAAATATCGAGGTTGCGCGTCTGACTATAAAAGACATCATAGACCAGATTAACAAACAGAAACAAGAACAGCAAAAACAGCAGCAACAGCAGAAACAAACGCAGGATGACCTCAAGCAGCTTCTCGAACAGCAAAAATCCCTTGCCGGCAAGACGCAGCAGGCACAGCAGCAGCCGTCGCCCGATTATAATGAAATCTCGAAAGAGCAATCAGCCCTCAAAGACCGCACCGAGCAGGTTAAGCAGCAACTGCAGCAGCAAAATGACCCAAATAATGCCGACCAGAAACAACAGCAGGCGGCCGAGAATCTTGAAAAAGCAACTGATAAGCAGAAAGACGCTGCCGAAAAACTCAAAAAATCCGATGCTGCTGGCGGGAAAAAGTCGCAGGATGAGGCCGCTAAGGATATTGAAAAAGCGTTGAAGTCGCTGTCTGACCAGCAGAACCAGAACCAACAGCAGCAAAAAGAGCAGCAAAACCAGCAGGAACCCAACCAGCCGCAGGAACCAAATCAGGCGCAACAGCAACAAGAGCAGCAGCAGGAACAGCAGGCCGCTGCCCCCGATACTACAGCCGAAGAAATACTCGACAAAGAGCAGAAGCAAAAAGAACAGCGTCAAATGATGCAAAGTCCGGGATTCCAGAACGTCGATAAAGATTGGTAGAATGATTAAACGCTGGATTTACATATCTACGGTAATAATAGCGGCATTCGCTGTTTGGGATGCAAGCGCAGCGGATATAAGTGTGTCTGCTAACGTGGATACATCCAGGGATGTTTATGCGGGCGATAATTTTACCTACCAGATAATAATAGACGGCTACGACCAGCCATGCCAGGCGGACCTGTCACCAATGGCGGCCTTCAAGCCGCGAGGCGCAGGCGGTGGGAACAACTCGCAGACATCTATAAGCATTGTTAACGGCCGAACCACCACAAATGTTGTCAAACGGTATGTAATGAATTATGTGCTTACCGCAGGACCGGCGGGAATTATGCATATCCCCACTGTTACAGTAACGGTGAACGGCAAACAATACCAGACCAATGAGATTGTGATGACCGTTGTTAAGCCCGGGACGACGGACCAGCTCGAACTTGAAGTAACGCTGTCACAGGAAAAATGTTACGCCGGGCAGCCCGTAATATTGACGGTGAAATTTTATGTTTATTCCAATATAGGCGATTACCAGTTCGATATGCCGGCCCTTACTAATGACGCCTTTTACGTTGAGGACAATGAAGCCACGAAGCAATACAGGGTGAACCGCAGAAGCAGAGAGGCAATCCTTTTGACGTTCAGCAAGGTTCTGATACCGAAACACTCAGGCGATGTCGATTTGGGAACGCCTTCGGTTTCGGCTGATGTTGCGGTAGGGCGGGCACGTTCAAGGGACAGTTTCTTCGATGATTTTTTCCAAAGTAACAACGTTCAATACAAGCGGTTTTCGGTCAGCGCGCAACCGCTAAAACTTTCCGTTCTGGCTTTGCCTCAGCAGGATAAGCCGAATGGTTTTTACGGGCTGGTTGGCCGATATATGATTTCCGCTTCCGCCGTTCCAACCAAAGTTAGTGTCGGCGACCCGATTACACTGACAATTAAAGTGGGGGGCGAATATCTTAAGCCCGTTCAATGGCCCGAGCTGGAACAAATCAGCGGGCTTTCTGAAAATTTCAAAATGCCTTCGCAGAAATCGTCACCGACCGTAGAAAACGCTCTTAAGGTTTTTACGCAGACGATAAGACCCGCCAATGATAAAGTCACCGAGATACCCTCAATTCCGCTTGTTTATTTCGACGTGGACAAGGGTCAGTATGTTGTTGCGAAGACCGACCCGATAAAGCTGGAGGTCTCGCCCACAAAGATACTGACGACTGCGGACGTTGAAGGCCGGGATTTCACGCCGGCAGGCAGAGAAGTGGAAGCCGTCAAGAAAGGCATAAGCGCCAATTATGAGAGTCCTGATTGCCTTCAGAACGTCGGTTTTTCGCTGATGGCTGCCGTTGCAAACCCCGGTTATTTATTCGGCTGGGTCATACCTTTTATTGTGCTGCTCACAAGCGTTTTTGCCAGGACCATTGTTCATAAGACGCCGGAACAGGCAGCGCGTAAGCGCAGACGTAGCGCCGCCGGTAACGCCGTGAGCCAATTGAAAAAAATACAGCCGGCACAGCTGCAAAGTCATCCTGAGTTTCTCGCTGAAGTGATGAAGCAATATATTGGCGTGCGATTCGACAAAGTCGCCGGTTCGCTCACCGCCGACGATTGTCGTCAGGTGATAATCTTCGGCACATGGGATTCCGAATCGGCTAATCAGTTCAGGGATATTGTCAGCGAATGCGAGGCGGCTCGTTACGCTTCTGTCCAGCGACGGTTTGATGCCGCTACGATTGAAAAAGTTTCCGGGTTAATACGTACTATTGATAAGAAGTCGAAATTATGATTGCCAGGTTATCATTAATATTTTCGTTTTGTCTGTTAATCGCCGTAGGCGCTTCGGCTAAAGATAAATTGCCTAAGGAACAGTTATACTCCACTTTCAATCAGGCCAATGATGCCTTTCGTCAGGCCAACTCCACAGTTGACGATACCGACAAAGCCAACTCACTTTACGAAAAGGCCATTCTCGGCTACGAAAAGATTATTCGTGAAGGCCATATAGAAAACCCGAAGCTATATTACAATCTCGCAAACGCATACCTGCTGAAAGGAGATATAGGCAGGGCAATACTTGACTATAAACGCGCAGAAAACCTCGATAAGTCCGATTCGGATATTCAGAAAAACCTTGCTTTTGCCCGCAGCAGGAGAGCCGATAAAGTAGAGATAAAGACCGAAAAGCAGATTCTCCGGACGCTTGTTTTCTGGCATTACGACCTTTCTATGCGGGCGAAGTTTGTTTTTGCCTGTGTTTGCTTTGCGGTTTTCTGCCTGGGTTTGACCGTGATAATATGGTTTGGCCGCAACGCTCCATTAACGGCGGTGACAGTCATTTCGGCTGGTTTGCTTGTTTGTCTTATCGGTTCGCTTGCTGTTGAAGAATATTCTAAGGCCGCCAATTTGGCCGGGGTTATTGTTTCTCCCGAAGTCGTGGCATATCAGGGCGACGGGCAGAATTACCCGCCCAGTTTCAAGGCCCCGCTGCACGCCGGCACAGAGTTTGAGCTTATTGAGCGTCGGCCCGGCTGGTTTCACATAAAACTGGCAGATGACAGCGACGGCTGGATATCGCAAAACGCCGCGGAAATCATTTAACGGTTTTTATATCATCCAGGATATTATCTGGGTTTGCTATACCATTCCTTTAAGACTTTTTCCGCCGGCTTGCCGTATATGAAAAAGGTGGTGTCCGTTTTAGCTTCTTCGGGCGGGTAAAGCTCGGTGTGCCAGTCCCACCATGCGTAACCGATGAACCATAGCTCGTTCCAGAAGGTTTCCAGCATCACTTGGTAGAACCTCGCCTGTTCGTCCGCGTCGTAAACCATCGTATTGGGGTCGTTGTGCGTCCACGGGGTGGCGCTGCACCCCTTTGCGCTGCACATACCAAGCTCGATGAAAAAGACCGGACGGTTGAATTTCTCGCTTACCTTGCGAAGATTTTCTTTTACAGGCATTATCCGGCGTTTAAGTGCCTCTAATGTGGTATCTTCCGGCGGAACTTTATTAAGGTCTTTCATCGCTGTTTGCACGTCGTCTGTCCCTATTGGATAGTATCCGCTTACGCCTATGACGTCTGTGGCGTCCCACCATCTTATTTTGATTTCATCACCGTGATTGGTGTTGTAAGTAACCGCGCCGGGGTAAACCTTTCGTATCTCGGCAATCAAATCACGCCAGCGGTTAGCGAATGGCTCGGTTGTCGTCATCTCGCAGCCCAGGCACAGCATTTCGCAGTTCGTATCGGCGGCAAGCTTGGCATAATGAAGAAGGAAACGGTTGAATTCAGCCCACCATTGCCCCCAACGCTCCGAGTCGATGGTTTTGCCGTCCGGTTTTTTGAATTGAATGTTCGCTCTCCATGTGCCGTCACGCACGTTGACCACTGGCTTGAGTATGACTTTGAGATTATTCTTGCGCGCAAGCTCGATTGCATGGCGAATTTCGTTATCAGTGACCATACAAGGGTCATCTTCGCCCCAGAGGATATTGGGCTCGTTTGCATTGTTCATTTCGCCGGCAAAAGCGATGCAGACCCAGTTAGCATTCGTTTCCGCAAGTTTTTTCATCGATTCAGCAGACGCATCGCCGAGGTATTGTCCCCGCATTCCCGGCCAGCCCCAGCTATGACCCTTTATGAAACCAATCGGCGAATAGGTACGCGTGAATTGTAATTGTGAAGCGGCCTGCTGTGAGCCAGGCTGATTTACTTCTGCCGCCTTGCAGGTGCAGATACCAATCGTCAAAAGCAACAGCAGCAATTGTTTAATCATAGTAATTTCTCCGGTCAATTATGTTTTCCGTATTTTATTTCCACGCGGGATATTTGTGCCTCGTCCCCGTATTCTATTTTCAGATATTGCGCATCGTCGCCGTTTCCTGTGCCCGCATAAAGAACAGGGGAATAGTAACTGTAATCACCTTTGCCGGTGAAGTAATCTTTGCGTGAAAACTTGACGGGCGAGAATTTTTGACCGTCGGCGGAGACCGAGAATTCAAAATCAAAAACGGCCTGCGGGAAGAACGAATAAACCTTCCACGAAACAATCAGCGGTTCGACTTTATAGATAATGGAACTGCCTGCTGATCCTTTTAGCCGATGTATGTCCTCTTTGAATTTGCGCGCCTCATTTGACTCTATCGACAAAACCCCCGCTTGATTGTTGATGATCGCGAAGTCCTGCATTTCATCGACCAGCGTCTTGCAGGTTACAGACACAGGCCCGACTGAGTTTGATGGTCCGGATTTGCCCGCGGAATTTTCTGCTGTAACGCGATAATAATAACTCTTACCCATTTCCGCGCCGGTGTCATTGAAAAGGGGGCGATATTGGAAATCGGCATCGGATATATTGTCTCCTGCGATTTGCCACGTGCCGTTTTGGCTTTCGGCTCTTTCGACAGTGTAGCCGGATGCGCCTGCGCTGCCTTGCCAGGAAACCGCGGCGACATCTTTGATATCGAGAAGAACAGGCGCTGCCGGTTTTTCGATTGCAGGCACAGGTATATTTCTGATTTCAAAGGCCTTCCGGCGCATCAGGGATAAAGCATTGGTTTCATCAAAAGCGTTGCCGGACGTGAAACCCGGCCAGTGGTATGCCTTGTAAATGTCGCCCCCGTACGGCTCGCTGTGGGAATAGAAACCGCCGTCGCGGTCATGAAAACGCAGCGACCAGATTAAAACACCGCTTATCTTTTCGGCCATCACGGCATCAAGCAGCGATTCGACGTCTTTGGTGGGAATGAATCCGAATTCGCCGACGAAATAGGCCTTTTTACCGCGGGTCATCGCGGCGGTCCCTTTAATCTGTTCAATCATCTCGGCAGGGCTTATCGGTATCCTGAACATGACAGGATAATGGTGAGTCGTAACGATATCGATATTTTTGTCCTGCAGCGACAGGTCGCGAACGGGAGTCAGGTGGTAGCCATCCATAACAAGATGATTCTGGTCGATACTTTTAATGTATGCGGCGGCTTTTACTGTCCACTCAGGGGGGCATATAAGCTCATTACCGGTCTCCCAGGCGAGGATGGCCTTGTCATCCCGGTACTTTACCCCAGTGATTGAATTGGTGCGGTTTACGACGGAATTTACGATGGCTTTGTAATCCTCGAAGAGTTCCGGGTCGGTCCAGAAATCCTCTCTTGTTTTACCTCTGAATGTGGCGCAGGCCTCGATTCCGCCCCACCATCCGGCGTTGTCGATGAAGGGGAAAATTATACGGATACCCTTTCGATTTGCCACAGCCAGGGTCATGTCGAGAGATTTGTATGCCTCGTCATCGAATTTGCCCGGCCCGATTATATGCCGGGGGATATTGGGGTCTTCGCCGGGTCTGCGGACGGATAGCGTGTAAATACGGGCGACCTGGCCCCCCATTTGCCTGACGGATTCGAGCGCATCGTTGATTTCGAACTCATCAGGCAATCGCCATGGATTCATTTCGACGAAGGGCATATTATCTTCGTTATAGTGCAGGCACGGGACGTTAAAGCTGATAAAGCGGAACGCGCCGTTTTCGTCCATCAGTTTGTCGCCCCTGGCATAGACAAAAGATTTGAGTGTTGGGGCGGATTGCGGCGATAAAGGTTTGACGCATCCCGTCGGAACAATCGAGACGATAGTTGCGAGCAGAACAACGAGTTTTTTCATTTACGCCTTTCCTGAGTTATCGAAATTGCATCGTGATAGAACAAAGTCCTGCTATTTTAGCGTTGGCGTCATTTCTATCAAGTATCTTCAGTGAAATAGAGAAGTTTTGAATGTCCCCAAAATAAGCGGGGCCTGCCCCGCCCAATCGGCGTTGCAGGCCCCGAAGAAAACACTAACTAATTAACAAGTTGCGTTTGTTACGGCCACAGTTGCTGTGTATGCCACTGTTTTTCCATTATAGCCAGGTCGCCAAAATTGACAATCTGGTTGATGTCTGTTAATGGTGATGTTGACCCATCAAAGTTGAGATTAGCCGTGGAAATCAGCGGTACGAAGATATGGTCTGCGCCGTCAAGAGCCAGATAAGCCACTTCTCCATCAGTCAGGCAATAGTCATAGGTCTGGAAGTCCTGCATGTAGCCGTTCCAGTTACCCCAGTTGCCGCCGCGTGAGCCTATACGGAATGCTCCGGTGTTCGGGTCAAACAATGGTCCATAAACATTTGCGTTCGGGTCAACCGGATCACCTGTTTTCCAATTCTGATTCGCGTCGGTATGACCCATCAACGTACCATTATGGTAAACTTTCAGACTGTAATCGGACTTTGTGAACGCCCAGTGGTTCCATTTTCCGCCATAGTCGCCTGCGTGCATGTTGAATGCCGAAGCGGTCGCCGAAGGTGTCCTCTTGATGAAGTTAGTGCGAGGACCGCTTGTGTCGGCACTGTGTAACAACGGAGCCGGGCAATGGACTTCCAGTGTTTCGAGTGTTACAGCCCCGTTCCAGACACCGAAAAGTCCATTCCAGGAGGTTTGCATGTTGCCTGCGGTTGTATCTGCGTTGATCCAGACCGAGAAGCTTATGCCGCCGCCGCCAGGTGTAGTAGGTGCAGTATGAGCGGTGTCGCCCATAAAGTACAGTGAATCCTGTAAAGTACCGGTAAGGCCGGTATAAGGACCTATGGGGGCACTAACATAGCACGCAGCGCCTGGAGGCAGGTAAAGACAGGTGTCACCATGACGGCCTTTGGTGGTTTTCCAGTTTGACGCGATAAACGCGTTGATGGTACCTGCATAGTTGTTTGTGTCGGCTGTTCCATAGTCGGCAACTAAATTGTTATTGTCACAACCACCACCAGGACAATTGTTGTTAAACTTGTACCAGAGTATCGGAGCTCTGTGGGGTGCCGTGCTTCCTGGGTAAGCCAGGTTATCCGCGTGGTTTAGCCACTCGGACGAAAAGCTGTCCAAATCGTTGATGTCAACGTCGCAGTCGCCGTCCAAGTCAGCCGTTGGGCCTTTCCCCGAAACGCACGACGCGGCGTACAGCCGGATATTGTCGAAGTACACTATGCTGTTGACATCGAAGCCATCGTTATCGTAGGCGGTGTACGCGTCGCCACGTATGCCAAAACCTATGGCGAAGCCGGTTATCGCGTTTAGGTTCACAGTTGTTGCATTGCCATGGGAGTCTTCAGCGTGGTTGGCGTCGTTCATGTCTGTAAGAGCGGAGTACCACGATGCCCAGTTACCACTCAGCTGAGCATTGGCATCTGGATTCAGGTAAACGGCTACATGACCCGCTGTATCTTCAATCGCCACATACATCCTGTCCAAATCACCCGCAGCGGTCTGGTTCGGAATAGGGAACATACATCCGCCTGGGCTAAGAACATTAGCCGCGTTAGTTGCGAGGCCTTTATAATCGATTCGCAATGCCTTAGGCGCGGGACTAATAACGCCACCACCCAGAAAACTGGTGCCGGTG
>PLLM01000027.1:0-8860 GCA_003141275.1 Phycisphaerales bacterium
CTTGAAAGAATCGCCCCTCTGCAACGAGATGGTAACGGCCTGGGTTTCACCCTGTTTGACCTTCGTGTCGAAGGACGGGACAGAGATATTGAATCCTTGGTCCTTGACAACGCTGCCGCCTTTAGGGCTGTCCGTGGCGAACGAGACGGCTGCCAGAACCAGCGTTAACATGATCGTGATCGCAATTACCTTTTTCATTTGCTATTCCTTTCTTAAATTAAATATGGGGGTGATACAATACCACTCCCTTGTTAAGCATATATTTCCTGTCAAAGTATTCAGACGCCCTTAGGTTTACCAAGCGACAAGCCACCCAGGCCGATAATGATTGCAACGATTCCGCCTATCATCATCCATATGGCCTTGTCGGTAGGTGAGCCGGTGAAAAAGCGGGAAACGTCAGAGCTGAATGATTTTGTCGCAGTAACGCCGAAGACCACCAGAACGATACCACCGGCAAAAAGTGCCAGTGAGATTAGTTTATTCATTGAATTATCCTTCAAATTTTTATGTCTAACTCACGAAAGGTCACAAAACTCTTCGTCCGCTAATGACTCTAAGCAAGACAACCACAATGGCCAGCACCAGAAGTATGTGAATAAAGCCGCCCATGGTGGTGGAAGTGACCAATCCCAGTAGCCACAATATGACCAAAATTAAAGCAATAGTGTAAAGCATAACAATCCTAACCTTTCTTTTTTTGGGGTTTAGTGTTCGACAAACACAGCCACAAGCCATCTGACAGACCAAACCCACATATTCATTTTCTATACCAACTCGAAAAAGTTTTTAATTACCCGGACAGGTTAATTTTTCATTATTGCCCGGAGCGTTTTTTCCTTAAGTCCTCGAGATACCTTGCCGCGGCATCCTTGCCGCCTAATCCAAAGGCAAGCGCCAATGCGAGGACGATGCCGCCGAGGATGATATTGAAGGCAGTCCCCACCAGAAGCGGCGCGATACCAAGCTCCTCCATCGCAATAGTAGCCGCGAAGATAATAATCGCCCATCTGCTTATGCCGGCGATTTGTTCGGGCTTGGGCAAATTCGCATTGCCGCAGGCCGTGCGAACTATTCCCGACACAAAACCGGCCAGGAACATCGCAACTATCAAAACAAGTAAAGCCGCTATTACCTTAGGGACATAAGCGAATAAGCTTGCAAGAACATCCGCTGCCTTGGGCAGCCCCAGTGCGTCAACTGTCATAACTAAAACCATAATGATAATCAGCCAGTAAACCAGGCCGCTTACCACCTCCCGTGCGGTAATCTTCAAATCGCCTTTCCTGAGAACTTCTGATATGCCCGTTTTGTCCGCCATCGTATCGAAGCGTACTGCCTTAAGCAGCCAGTCAACTGCCCGCCTGATTACCTTGGCCACAATCCAGCCCACTATCAGAATTATTAACGCGCCAAGCAGGATTGGAAGATAGGCCAGTATCTTCGTCAGCATTTGGCGTACCGGGTCAGCGATAAGTTCGTTCCAGTTCATTTTTTGTGCCTCCCATTAAATTGTTTGTTTTTTTGCCGTTTTTCGCTTTCGTCCTGTTTAATACAAAAATTGATAAGCGTTTTATGACGGCCCTTCGGATTTCTGTGTCTAAGCACCATCTATGATAACAAGGATGATTTTTATGATTTTATGTACCTGATCATAGGTGCCTCGCGGCGAATGCACCTATAGGCAAATTGCCTATTTTAGGCCTCGCAAATGCCTATGTTGCATTCGCCGAAGGAGGGGAAAAATAGCAAATTGCTGCTTTGAAGGAACAGACAACTTTTACAATAATCAATAGGGTTTGCTACTCAATCCTCTTGCGATAAAGCCTGGTTTCCAGCGGTTTTTGCCAGCCCGTCCAGTTGGAATCGCCCGGCTCACCCTCAATCAATCGCGTAACCTGGTTCATTTTAGCGTCTAAGTCATCGATATAGCAGACCATAAACGCCTCCGCTGTCGCGGGCAGCTTGGGCGAACCAAATTCATACGCGCCGTGATGCGACAAAATTATATGCCCCAGCGCATCTAAAATCGCCCCGTCAATCTGCACGCCTTTGGCTGCCAATGCGTCCGCCTTTTTGTGCAGCATAATAATCGTCTTGGTTATGTGCCCGATAAGCTGCCCTGAATCCGTATATGAAAAAGCAGTATCATAGGTAAGCTCCTCGGTCTTTCCCATATCGTGAATAAAAATCCCCGCCAGCACCAAATCCGCCTGTACCTCCGGATACAAAGGCAGGAGCGATGAAGCAGCCCTCAGCATATTCCAGGTATGCTCCAAAAGCCCCCCGATGCAATCATGGTGCATCGACATACCGCCCGGACAGCGGCAAAAACTCTTCATCAGCTTCTCATCCGCCAAAAACGCATCTACAATCGCTTTCAACTGCTTATTTTTCACCCCGCCCACAATACGTTTGATTTCCGCGAGCATCTTGTCCACGTCTTTGTCCGTGTGAGCGAGATATTCCTCAATGTTGACCTTGCTCGAATCTATCACGCTGATATTATTCACCACCACCTGCAGCGAATTCTGATATACCTCGCTCCTGCCCTTTATCCGCACAAACCCCGGCTTGGGCAGTTCGCCATACATCGCCTCGCTTGCCTGCCAGACCCGGCCATTCAACTGCCCCGTCTTGTCGCAAAGAAACATCGCGATATACAAATCGCCCCGCGACGTGCTGCGCAATATCGGCTCCTTCACGAGATAAATATCGTCAATCACCTCGCCCGGCGCTATCTCACTGATAAATCTGTGTGCCATCACTTATTCCTTTCGTTTTACCGCCTCACCGTACGCTGAACGCTGATTTAAGATTATCAACCCTCCCTTATCGATAATCAACCAAAATTCATCCGCCCGCGGCGGAAAACAAGGGGCATATACCTTCACGATATATGCCCTTTAACCGCTGATTCAAAAGCCAACTTTCCTGCCGTTTATCTTATGGCACCAACGCACCCCACACCGCGTTTTCCATCCACTTGCCATCAGCATTTCTGCATTCAGTTACAGCCCTGCCCCAGTAGACATCATAATTTGCCGTAGTAAGTTTAGATAACTCCAATGTTGATGGACACACCCATCCATGATAATCTGCGTGGCCGTCGGCAAAACCGAAATTAGCCCCGTTTCCATGCATAATGTTTGGAAAATCACCATCCCAATAAACATGGGGCGTCGCTGCATCATCTGTTGTTTTATACGGAAATACGAAAGTATCGCCCGACAATCTCCTCTCCTCTAAAAACACAATCCTCTCCTTCGATTTTTTAATCTGTCCCATCCTCTTTACCACTGTGATTATTGTTATGACAGGGCCTTCGGCATGATAGGGCGGCGACCCCCATTGTGCATTCATAGATTCGGGTATAACATACGTCCGGTGCAGAGCCCTATCGGCCTCGGGACAGCGGTAAAGTTTTACATTCGCAGCATATTTAAAAAGCGCACCTTTCTTCAGCTTCTCTACCCTCTGTTCGTAGGGTAAACCAAGGTCCCAGTCAATTCCTGGGTCTGTAGGCGTGTTAAAAGATGTGCACCACAGAGGTTCTGCCCTTGCAATTTCTGCCGGATTCGTAGGCGCAGGCAACGGGAGTTGTCCGCCGTTAACGAGTTTGCCGTCGTAATTATCCGCGTATGCCATCCAGGCCGCAACAAGCTGCCTCAGGTTGCTCAAACACACAATACGCTTTGCCTGGGTCCTGGCCTTGTTCAGGGCCGGCAGCAAAACAGCCATCAATAACGCGATTATCGCGATAACGACCAAAAGCTCGACCAATGTAAACCCGGCTTCGCTGCGCTTCGCCGTGACAGGCCCTTTGTGATTCCCCGATTTTTCTGTTTTCACCACTATGTCCTCGGTTGTTTTTTGCGGTTAACAGATTATCAATCCTCCCCCTCTCATAATCAACCAAAAAAGACAGGGCATATACCTTCACGATATATGCCCCTTGTTTGTTTATCGTAATTACGATTTTGGACTGGATTATACAATCGATAAATTTTACAGTCCTTTTAGCCAGTGGTCGCAGAAGATTTTAAGGTCGTTGATGTCAACGTCGTTATCGTTGTCGAGCGATATGAAAGGATTCTCAGTCAGCCAGGCATCGGCGAATATGGCAAAATCGAGAAAATTGACGAAATTGTCAAAATTGTAGTCCGGGAAATATATGCCGCCGTCGCCACTACCAGTACCGCCAGGGCCACCGGGACCGCCTCCGCCACAACCACCAGATGGAAGTTTTCTCTGCCAGTTAAGTTTGGGGTAAGTAACGTTTTCGAGGAGCCACCAGACGTCTTCGGTGCCGTTTATGGTTTCGCCTACGAAGTCCCATCCCACGAAACTTGCCTGCTGTTTCATTTGTGCATCGGTCAATGGCATTCCATATCCGTTAGCCGGCCCGTTGACGTCAAGAAAATAGCTATGGGTAATAATTGGACTCCAATATTGGCTTCCTACTAGCCCGCCGGCATATCCTGAACTATTCAATAAGGTGACTTTGCCGACAGAATAGCAATTTCTGATAATTGCCGGCAGGGATTGATATCCTGAATTGTTTCCGACTAATCCGCCGAGACCATCACAATAAAGAGCAAGGTCAGTAACAGGTCCGGTTGAATAACAATCATTTATCTCGCCGTAATTGCTTCCTACTAATCCGCCAATTAAATTGTCACCGCTAACATTAACAGTAACAATGACAGGACTTGCTGAAAAACATCTGTTTATGGTAGATTGCTGAAGGGAATAATACGCGCTTTCATTTGTTCCTATAAGACCACCAATCTTGAAATAGCCCGCCATATTGCCATCTCCATAAATGTTGCCCGTAGAATAACAATTATTGATATTAGTATACCCGTAATCATCATAAGGGCCATTCAAGCCTACTAATCCACCTATATGCACCCATCCTGCAATATTATTGGCATCGCAGGAAACATTGCAGTCCGAATGGGAATTGATAATATCATCTCCATTATCCCCAATAAGCCCACCGGCCACCATCAATGCGCCCATGCCTGGATATGAAGTAATAAAAATATTACCTTCTGAAGAGCAATTATTTATGTTTCCACTATTATAACCAGCAAGACCGCCAATGTATTCGCTGTAACTATTGCCGTTAATATTTATGTGGCAGTTGGTGATTGGAACTCCGTCGTTATCTCCAATCAGTCCACCAATAATACTGTAGTTATCTGTAGATGAGATACGGACATTTTCCAAATTGATGTTTTTTATTTCATTCCAATAATATCCGTATTCGTCAAGATTCTCGATGTAATCTGTTTGGCCAAAAAGGCCATAGCAAGCGTAACCATAATCCGATCCTCTATTTCCATTTATAGTCAGGTTGCTGATTTTATGGCATGCGCCATCGAAAGAGCCGCTAAAGGGAACACCCTGTGTACCATATTGGTCGCTTGTGTATGGCGCGATGACGGCGGTGTTGAAGTCATAGCCCGCAAGGTTTATGTCTGCGACGAGAATGAAATATTTGCCGTAGTTTGGTTCATCGGAGCCGAGATAGAGGAGGTCATTGACATCAGCGATTTGGTAAGGGTTTAGCCGAGTGCCGTCGCCGCCGGAGTAAGCAGAAGCGGAACCGGCCAAAAGCAAAATTGCGGATAGAATGAAGATTTGATACAGACAGAGTGCTGGTGTGGGTTTGGGTGTGGTGAACATTTTTGTCTCCTTAAAATAAATGTGTGTAAAGTTTATTGTCACATAAGGCACAGAGCTTTTTATATAGCCACAAAAATGCTGATTTTTGACGTGATGCAGGAGTGCAGGAAAAAAGGGCACTGCCACATCGTGCCCGACTGAGGCCCGGCAAGGCCTACGAAGGAACACAAGCGCAGCGCCCCGTATGGGGCACTGATACTTTTACGCTTCCTTCGATAAAAACTTGCCGGTTTCAGTCGAAACGCCAAAAGTTCAGCGAACTTCGATTTTAGCCACAGGTAAATAATATCCATCCATCTATGGCAGATTCAATCGTTACTACTTAAAGGTACACGTAATAGCTCCCCTTTGTCAAGAAAAAAATAAAACTTCTGGTTCGACGTTGCTCACCATCCCGAGCGTAGTCGAGGGAGTGTCTCTTCGCGGCCTCTGTGGTGAAATGAAATTAAAATTACGGCATATCCGCATGGTACGGACTCAGGTCGTATTTGAGCGAATTACCCCAAACAGCCAACTGCGTCTTGATGATATCTTTCTTACAGGACGGCTGGGTATAGTCATGGATGTTTGACGGCATGTTCTTTAACGCGCACATATCCATTGTCACCTGACATTTCCATTTCCATAAATCACAATGCCCGTCAGCCATTCCGACAGTCGCTCCATTATCATGCATAACACCGGGCCAGTCGGGATAATCTTCCCACCACGGGTTGTTGGCCATAATCTGTATAGCATCCGGCGTCATCCGGACCTCTTCTATAAACACCAGCCGCTCGGCAGCTTTTTTAATCTCCCCCGTCCTCTTAAAGACCTGCCCCTCCGCCCTCGCATCTGCCGACGTTGCCGACGAACTGTGCCCATTCATCGAATTGGGTATGGAATACGTCCTGTGTATAATTTTTTCGCCCTCCGCGCAGCGGTAAACCTTTGTATTCTGAATATACCTGTAAAGGGCGCCTTTCTTCATTTTTTCTACCCTCTGGTCATAAGTCAGAACCGGTGTGCCGGGTGTGCAATATTCGTCGGGCCCCCAGTAACCCCCAATGTTCCAGTCATAACCGGGGTCGGCGGTTGTGTGAGTACCCGAACACCAATACGGCTCTTTTACGAGAGTACCATCGGGCAGCGTATTGGGCGGTGGCGGGTATTGCCCGCCGTTAACAATTTTGCCGTCACTCCCCTCGGCGTATGTCATCCAGGCAACAACAAGCTGCCTCATATTGCTCATACAAACGACGCGCTTTGCTATTTTTCTGGCCTTGTTCAAAGCGGGCAGCAAAACCCCCATCAATAAAGCGATTATCGCGATAACGACCAAAAGCTCGACTAATGTAAATCCATTGTTCTTCTTCAAGATTTCTGCCTTCATCACCGTAACATCTTTAGTCTGTCTTCTATCCTCGGTCGTTTTCCCGCGACTTCGGCGGTTAACTTAATTATACGTTTTTCTCCCATCATAATCAACCAAAACAAAGGGCATATACCTTCACGATATATGCCCTTTAACTGCTGATTCAAAAGCCGACTTTTTCCTGTCGTTTATCTTACTCTCCCCATACAGCGTTCTTCAGCCATTTGTAATCTTTGGTAATAAAGCATGTATCCGAACACGCCGGCGCAGCACCACCTTTCGCCCATGCAATCGTTGTCGCACATTCGTATTTATGATATTCGGCATGCCCGTCGGCGCACCCGAAATTCCCCCCATCTCCATGCATAACGTTTATCGAATCGATGAACCCAAATGAGCAATCTATCGGAAGCTGGAAGGCATCGGGGGATATCTCCTTCTCCTCAAAAAATACAACCCTATCTTTTGACTTTCTAATCTGCCCCATTCTTTTTGCCACCTTAGCTAATGGATAACCGTCGCTGAACGGTGTTGTACAATTACCACCATACCACGTCGCATTCATAGGGGTAGGCATAATATACGTCCGGTGCATATCTTTCTCGGCCTCGAGACATCGGTAAATCTTTAAGTTCTGACAATATTTATAAAGTGCGCCTTTTTGTAGCTTTAGTACCCTTTGTTCATACGTCAATACCGGACCGGAATAACCATCGAATCCATTTATAACCCAATCCCAGTCCCAACCTGGGTCCGTCGCCGTGTTTTTAGATGTGCACCAGAACGGGTCCGTCACACAAGCATAGGGAGAACCTCCACCAGCCTGCCCGCCATTCACAAGTTTGCCGTCGGAGTTATCCGCATATACCATCCAGGCCGTAACAAGCTGCTTGAGGCCGTTCAAACACACAATTCGCTTTGCCTGGGTCCTGGCCTTGTTCAAAGCCGGCAGCAAAACAGCCATCAATAGCGCGATTATCGCTATCACCACTAACAGCTCAACTAATGTAAATCCAGTGGTATTCTTTTTCGAATTAGTGCGGGTCTTCATCAATTCGCTCTCCTTTTTGCCCTTTCGGGCGTTTCCATTTGCTAATCCTGGCAGGTAATGGCCTCTGGCGGCACGACAACCTTATATTTCGCAAATATACCAAATCCCTAACCAAAAAACAACAGCAAATTACAGTATCGATATTGAAAATTTACTCTCCGCCCGCTATTTACCGGACGAAATCGAACCCTGCCCGCCATCCCTTAAGGATGGCGAGACCTCGCTGAAGGCGGGCCAGCCGAAGGCCCAATGCGTTTTACCCTTGCAACAACGAGGTTTTTGCGTTATAAACCGCAATCGATTGTTTAATATCTGTCCGCCGCGCACCGTTTGGCGTCCCTTTGCCGTGAGGCATCCCTTACGGGAACGGGAGGCGGATTAGGTCTTATGTCTTTGGTCTTTTGTCCTGGGTCTATTATGCGATACAGTAAAATGCTGATACCGACGGTCAAGGAAGCCCCCGCCGACGCGGAGATTCCGAGCCATAAACTTATGCTCCGTGCCGGGCTAATGCGCAAATTAGCCAGCGGCACATATACCTACCTGCCCCTCGGCTGGCGATGCCTTTTGAAGGTAATCGGCATCGTCCGCGACGAGATGAACCGGGCAGGCGCTCAGGAAATCCTTATGCCCTCGGTGCAGCCCATTGAGCTTTGGCAGCAGACGGGCCGCGACGTCGATTATGGCCCGACTATGGCGCATTTTCAGGACCGCCACGGCAGGCAAAACGTGCTTGCCCCGACCGCCGAAGAGGTCGTTAC
>PLLM01000027.1:8874-18127 GCA_003141275.1 Phycisphaerales bacterium
CTCGATAAAGAATACTGGAATATGTACGAGACCTATAAGCGCATCTTCAAACGCTGCGGCCTCGATTACGTCATCGTCGAAGCCGAATCGGGCGAAATGGGCGGCACCGGTTCTCACCAGTTCACCATCCCCTGCCCCTCAGGCGAAGACGTAATCGTATATACCGAAGATGGCTCATACGCCGCAAACATCGAAAAAGCCGCCGTTGACGCCCCGTCGTGGCATGGGCTTGGAGCCAATGAAAACACGGCCACGATGGCCGTGCTACCCGAACTCATCCACACGCCAAACGTCGGTTCAATCGACGCCGTCTGCGCTTTTCTCAAAACCCAGCCGGCGGATATGATTAAAACCCTTATCTTCTTCGCGGATAAAGACGTTATTGTCGCGCTGGTTCGAGGCGACCACGAAATCAATCCCGAAAAACTCACCCAAGCCCTTGGCGGAAAACATAACGAGCTGGCAACACCCGAAACAATCGAAAAAATCACCGGCGCAAAGGTCGGCTTCGCTGGGCCAATGGGTCTTGCGGACAAGGTATCAAAACTGATTATCGACCACGCCGTCGCAGCTATGCACATAGGCGTTACCGGCGCGAATAAAACCGATTACCACGTCAAAAATATCGTCCCCGGCAGGGACTTCCCTCTCACAGGCGATAATGTCATCGTAGCGGATATTCGCAATGCCATCGAAGGCGACACCAACAACGGCAAAAAACTCCTCTTCAAACACGGCATCGAAGTAGGCCAGGTCTTCAAACTCGGCACAAAATACTCATCGAAACTGAGCTGTAATTTCTTAGACGACTCCGGCAAGGAAAACCCCTGCCTTATGGGTTGTTACGGCATAGGCATCAACCGCATCGTCGCTTCCGCAATCGAAGCCGCCAACGACGACAACGGTATAATCTTCCCCATATCAATCGCCCCCTTCGAGGTCATCATTGTATCAGTCAATCAGGATGACGCCGAAGTCGTTAAGGCGGCTGACAAAATTTACGGCGAATTGAAAAATAAGGGTATCGAGGTTTTATTGGATGACCGCGACGAACGCGCGGGCGTGAAATTCAAAGACGCAGACCTGATTGGTATCCCCGTCCGCATTACCGTCGGCAAAAAGGCCCTCGCCACCGGCAACGTCGAACTCAAACTCCGCACCGAGCCGAAACCAACCCTCATCCCCGTCGATACCGTCATCGCCAAAACAGTCGAAATGGTTGATACCTTAAAATCACGGCTCAACGCATAAAGCTCGAAATACGGGATACGAAATACGAACGACGAAACAATGTGGGAACTGCGAAACCCTCAACCCGTCAAATTGATAGTCGGCATCTTAGCCGCGGATGAAACCGCCCTTGCCGCAGCGGTAAAGGCGATAAGCAAATCCTTTGGTGTAATCGACCTGACAAGCGACGTGTGGCCCTTCACCCAGACCGACTATTACAAAGATGAGCTCGGCCCAAACGCCCTGCGCCAATTTGTCTCGCTCGAAAAACTCATCGACCCCGGCAAACTTGCACAAATAAAGCACGATACCAATTCTCTCGAACAACAACTTGCCGATTCACTAAAGCTTTCCCTGCCTCGGCCGGTAAATCTCGACCCTGGATTTATCGAGCCATCAAAACTGATTCTCGCCTCAACGAAAAACTTCTCGCATCGCATCTACATCGGCAATAAAATGTTCGCGGAAGTTACGCTTATGTATGAAAAAGGCCACTGGCGACATTTTGAATATACGTTCCCTGACTACAGGCAGTCCTGCTATCATAATTTCTTAACAAAAGTCCGAACCCGTTTAATGGAGCAACTGAAAACGTGACGCTTATATACCTAGCAATAATCCTGCTCGTCGCATCATTCACAGTATCCGCCGGCCTCACCCGGCTTGTCAAAAATCTCACCACCCGCGTCGGCTTCGTCGCCTGCCCCACGGAAGACAGATACCATCGCTCTACAATCGCTCTGGGAGGCGGCATATCAATCGTGGCAACAATTCTTCTTTTCCTCGTCGCAGGTATTTTAATCGTAAAATTCTTAGTCGAACCGGGCCGACTTGCCCTCGACTCCTCCGTCACCGTTCATGCCCCCGGCTTTATCGGCAGAACAAATCAGCTCATCATTGTCATTTTTTGTATCCTCGCCCTGTTTGTACTCGGCCTCTGGGACGATAAAAATCGCCTCGGCCCGTTTTTCAAACTCGCCGTTCAGTTTGCCGTCGCCGTTACTGCCGCATTTTTTGCCGATATACGCCTCGAATTTTTCATCCATAGCAAACTCATCACATCCATACTCTCCGCTGTCTGGATAGTCCTCATTATCAACGTATTTAATTTCCTCGATAATATGGATGGCGCCGCAGCAGGCATCGCCTCAATAGTCGCTGCGATTCTTTTCACCGCCGCCGCCATCAGCGGCCAGGTCTTCATCGGCGCCATGGCCTTGCTTTTCATTGGCACACTGCTCGGCTTCCTCGTCTTCAATTTCCCGCCAGCCAAAATCTTTATGGGCGACGCCGGCTCNNCAGGCCGCCTCAGGCGCCTGGTATCCCGTCCTAATCCCCCTCATCTCAATGGCCGTTCCACTCTATGATTTTATCACAGTAACCGCCCTTCGGATAAGCCAAGGAAAATCTCCATTCGTCGGCGACACCCAGCACTTCTCTCATCGACTCAGGAAACTCGGCCTCACCGACACCCAGACCGTCCTGACCCTCTATCTGGCCACCCTCACCACAGGTATCGGCGCAACTTTCCTCTATCAGGTCAACCTCGCCGGCGCTGCACTTATCTTTGTTCAGACCATTATGGTCCTGGCGATTATCGCGATACTGGAAACAACCGCCAAAACTCCGCCGGAGGCAGAATGATGAACCCTAAAACCAAAACCGATAATTCAAAGAGCAAGACCTTATTGCTGTTTGAAAATATCCTCTTCGTCTGCTGTATTATCGTCATCGCCCTCCGCGCCACAAGTTCCGAAGCCCCTTCCCCGCAATCATCCCCTATACCGACCATTCTTAACGATACTGTCTTTTCCCTGTGCCTCTCGGGAACGCTCATTTTCGCCTTCCTCCTATGGTGCCTTGCCAAACTGTTCAGCGGACGACCCCCATTAAAAATTATGGCGATGGGTACAGGCCTGGCAATCATCCTCACGGGCCTGATACTCGCCACCTTCTACGCCGCCAACAAACGTGCCGCAATAACCTCTGCCATAACCCTGATGGCCCCCATCCTTATGGCGGTAATGCTCGCGCATCTCCTCGACTCACACGCCAAAATCAAAATTCTTCTTATTACCCTCGCCTCGCTCGGCATAGTCGCCGCCTTCCAGTCCGCCGACCAGTTCTTCATCGAAAACGACCTTATCATTCAGCAGTACCAGGACGACCCCGACGCGATACTCCAGCCCCTCGGCATTACTCGAAACTCGTTCAATCATATCCTCCTCGAACACCGCATCTACTCAAAAGATGTCCGCGGCCCCTTCTCCACAAGCAACTCCGCCGGCTCATTCGCAATCCTCACGTCTTTCGCCGCCATCGCGCTCTTGGCTGAACTGCTCAAAAATCGCAAATCCTTCCCTTCGCTGTCCGGCAACCGCGCACTCGCCGCCCTCATCCTCGCCTTCGTACTTTTCGGTCTTTTCATAACCCGCAGCAAAGGCGCCGTCTCCGCCTTTCTCATCGCCGTCGCAATCTTCGCATATCTGCTGCGCAGCTCCAGGCCTAAACTATCCAAAAATATCATCCTCACCGCTTGCGTCATTAGCGCTATCGCCCTTGTCCCTATCGTCGCCTGGTTCGGCCTCAAATTCGGCCGACTCCCCGGCGGCAACTCGATGCTCACCCGTTGGCAATACTGGCACGCCTCGGCGCAAATGTTCCTCGACCATCACCTCACCGGCGTAGGCGGCGGAAACTTCTCGTCCTTTTATCCTCAATATAAACCTTCCGCCGCTCCCGAAACCGTCTCCGACCCGCACTGCTTCGTCCTCAGCATACTCACCCAGTTCGGCCCGCTCGCACTTCTCGGTTTTCTCATAATCATCCTCTCGCCGCTTTGGCGGACCTCATTGGCCGACCCTAAAACCCTCGAAACCCCGCCTAACCGCAGGTTCGCAAACCTCGCCACCCTCTGCGCAATCGTCACCGCGATGATCATTGTCATACTTCGTCCTTTCATATCGCCCCAGAACATCGCGGAAACTTTCGATGAAAAAATTTTCGTCCTGTTTACTGCCTACATAGCCCCCGCCGCTGCTTTCGCCGTCGGCTTCGCTCTGTTTGTAAAAACCCTGCAAACCTCTCCAAAAGAATACAACCTGCAAAACACACACCTCACTGCCGTCGCCCTGTTTTGCGGTATCCTCGGCGTCATAATTCACAACCTCATCGACTTCGCTATTTTCGAGCCGGGCATCCTCACCGCCTTCTTCGCCGCGCTCGCCTGCCTTATCGCCCTAAATACACAAACTCAAAATCAGCAGAAATCCGTGATCTTCTCGCCCCCGTGGCAGAAAATCGTCGCTGTTATGGTTACCCTGGCAATCGGTTTCGCATATTTCAACTATGCCCTTATTCCCGTCGTGAAAAGCACCGCCGAAATCGCCTCCTCCCGCATTCCCATGGCTTTCGGTCAGGCACAGCTTGCCCATAATTTCCTCGACGCCGCCACAGATGATGACCCCCTCAGCCCCGAAGCCCCGGCTATGAATGGCCGGCTCTACATCCAGAATTTCTATCGCTCCGATGCACAAAAAGAGCAAATATGCAATAACGCCGAACAGGCGCTCTTTACCGCCGCACAGAGAAATCCCCAGGATTACAAAAATTTTGATGCCCTCGCCGAAATGTATTCTCTCTACGCACGCCTGCAATCCGACCAAAACGACTCCGCCGGAAGGCGTTCCTTTGCCGCTGGGCATCCCTTACGGGAACGGGAATGGCTCAATAAAGCCCTCGATAGCGCCTCTATCGCCGTCTCGCTTTATCCCGGCGACGCCGACCTGCACCTCCGCCTCGCCCAAATCGCCGATGACCTCGGCCAAACGGATTTAGCCCTGCAAAATTACAAAATAGCCGTGAAAACTGAAAATGGCTTCCGCGAACAGTTCAAGCTGATGTACCCAGGCAGGAAAGCCGTCAGCCGGCTCGATGAGAACAAATACTTTTTCGCGACCCGGCGAATAAAAGAACTCGAACAAAAACCCCCGCGCTAACCCCGGCAAAATTACGACAAAACCTTCGCCATTATATCCTCCGGGATGTTGAAGTTGGCGTATGCGTTCTGAACGTCCTCGTGGTCCTCAAACTCATCCATCAACCTCACAATCTTCCCCGCCGTCTCCGCATCGCTTATCGGAATCTCGCTCGTCGGCACCATCGAAACCTCCGCCACCTCCATCGGTATCGACTTCGCCTCCAGCGCCTTCTTTAACCCCTCAAAAGCCGCGGGCAAACACGTTATCTCGTAAATACTCCCAACGTTCCGCATATCCTCCGCGCCTGCGCCCAGCGCTATCTCCATCAAATCGTCCTCTTTCACCGCCTCCGTCTTTACCGTAATCAAACCCTTCTTGTGAAACATCCAACCGACGCATCCGCTCGCGCCAAGAGCGCCGCCGTGACGTTCGAATATCTTCTTTATCTCCGCCACTGTGCGTGTGCGGTTATCCGTCAGGACATCAACCATTAACGCGACGCCCTTCGGGCCATAGCCCTCATAAATCATCTCCTCGAAATTGACCCCGTCGGCCCCGACGGTCGCCTTCTTTATCGCCTTATCTACCGTGTCCTTCGGCATATTCACCGCTTTGGCCTTGTCGATTGCGTATCGCAGCGACAGGTTCGTGTTCGGGTCCCCTCCGCCCTTTCTGGCCGCCATGATTATCATTCGCGCAACTTTGCTCCACGACTTGCCGCGTTTCGCGTCCGCTGACGCCTTCTTGTGCTTTATAGTTGACCAGTGCGAATGTCCTGACATATCGTGCTCCTGTCATTCCCGCCAATAACAAATTACGCAATACGCGATACGAACCGCAAACTAATTATACCTTCTCCCGCGTCAATTCACAACCCGCCTTTGTTAAAAAGTTATGCCCTTGACAGCGGATGACAGAAGACAGTGTGTAGCGTTTGGTAATTCGTGCTTTGATGATTGGACGCAAATCGGGAATCGGCAATCTTTTGTATCTGATGCCTATTTCTTATGCGGCTGGGATATTTTGAAGGTATTTTTGCCTGCCTGTTTAGCGGCGTAGAGCGCCTTGTCGCTCCTGCTGGCAATATCATCGGGCGTGTCATCAGCGTCATACTGGCCCAGGCCCACGCTTATAGAAATGGGAATTTCCTCTTTTCGCCAGACAACAGGCGAGCTGGCAACAACACCGACCATACGCTCGGCGACAACGGCCGCATCGGTAAGCGATGTATTGGGAAGGATAATCGCGAACTCATCGCCGCCATATCTTGCGGCGGTATCTATCTGACGAATCGATTCCTGAACCCGGTTGCTGACTTCCTTTATGACAAAGTCACCGGCGCGGTGGCCGTAGCTGTCGTTTATCATCTTGAGATTATCGACGTCAACCATAATCAGCGAAATCTGCTCGCCGTATCGCTTCGACCGCCACAGCTCCTTTTCGAGAACCTCATAGAACGTCCTGTGGTTTACTAAGCCGGTGAGGCCGTCGGTCCGGGCCTGGTGCTGGATTCGCTCGAACATCGCGATATTGCCGATGGACGCGCCAACCAACTGTCCGACAAGCTCGACTAAGGCGATATCATCGCTGGTGAATCCCCCTGGGCCGGATTTGTCCGCCAAGTTCAGCACGCCTACAACTTTATCCTGGCATAAAAGAGGAGCAATAAGGCAGTTTTTCGTCCCATAATCGCCGGCGTATGGCCTTTGCGACTTTTTTATGACCACCTCGGCCTGAGAGTCAATATCGTTGATGTAAATGAGCTTTTTGCTTTTGGCGGCGATAACCATAGGCGAAGGGGGATTTTGGTTCAGCGAGACGATTTTGTTGATGAGGTACGGGTGGTTATTTTTCTGGAGATGGAGCATATCGCTGGCTTCATCGAGAATGTAGAGGGAGGCGAGACGGGCATTGAGAAGCTTGGGAATCTTTCGGACGCAAATTGTGGCGATACGCTCGATATCTAAGCAGTTTATCTGCCGGGCCAGCGGCGTTATCTGCTCAAGCAGAGAAACACCGGGAGCGCCGGTTTCGGTGTGCTCATTCGATTTGGTGCAATGTCGTCCCATAGTATTTATATGCTTACCGGGTAATAGTGTTTGCTATATCGGCTGCCTGACCGCGGCACATAAGGTGGAAAACGACTACCCCCACAAGCAAATCGGTATTGAAAACTAAGTATTATCGGACACCGGATTGGGCAGAAAGCGAATTCAAAAATATTCCAAAAAAACTTCAAAAAAAGCAAAAAAAACCTTGACGCCAAACATAATGTATTTTACATTTTACAAAATGTAAAATCTATTTCAAACACTGCCGGCAATAAAACCGAGAGGAGCAACCGTTGGTAATGCGAACAAGGTCAACAGGTGTGATGCTCAGAGTACCCGTCAAGCTGTATCGAATCGGCGACCTGGTTCGGTACACCCCCTTTTCAAGGCAAACAATCCACAACTACACAACGATGGGATTAATCCGCGAAGCAGAGTGGACGCAAGGCGGACATCGGCTGTATGACGAGTCGGTTTTCGAGCGACTGGGCCGGATTATGGAGATGAAGAAGACGAAATCGCTTTTTGAGATAAGGAAGATATTAAGCAGAGAAGAGCAAACGGTGCGGCCGGAGGAAAACGGCGGCCCAATCAATAATTAACGGACCTGCGGCACAGAGGCCGAGGCCCAACAGGGATGAAAAGGAAAGGTGCAGGGATGAAAAAAAGGTCATCGTTCTTCGCGACTCGACTGAGTTGGAAGTCAGGCAACAGGGAAGCGGCCAAAATGCGATGCGGGACAAGGGCAGGTTGCCTGGGAGGCCGAATATGAACCTGCCAACAATGACTACGGACAATCTCACCGAGGTCCTGCTCAAGATAATCAATTTCACGCAAAGCAGACAAAAAGTCCTGATTCAAAACATAAACACAATGCACAGCGATGGTTTTGCGCCAAGGGATTTGCCGGTAGATGAGTTTTCGAGGTTGATTGCGCAGGCACTGGCGGAACACGCGTGCAACAACCGGCTGGTGCTTCGGGACAGCGAAAACGTCAAGTTCGGAACAAACGGCGACTTCGAGGTAATGCCGGTAATCGACGAAGAGGCAANNAGGATGCTTTTCGAACAAAACCGGGACGAGTACCTGCGGCGCCAGATAATCAAAATGCTGGAAAATTCGCTAAATCAGCGGATAGCGGTGGATTTGCTAAAACAAAAACAGACGAACGAATCCTGTCCGGGACGCTGCTTCAATTAATCGCATCCCCCACTGCTTCGCAAAGCGTGGGGGCGAATGGCATGAAAAGTGAAAAATGAATATCGGCCTCGGCGAACGCAGAGAGGTTTAACTAAAGTCGCCAGCGAAAAGACCGATAAGGGATGTGGATAAACGGCGTTATATCGAGACGACAGCGACTTGTCGTTGGTGAATGAAAAGTCGAGTTGTTATAGGACTCGGCAGTGAAATCATAAGAACTTATTAAGGGTCGTAAACCGAGATGGCTAATCTTGGACAAAATTCAAGGAGGAATCTTGTGAAGACCAACAATCAGCAACCCGAAACTGCTCGCCAAGGGCAGATTGATATCAGCCACGTCTGGGAACATTTCCATAAAACCCGCGATGAGCAGAACCGCAACCTTTTGATGGAGCACTACCGCTATCTTGTTCGATACACAGCGGAACGCCTGCATACCAAACTGCCCGGCAAGGTGGAACTCGACGACCTAATCAGCTCAGGCACTTTCGGATTGATGGACGCCATCGACGCGTTTGACCCGGGCAGAGGAGTGAAATTCGAGACATACTGCTCGCCCCGCATACGCGGCTCAATTTTGGATGAGCTTCGCAGTATGGACTGGGTGCCGAGATTGGTCAGGGCCAGGGCACACCAGTTGTCTCGCGCCAAGCAATCGCTGGAAGCACATCTCGGCCGGAAGCCCCGCAAGGAAGAGCTGGCGGAAGAGATGGATATGGACATCACGGATTTTGAACGATTGCAGCAGGACGCGGACGCGGTGGGAATCGTATCGCTCGACAGCCAGTACGG
>PLLM01000101.1 GCA_003141275.1 Phycisphaerales bacterium
GCGGTAAAAAGCACCTTCGCCTTGTTATCCACAGCCGTCACCATCCGGTTGTAATGAGCGACTTCAAGGCATCGGCTCTTTAATCCCAACAGTTCGATATGCTGATTTGCGAGGTCGGCCCGCAGCATCGAAACCGCGATACCGATGTCCCCATCATCTCCGCCCAACTGATAGTCGCCGACTTTTTTATACCATGGGTATTCCGCGATATGCTCAAGACAATCCGGGCAAAGCGCTGATATGAGGTCGGTGAGGTTCCTCGGCTCACTGCCCAGATGTTTGAGTGTTGCCAAAACCGTTCGTCGCAAATGCTTTATGCCTATGGTCCTGGTGAACGCCTTTTTGCTGTCAACGATAAGCAGTCGGCCTTTAAGCGAAGTGCGTTTTTCGGAGACGCTTGCCCGCAAAATCTCCCAGTGGTTCGCCCATATTAGATTATCCGGAACGCGGAATGCGCTCGACGAGACCACTAACGGCCCAAGAATCGGCCCGAAACCCGCCTCGTCTATCCCCACCAAAATCGCCATCCGTGACTCCTCACCGGGCCACTAAAGTGTTTCGTGTCTTATTATCGCCCGGTAAATGCCGTTTATTTTTTTGCCTTCCACCATCACCGGCGGATACTTATCGTTCCTGGGCTGCAATCTGACCGTATTGTTCGGCTCAAAAAACACCCGCTTAAAAGTCGTCTCGTGGGGCGAGGTGAACCGCACAAAACAATCGTCGCCGTTTCGCACCTCAGTCGCGGGCGAAAACACTATAATGTCACCCTCGCGGAACTTCGGCTCCATCGAATCGCCCACTACCCGCACCGCGAAAGCGTTCGGGTCGTGAACGTCCGGGCAGCGAATATAATCGTCCGCGACGCCGACAGGGTAATCGAGGTCGTTAAAATCTGTCGGGTATCCCGCGGCGACCTTGTTGATGATGGGGACAAGCCGGCCAGGCGAAAGCGATGGTTTCTTATCAGCAGCTTCCTGCGAACCGTTCTTCTTCGGGCTTTTGTTGAGCTGACGCCATTTTTCATTTTCCGCCTCGGTCGTTTCGACTTTCTCCCGAACGTCCGTGGGCAGCCGTTCCATATGTGCCATGTACAAAAGTATTCCCGCTTCGAANNTCTATCGTCGAAAGATACGGCTTCGAAAATCCTATCCGGCTGCCCACCTCATCAAGCGTCAGCCCCAGCTCCTCGCGTTTGTTCCTGATTATTTCGCCGAGTGACATCGCAGTTCTCCTGTATATGTGTTTACGCCTGTCAGAACCAAACCAACCTGCTATCTAAATACTAATGCGTATTATATGTTTTGCAAACAAATCAACAAGTTTATTTAAGCGAACAGGTTACGAAACAATAAAAAAACGAGGGTTTTCTGTGCAAAAACCCTCGTTATCTGCTTAAAAAAACAGCAATTTTAACGTTTTCTGGCTATAACCGCAGCACCAAGGCCGAGAAGCAATAACGTGGCGGGTTCGGGAACAACTTCAAAAGCCAGATGGTCATAACTCATCCCATCGATGAATCTAGCGATATTTTGTTGTCTAAACTCAACGCTACCTATATGCTCGCTAGCATTCGAATTGATGAGTATGTAAGCATTACGGCCAGAGTGGTTAAGGGTATATTCAGGATACACATCAAGATCATTCACGAGCATGTTTCCATTTACATAAACACCATACGGCACACCAATCTCAGAGAGACCAATCCCGAACGATATAACATTTTCGGGGAGATTGAATATTGTCCTGTAGCGATAAGTATTGTCGGGCATGTTTACGAGACGACGCTGTCCATCCCAACCATACCACTGAGGCTCATCGGTCCAAGTATGTGGGTTGGAAGTAATAGTTATTGGGTTCTCGTCAGGTCCCCCAAAAAGACCCACCTGTGTAATTGAAAGGCCGGGTTGTAGTACGGAATCCTCAAAATCCTCAATGGTATAACCGCTGATTCCTAAACTTTGGTCCATAGCAGATGAATCTGAGTTGTATATCGATGGTGATATGACGCTGATATTCATAGCTTGGCTCAAAGAAGAATGGCTAACTATAAATAAAAGCACCACTACTACTACAAGAATTGATTGATGTTTCATTTGTCTTTTCCTCTCATAAAATATTTGCAGAGAGATAAAGCGATTGCTGATTCTGTTCTGTTAAATGTGCCGGATAACGTAACCGGCCGTCCCTCATTCTCATTGCCTTCTTCGCCTTTTGCCCTCCAGCAAAAGATAATCGCATTATACCTTTGCTTCCGGTGACAGTCAAGAAACTTTTACAAAAGACACAACACACAAGACCCCAGACCCAAGACAGCTTCCGACACGAAGCAAAGCGGAGAACCCGCTCCTGTAAGGGATGGTCAAGCCATTCGACAATACGATATACGCACTACGAGCGACGAAGAAAAACCCTGTTTTTGGCCTAATCAGGGGGGTGCGTCTTACCCAAATTAACATTATTGAAAAATGTTTATTTTGTTGTTGTGTAAATATCTAACATTATATATTGTTTCGTCTCAAGGTAATGGTTGAATTGTAATTATATCCGCCATCGACAAAGTCGATGGCGAGACCTCGCCTGAAGGCGGGGAAAAAACCAAAGGAGTGAAGAACGATGCAAACGGAAACAGTGAGCCAGAGAAAAGTCGTAAAAGAGTATCGGTACGAAGATGAAAAAGGAAATCTGCTGTTCGAGGTCGTCAGGTATGAGCCAAAAGGATTTTCGCAAAGGAAACCTGCCAGCGGAAAAGACCCGTCTTCGCCAAATGGCTCCGCCGTGGCAAGTGGGTACATCAACAATATGCAAGGCGTGCGAAGAGTTCTGTATAAACTGCCGCAGCTTATCGCGACGCCTATTGATGAGCCGGTCTATATTGTCGAAGGCGAAAAGGACGCTGACCGGCTTATGTCACTCAATTTTGCCGCGACGACGAATCCGGGCGGTGCGGGAAAATGGCTGCCGGATTATAACGAGTATTTCAGGGCGAGACATGTCGCAATTATAGCCGATAATGATGAGCCGGGACGAAGGCACGCGCAAAGAGTTGCTGAATCTATTTACGGCATCGCTGCGTCCGTCAAAATCATCGAGTTGTCGAAGGGTGTACCGGCGAAACGAGGGTATGATATAAGCGACTGGCTCGACCCGGCTTCGCCAAATGGCTCCGCCGAGGCAAGTGCTGGTCATAAGTTCGGAGAATTGAGCATCCTCGTCGATGAAACGCCGGAATTTGTGTTGGAAGAACCCTGGACAAAGAGAGCGGAGATAATTTCCTTAGATAAGATTCAGCCGATGGATATCGACTGGCTGTGGCCTGACCGGCTGCCGCAGGGAATGATGTCCCTGCTCGTCGGCGACCCGGGCGTGGGCAAGAGTTTTCTCACATTGTATATGGCGATGATGGTATCGACCGGCGGGACATGGCCCGATGGCTCGCAATCGTCAAAAGGCACCGTCATAATACTAAGCTGCGAAGACCCGATTGAGCACGTGATAATTCCCCGCCTGCAAGGATTGAACGCCGACCTGAGCAAAGTTAAGACGATTCAGGGCGTCCGGCACAAAGACGAAAAAGGCAACGAGTTCACCGAGCAGTTCAATATCATAACGGACCTGCTTGAGCTTGACCGCGCTTTGCGGGAGAACCCCGACACAAAGCTGTTGATTATCGACCCGATGAGCGCGTATTTCGGCTGTCTCGATACTCACAAGGATTCGAACGTTCGCTCGGCCATCGCGCCGCTTGTGGAGCTTGCGAGGCGATACAACGTCGCTCTCGTCGGCGTGATGCACCTCAACAAGGGCAATTCCAGCAAGGCGGTTTACCGAATGATGGGCAGCTTGGCGTTTCCCGCTGCGGCCCGCACGGTTTGGGGCGTAAGCCCGACGGCTGATGGCGCGAAGAACCCGCGGAGATTACTGCTTCCCATCAAGCACAACATTTTGAAGAACCCGACGACGCTGGCGTTTGAGATTAAGGATGGTCAGTTGATTTTCGAGAGTCAGCCGGTGAATATCACGGCTGATGAGATACTGGCCCCGAAGAGTAATATCGAAGCCCCCGAACGCGACCGCGCCGTCGATTGGCTAAAGGAAATCCTCGGCCAAGTCGATTCGATGCCGTCAAATGAAATCGTAAAATTAGCCAATGCGGAAGGAATCAATGAGCGAATGTTGACTCGGGTTAGAAAAGAACTTCAGGTTAAATGTTTCCCTGTGTTCGATGATGACGGCAATAAATCCTGGCACTGGAAGTTGCCAAAAGCAGATGGAGATAAAAAGAAACCGCCTACTTTTTCAGAGATGCTTGCAAACTTGAATAAGATGAAGAAGGACATGAAACTGTCTTGACTGAATACTAAGGTAAAGTAGGGTAAAGTAAGGTAAAGTACCATTATTACGCTAAAAAACGTTGTTTACCATTGTTTACCTTAGTTTACCTTACTATTTGTGACATGATCAAGTCCCTGCCGTTAAGGCATGGCCAAGCCATTAGGGCCGGGCAGGGATAAGTTGAAACCCCCCGCCATAAGTTCTTGCACTACGGGTTGGATTAGATAGAATTGCAGGGCAAGAGGAAATAGGAATTATGGCACGAAGTATTCTTGGCGGATAAAGAACAAATGACAATAAAAACTCAAAAGTATTTTTTAATAATATCGTCATCTTGTCTGATCATCGCCACAGTAGGCTTTTTATTAATCCAACGCATTTTTGAAGATAATATCAAGAATAGAAGTGAAGATAATATTAGGCTTATTTCATCTCAGCAAAGAGTAGTTGACGGCATTGAGAAGGCCAATTATTATATGGGGCTTGCGACATTAGTATCATCTCAACAGGACGTTTTAAAGACACTAAATGTTTCTAACGATATTTTACAAAAGTGCAACAACCATCGTTTGGAGTTTTACAGATTTTCAGTTGTTTACATGATCAATGCAATAATAGCATCAAAGAGTCAGAGTGAGAGTGAAAAAAAAATAGAAGAAATAAACACGCTATCAGTCGATCAACTATGGGATCGGTATCAGGAGTATTTTAAGATAGCAACTGAAGGAACCGAGGAGTTACAGAAGGAAATGCGTGATAATAAAATAAGCATTTTGAATTTAGAAAATTATAAGAATACTTGTTGGTATATTTGTTTCTCTTTTCAAAGTTTAGGTTTGGTTTTTGGTCTTGTTCTAGTAGTTTTAAATAAACTTCAAGATACACCTTCTGCGAACTAAGGACAGCCAGCATTTTTTTTATCCACAGCCGATAAATCAAGAATCAGCGTTCAGCGTGTAGCGTATAGCGGACAGAGTAAACTAACGACTAACAACGATATACTAACGACTAATTTCTATCTGTGCTTTCTTACTGCAACCTGTGGTGAGCGAAGTCGAACCATCGCCGCACCAAGGCCGAGAAGCAAAAGCGTGCATGGTTCGGGAATCGTGTAGACAAAGCCGTGATAATTACCAGAGGCGTCTTCGTAGTCACCGACAATATTGCTGCCATCGATGGCGTATGCAGTTGTCCAAGTCGCCCCCTGAAAGCCCAATTTAGTCCAACTTGTCCCGTCATAGAGAAAGCCATAGTTGCCGCAAGAACCCACAAGATTACTGCCATCGATACCAAATACCCCGGTTTGTTGTGCCCACGGCCCATCGAAGGTAATCCAGTTTGTTCCATCATAGACATAACCGTGGCTGGGAGGACTATTGAACGCGTAACGGCCAACAATCTTGTCGCCCTCGATGCCATACACATATGTACTAGCGGCCCCGGAATCGATTGTTGTCCAGGTTGTTCCGTCGTAGGTAAAGCCGCGGTTGTTATAATGAGAGTCCCAATACCAGCCAACTATTTTGCCGCCGTCGATGCTGTATGCCTGTGTCCCCTTTGCTCCGGGCGCACTTAGAGAAGTCCAGGTTGTTCCGTCGTAGAGAAAACTGTGGACACTGGAATAAGCGTCTAAATAGTAGCCAACCAGATTATTTCCGTTGATTCCCTGTATATGCGTCCAGCCTGCTCCCGGAAAGTCCAAGGTAGTCCAGTTTGTCCCGTCATAGAGAAAACCATGGCCATCGTAGGAGCCTACAAGATTGTTCCCCTGTATGCCGTATATAGCTGTCGAAGTTGCCCCTGGTTTGTCGAGTGTTTCCCATGTGCCAGCCAATGCATAAGATGAAAAGATAATTATTGTTACCGTGCAGGTTACGATAGACTTTAGATGTGTTTTGCTTCTCATACTCTTCTCCTTCTTCAAAAAAGCGATAAGGTTACAAGGCAGGAAGTAAAACATGCGGAGTGAATGCAGCAAAGTCTCTCTCTCAGATATTGCTCATTCTCACTCTCCTGCCTTCTTTGCCTTTTGCCCCCCAGCGGTTCGACCCCGCTCACCGGAGCCCAAAGGCGATTTTTATTATACCTTTTTGCGAGGGACAGTCAAGGGAAAACAAGACAAAATCCTGTGAGTTTTAAGCCGATAAATCAAGAATCAGCGTTTAGCCCGTCTTCGCTGCGCTTCGCCGAGGCAAGCGTGTAGCGTATAGCGGACAGCAATCACAAATAGGAATCACTCAATCCAGCGAGGGAATTAGGATTCAGCACGAATTGTCTTTTTTTGCTGAGAAACCCGTGTATTTTGTGGTCTGGGTCTGTCCGTATGCCGAAATATAAGTTATTACTTAAAAAATGCCGGGCAGCTTGAAAATGAGTGGATTTTATGGTATAGTATATAATCTGGAACGGTTGTTTGAACGTAGTACTTATGTTATTAACTTTTTTGGCGTTACTCGGCGGTTGACCGTGGGGAAATGGTGATTTGGTTTTCCACAAAAGTTCGCTTATCAGTCCTGATAATGGGGTTTTTGGGCTTATTATTGGGCAGTGTCGCCGTTGCTGAGCAGCTCCCGATAGGGATGGCCAAGCCCACGGCCGTTGGGGATTTTCAGCCGCAGGGCCTTAGTTATGCCGGGGTATATCAGCTTAAGCAAACCGACCCCAATCTCACCGGCGCAGGCATAAAGTTTGCCATTGTCAGCCGAAGTATTACTTATACCGATGGCGAGCCGCAAAACGACTATCGGCCCGCAAGCGACCACAATTGTTTTAAAGATACGCAATATATTTTCCATGACCAGAATCTTTCGCCGGCGGGCATCTCGGCGCATTCGACCGCCGTATGCTCGATTCTTTTCGGCCGGGACCCAAACGCGTACAACGAACAAATCGGCGGCTTCCATTACGAGGGGGTAGTCCCCGATGCGCAGGCCAATGTGTATGAGTTCTGGAATTTCCTCATCAACAACGTGTTTCCCTGCTCGGCTCCCGACGCCAACGTTATCACCGCCGACATAGGTTATCAGTTTGAGGAATGGTGGACACGGGGCGTCGAGGCGTTGGCGCAGAAGTATGGAGTGACGGTGGTCGTCGGCATAGGCAACGGTTCTTACGCTTCCGACCCTGTCCTGTTCCCCGGTGCGGGCGGCAACGTCATCGGTGTCGGCGTAGTGAAATCCGTCGAATCTAATGATGTCAACACGGGGCTTTCGCGTTTCGCACTTGTATATCCTGAATATTCCAGCATCGGGCCGACCCCGGACGGCCGTTGCAAACCGGACATCGTCGCCCCCGGCAACTGCCTTGCCGCCATAGCGGACGAGCCGAACCTTTATGAGCCGACGGGTACATGGTCGAGTTTCGCCACGCCGATTGTTGCCGGGACCGCAGGTCTGCTCATCCAGCAGGCGTCTTTAGACCCGAATCTTCAGCAGGTTACGGCACGCGACGGCGGTAACTGCGTCATAAAATCAATCCTGCTCAATTCCGCCACAAAGCTGCCCTATTGGCACAAGGGCCTGCTGACCAGAGATGACGACCACGATGTCCCTCTCGATTATCTGCAGGGAGCGGGAATTGTCAACGCGGTCGCAGCGAGTAATCAATTGCTGGCGGGTCAGCATTTACCCGGCGATTGCCCACCGGCCGGCTGGGACCTCAATAAGCTCAACCGCGACAGCACGCCCGCCAACGTCTATAAAATCAGGATAACAGAGCCCTCGGACAAAATGATTACCGCGACTGTAAACTGGAACAAGCAATTTTCTCTTACATACCCATTCGAGCACGATATACAAAAAGACGCCGATATTCGCCTTGAGCTTTGGGCCGTTGATTCTAATGACGCCAATCAAGCTTACCTGCTCGATTACTCCGACAGCCGAATTGATAACGTTGAGCATATCTATACGCCGGCGGATGCCAACTTCACCGATTACGAAATCGTCGTTTTGTTCAGCGACGAGCACGATATCAATCAGCCGGAAATTTCGCCCCCTTATGCGGTTGCCTGGAATGTCGGCGTCAAATCTGCCAGGGATGATTCGCTCTGGTTCGACCTCAACGCCGATGGCGTTGTCGATGACCTCGATGTTAACGTTTTGCTCGATAACCTGATTGCGGGCATGGGAACATCAGACCGTTATCTGTTTGGCGATATAAATTCCGATGGCGTTATCGACATCAGCGACCTCGATATACTGATGCATTACATCAATTCAGCGGATGACCGTCAATAGCGTAGCTGCACACCGGAGGAGAAGTATGAGAAATGGGAAAAACGTTCATTAGGTTCTGTTTCGTAACGGCAGTTATCATCTCTCTGCATACAGGTAACTGCAATGCCATCGAATTCAAGGGAATGAGCTATGTAGGATGGTCGAGGAACGCTTACTCTTCGACAGATTCCAACACGTCACTGGCCAACGCCAAGGCCTCCGGCTGTGAGTGGGTCGCCATAAACGTCTGGTGGTTTCAGGAGACAGTCACGTCCACCGTTATTGCTCCTGATTACAACTTGTATTCCGTCAGCCCCGCTTCTGTCAAGGTAGCGGTTGACCGATGCCACCAGCTTGGTATGAAAGTAATGCTCAAGCCGATGCTCGATGTAAATACTCCCGACAACACATGGCGAGCGCGTATTGTTCCTTCGACCGCATGGTTTAACGCGTATCACGGTTTCCTTAACTACTGGGCGGACTTTGCCGAGGCCAACAACTGCGAGATGCTCTGCATCGGCTGTGAATTCGAAGACACGTCCTCCTGGGCGACCCAGTGGCGTTCCGTAGCAAGCGACGTCCGAACACATTACTCAGGTCCTATCACTTATGCCGTCAACCACGGCGGCGAGAATGCTATCTCATGGTGGGACGCCCTCGATTATATCGGTATCGATGCTTATTACTCCCTGACCGACAGTAACAGTTCGAATCTGACCCAGTTGACAGCCGCCTGGAACACCCGGGCAGATTCTATTCAGACCTGGCGAAACAGCAGCTGGCCCGATATGAACATTATCTTTACCGAAGTCGGCTATGGCAGCTACGATGGCGCTAATCGCTGGCCCTGGGCTGTTTACGATACCTTTGCTCTCGATCTTAATGAACAGAACGACTGTTACAAGGCACTGTTATCTGTCTGCAAGAATCGCTCGTGGTGGAAAGGCACCTTCTGGTGGGCGTGGGACACAAACCCCTATTCCGGCGGCCTGACTGACAAAAATCTGACACCACAAAGAAAACCTGCTGAAACTGTAACATTGAGGAACTATTACATCACGATTGTCGGCGACCTCGACGATGATAGAAACGTTGGTATTGATGACCTTGCACTGTTCTGCGATTATTGGCTCGAACAGAATTATGTCGGCTGGCCCGATTTCAGCAATGACAAAAAGGTGGACTTCAGGGATTTTGCGCTGCTTGCCGCAAACTGGCGACAGTCCATTCCGTCTCCTCAGTAATCCTTAAAAATACCTGCAGGGTTGTGTTGCAAGTTGTCTTGCGATAGAGCCTGTTTTAGTGTATTTTGGCCTTCGTGGAAACGAAGGTAATCAAACTCGATGCCGGCAATATTGACGCGTCGGCGATAAAAGATGCGGCCAAAGTAATAGACGCAGGCGGGCTTGTCGCGTTTCCCACCGAGACCGTTTACGGCATCGGTTGTCGCGTGAGTAATGATTCATTAACCAAACTCAACAACCTCAAGGGCCGACCGGCGGACAAATACTATACCCTTCATATCGCTAATACCTCTGATGTTTCCAGATATGTCCCCACAATAGGCCTGCGGGCAAATAAACTTATTAAGAACGCCTGGCCTGGCCCGTTGACAATAGTGTTTGAGCTTGGCGACAGGGATATCGTTCAGCAAAAAGCCAAACTTCCACGCGATGTGTTCGACAATCTTTACCGCGATAGTTCAATCGGTATCAGGTGTCCCGATAATGTTATCGCCTCGATGCTTTTGTCGCAGACAACATATCCCGTTGTTGCCCCGAGCGCAAATATCAGCGGGCAGTCGCCGGCTGTTGAGGCAAAACAGGTCATTGAGCAATTCTCAGGACAACTTGATATGGTGCTGGACGCCGGCCCCTGTAAATATGCCAAAAGCAGCACCGTCGCCAAAATAAGCAAAACGGGCATTGAAGTGCTCAGGCAGGGGGTGTATTCTGAATCGCAACTCCTTGAAATGGCGCAGGTTACGGTGCTGTTTGTCTGCACGGGCAACAGTTGCAGAAGCCCTATGGCCGAAGGCCTTTTCAAAAAACATCTTGCGGAAAAATTGGGCTGCCCCATTGACCGGCTCGTAGAAAAAGGATATACAGTTACATCTGCGGGCACGCTCGGTATAGTCGGGTTTCCAGCAAGCGATGAGGCCGTCGAGGCCTGTGCGGCAAAGGGAATCGACATCAGCGGCCATAGAAGCAGGGCCTTGACGATACACCTGATTGAGCAAAGCGATTTTGTTTTCGCGATGACGCGGGGACACCGGGATACCGTAGTGGAAATTAGCCCCGGGGCCGCGAAAAAGTGTTCACTGCTTGACGATGGCGTCGATGTCCCGGACCCGATAGGGCAGTCACAAGCGGTTTACGACAATTGTGTCGAACGCATAGATAAAGCAATAGGAAAGAGAATTGAAGAGATGGTTATATGAAAATAGCAGTAGGAAGCGACCATCGCGGTTACAAGGCAAAAGAACTGATTAAGACCATAGTCACTCAGCTTGGCCACGAGTGCATTGATGTCGGGACTGTCGACGGCAACCCCGTTGATTATCCTGACCCGGCGTATCTTGCTGCCAAGGCCGTCGCCGAGAAAAGAGCCGACAGAGCCATTTTGGCTTGCGGCACCGGCATCGGAATGAGCATTAGCGCCAACAAAGTCAAAGGCGTCCGCGCCGCTCTTTGTTACGATGAGCTTGGCGCACGTATCTCCCGTCATCACAACGATGCCAATGTCCTTTGCGTATCGGGCGAGCTTTTGGGCGAGGTTCTTCTCCGCAAAATGGTCGAGGTCTGGCTCGGTACCGATTTCGCAGGCGGAAGACATCTGCGAAGGGTTCAGAAAATCGAGGCCATCGAAAAGGACAAGGACCCAACGTCCGTAAAAAACCACAACGGCTAAACCTGTTCCCATAGTATATAAAATGACCCTGCCTGGTTTTAGCGAAAGCAGGGTCATCTTTTTTTCTGCTCCCCGATTTGGATTTCCCCGAAATGTACCCTATACTCTAAATGGAGCTAATGAGAAATATACGCCTTCTCTTCTCCTCTCTTCTTCGAAGGAGACGGGGTTGCTGACCGAGTAATACCCAGTGCAACGGGGGGGACCTCGTCTCCGGCTTTTTAAGATAAAATTAACAAGGCGTTGCGAATAAAAAGGGCTGCAAGTTCCCTCGCAGCCCTTTCTTATTTGATAAAATGATGTTTTGGTGCAATTAGATTCCCACCAGCCATTCCTCGGCAAATACGCTAAGGTCGTCGATTTGAACATTGCCGTCGCGGTCTCTATCCGCTCCGTTGCACCAGGCGTTTGACCGGGAGCAATTGGTATTGCGCCACTGGGAAGCGAAAATCGCGTAATCGTTGAAGTTATATAACCAGGGCGACAGATACGCACCGTCAATTACCTGCTGTGTTATACCCGGACCCTGCCAGGCGACCGCGATATTATCACCGCCTGTACCTTCCTTTTGTAACGCCTCAATATAATACTTGTGCCCGGCCAGCAGGGTTTTAGGCGTCGATGTTTGGGAGGGATACGTTGTCCAAGCGCGTGAATTTGTGTAGCCCGTTACGGAGGCAATCTGGACAGCGTTGGATGGGTTGTCATCGGTGCTGAGCAATAGCTGGCTGGAATCGTCGCTTGCAATCCAGAAGGTATAATCGCCGTCAGCCGGCGGATACAAATATCCGCGAATACGCGTGCCGTAGGTATCTGCCCAGTTAGTAGGTCCTTCAAATGAGATGAGCAATCCCCGAATGTTGGGGTTAGACGGATAATTTATATCCGAAGTCAGAGAGCTGACCGTTGAACCTGAGATTCCTGTCCACACTTCACGACGGATGAATCCGATACCGTTATCGCTGACCGGTACGCGGGGCTGGTCATTGTTTCGATAAGCATAAAGCATATCTTTTGTGAAACCGCCCATTTCACCTTCACCAATGCGAAGGGGCCATGTTCCCATCGGGTTCGACGAATTGGTCGGATCCGGGTTCCAGAACATAGGGGGGCCCCAGTCATAACTTGCGACCCAGGCGCTATTGCTGATTTTGCGTGCCTCACGGAAATCCCAAAGCGGCTGGCCATAGTTAGTAATATTTCCGTCACTCGATCCCCAGTCGCTTTGGCTGAATCCCCATTCTGTCATAAAAACGGGGTAGCGGGTAAGAGCAGTATCTATATTTTCCCGATACTTTACTATAGGTTGAGTATCGAGCCAGTGGGCGGCATAAATATGCGAAACGATTACGATGTTGTTTCCATCAAGCGGATAAGAAGCTGCCGGCCCAATGTTCTGAGAGTAGTATGATCCGGCTACAAGGATAAGATTATTGGGCGCATAAGTGCGCACGATGTTAATCCACGTCTGCATATTCGCTCTGACGCTCAGCCAGTCAGCCGTGTCGTTGCTGTTAAAAATCCAGTCGCCATTAAGGTCGTTAATCGGCTCATTAAAAAGCTCAAAAATAACATGGCTGTCATTGGCAAACTTCGGAGCCATATACGTCCAGAACGCATTTGTGTCAGCGACGTGGTCGTACGTATTCGCTACATAGTGCCAGTCGATGATTGCGTACATATCATTTGCTTTGCAGTAATCAACAACCTGCCTGAGAAGAGCATATAAAGCCACAGTATTTGAGTCGCTGGTGTTATCGGGGTTGAATTGTATGGGCCAGCCGGAAACGGCACCCTTTGGAGTAATGTTAATTCTTATGACTTTTGGATACCAGCCGGGTGAATTGCCCTGAGAATCGCCTTTATTCGTCAGCCGGTCAATCATATTGATTGCGCCGCCATACCAATATTGAGTGCAGCCCAGGTCCATCAAATCAACGCCCCTCAGGACGACGGTATTTCCGCACGGGTCTTTGATTACATTGCCGTCTGTATGCAGCCAAGGCGTGGAGGCATATAGTGAAGTTGCAAAACAGAAAATCGCGAAAATCACGGTGGTCTGAGTTAATCTTCTCTTTTTCATCATTCTAACCTCCCAAAAAAAGACGCAAACCCCAATTACTGGGTATGTGTGGAGACAGTAATGATGGGCCGCAATCGGTCAGTAACTCCATTTACCTGTTCAATATCAGTTTACCATAATATCATCTACGTTTTCAAGAGTTAAGTTGTTGCAGGTAAATTAAAGGAAACTGCCGACAGGCGCAAGTGCCTGCCGGCATTGAGGTTGCAGCAATTAGACCCCTTAGGCCTATTCAATTTCTAAAATAAAAGCCATTCCTCGGCAAATGCGTGCAGGTCATCAATCTGGACGTTGCCGTCACGGTCGTAGTCGGCACCGCTGCACCAGGCATTTGTCGCAGCGCAGTTAGTCCGAAGCCACTGGGCGGCAAAACTGGCGAAATTCTTGAAGTCATTGCTTTTGATAATCTCGACATCTGACTGATGGGCGGTCCACATAGCTTCCATTTGCCCCAGCATAGGGGCATGGCTGCTGTCCGTCCATGACCACGTTAGCGCCCCGGCATAGCCGTTCTGATAGAGGTTTTCGTACGGAGTGGTTCCGCAGTCCGTGCAACAGGTACTGCAACCCGGGGGCGGTGGATAGAACTCGGCAACGACGAGCGGTTTGTCGAGGCCCCAGTAGGAATATGGATGGTCGAATGGTGAACGCGCCGTGCCCGCCCAGTCGTAGTAGTGGACGCAATAGAAATCCAGATACCCGTTCGGGTCTCCACCGGCGGCGATGAGCCGGGCATTGGTGTAGTAGTTGTAGTTTCCGGAGCCAGCAGGTTTGTCGGTGGTGGCGTAGAAGGACCACGAACCGTTCGTTACCTTCGCATTCGGGTCAGCTCGGTGAATAGCGCCTGCGCACTTGTTGACAAACGCCTGAATATTGGCCATCGGTACATGATTGATGTCGCTCCAGCCGAACTCGGTGCTCATTCCCTCAGGTTCATTGAAAATCTCCCAGGCGACTATGGCCGGATGCCCCTTCAACGCCGTAACCATAGGAATCAGGCAATTATCAATATACGACTGCGTGCATGGGTCGTTCGTTAGTATAGCATTCGCGCGGTTGTTGATTGTCGCGCCATAAGATTTACGCAGCATATCAAAATGACCACAGGCAGCACATCACACTTATTTTGTGCGACCAGGCATCGTCCAGTATGGTCTGCAAATCGGTGATGGTGCCTGACCCCGGGCCGATCACAGTGTATCCGCTCCAGGCAGGGGTGTTAGCACCGTTTGTGTGAAGCCACAGCCGCATGCAGTTACCCCCGTTGGCCTCGAACTGGTTGTAAACGTCGTCAAAGTGGGCCATGTCCGGCGAATAGGAAGCGGGCCCGATATCGTTGGCAAAATATTGCCAGGCCAGGTTGGCGCCGTTGAGGAACAGGTCCTGATTGTTATAGTGGATGCGATTCGATGCGGCGGAGGTACAAATCGGCATCGCCAAACACAGCATCACGCAAACAATAACGGCTTCAACAAATCTTCTCTTCGTCTTCATCCCAATATCCTTCCATAAATCAATGTGTCTTATGCAAATCTGCGATAAAGCTATTGTGTGGACCAGTTCTGAGCAAAGACGGAAAACTCATAGAAATTGATTATTCCATCGTTGTTCAAATCGACTCCAAGGGTCTTAACAGGATCGTTCTCCAGCCACCAGTTTTCGCAAAATTCATGTAAGTCATAAATATTTACTACGCCGTCGCCAGTAAAATCGCCATAAAAATCACCATAAACGATGCCGCGTCCATTGGTGCATAAATATACTCGACCAAAAACTCGCGGGTCGCCGGTAATTGTAGGGCCGGTCTGGGCAAATTGATGCCGGTCATCGGTTATTCTCACCCATGTTGCTCCTGCATCAATGGAACGATAAACACCGCGAACACCTCCGATTTGAGCACTTATATAAAGTGCCATATAGCTTTTGCCGGGAGCGGCTTTACCAAAACCAATATTGTCGGCATATTGTATGCCGGATAACTTTGTAAAGCTCGTTCCTGAATTTGTGGAATGCCATACCCCTGACCCGCCGGCAAGCCATATGTCTCCCTCAATGCCGGGCATTGCTTTGCAAATGCCTGATGATGGAAGGCCCGTTGCCCCTGTTGAGGCAAATGTTGCTCCGCCGTCTGTGCTCCTGTAAAAAGTCGCCGATTTGAATCCGTAGAAGTTGTTTGGATTGACACGGTCTGAAATAACCCGTGAATCTGTCGGGATGCCTGTCGAAGCGGTCCAGGTTGAACCGTTTATATTTGTCGAATAATTAACGGCAATACCTGACGGCGCCCAGACAACCCTGCTCGCGTTTGCTGATAAAGCTACAGTACCGCTGCTTGCACTGCTTGGTACGGTAACGGCTTGTGTCCAGGTAATCCCGTTATTACTTGACCAGCCATAATTAATCGTAGCGCCGTTACCGACCCGGACGATATAGTTGCAATCAAGTTCGGCATAATCAAGTGAAGTGCCGGTTGTTAATGAAGGCGGCATGCACATGAGAGTCGGAACTGTATTAAGGTCTGCGTGACGAAAACCGCCCAAATCACCGAGGGCGCTTAATAAAGGCGCACCTGCCGGCGGACTGATTAAATCCTGCACGGATGTCTGTTCCTCTCCCATTGCTTTTACTGAAATGGCGAACGTCCCGCTCGAGTCCCAGTTTGTCAGATTATCGCTTCCATAAATTGTTGCGCCTGTCACATATCTCATCTTGTTGGAATTAAACGGGTCTATCTTTATATCGCCTATCATCCAGCCAAGTTTTGGCGTGCCTCCCCAGCTCAGCCAGTAAGCCGCTGAAATATCGAGCGTATATGAGCCGGAGGTAGTTGTATTTTTCCAAGTGCTGCCGCCGTTGGTCGAACGGAAGATAATGTCTTCCGGCCACCAGAGTTCCATACTTGTGACCATAATTGTATTGGGATTTTGTGCGTCAACCGCAAGACCTGCAAAGCCAAAACCAGTCGGGCTCCCCGGTGTAATGTTGGTCCATACACCGGTGCCTGTATTGTATTTATAGACACTGCCGGCGGAACCATCAAACGGGCCGCATGTATTGCTGTAGGTTATATAAAGCATTCCGTTGGATGCCCAGTATCCATGATGAGGCAAATATCCCGTAGGCTGACCCGAAACGGCCGCCCACGTGGCGCCTCCGTTAGTGCTTCGATAAATACAATTACCCGTATCAGCTACACCTGCATATATAGTCTGTGTTGCTGTGCCGGGTGTTCCGTTAGGATCAAAAACTACCCAGACGATTCCGATTATATCGGTGCCGGATGCATAAGTGCCCACCGCGGTAAAGTTTGTATCTCGAGCCCATGTGGCTCCATAGTTTGTGCTTTTCCAAAGACCATTTCCATTTCGAGCGCCGAAATAGAGAATACTGTTTTTATGCGGGTCTATAGCGAGACGCTCTCCCATAGAGCGTCCCGGCATATTTCCTCCGAGTGGGATTGTAAGATTGGAAGTCGTAAAAGTTTTTCCTTTATCGGTTGAGCACAATATTGCGCCGTTACCTCCCCATCCATTTGAGTATGTGCCCGCGGCTATGTAAAGGCGGTTAGGATCCACTGGATCCGTGGCCAGACTTTCGACGCCCGTCAAATTCCAGTTGTTCCAGTCAATCCAATCAAGAAGAGGTATCCATCTATTGGTAACCGGATTAAGACGGTAAGCGGTCCCCATATCAGTTCTTATATAAACAAGATTTGGCTCGGTCTGGTTGTAAATGATGCCGGTCGTAAAGCCGCCGCCGACAATTTGCACGTTATGCCATCCGTATGCCGGCGTTTGGGCCGACGCAGCCAGTGTCGTCAATCCGATGAAGAGGCATCCTGCCAATACGATAACGAATTTTCCGTTCTTCTCTTTCATTTCTCTAATTTCCAGAAATCGAATAGTTTGTATGTGACTGTGCTATTGCGTTTTCAAAAGCCACCATTGGGCAAACGTCATCAGGTCGTCAAGTCCGACATTGCCGTCGCGGTCTCTGTCCGCTCCGCTGCACCAGGCGTTTGACCGGGAGCAATTGGTTTTGCGCCACTGAGGAGCAAAAGTAGCGTAATCTTTGAAGTTATATAAATAGGGCGACAGATATAGCCCGTCGATTATCTGCTGAGTTATACCCGGTCCCTGCCAGGCGACCTCGACGTGGTCTCCGCCGCCGCCTTGTTTATGCAGAACTTCGATGTAATACTTTTGGCTGGCGACGAGTGAAATCGGCGATGATGTTTGCGAAGTGTATTTGGTCCACTCATATTGACCCGTCCAGCCCGAAGCATAGGCAATCTGAACAGCATGGCAAGGGTCGGCATCCGTGCTGAGTAATAACTGACTGGCGTCGTCGCTGGCAATCCAGAAGGTATAATTGCCGTCGGCCGGCGGATACACATACCCGCGAATTCGCGTTCCTTCATTATCCGCATTCGACCAGTAAACCGGACCTTCCAATTTCGTAATCAGCTCTCTGCCGTTCGGATTGGAAGGATAGTTTACGTCGGAGGTCAAATCGCTGACTGATGAGCCGGAGATTCCGGTCCACCATTCACTAAGAATGAAGCCGGTGGCTTCGCCGCTGTTTACGCTGATACTGACCGCCTGTGAGATTTTTATGCCGGTGTTGTTATCTGTTGCTCTGGCGGTCAGGTTATACCGGCCCATGGGCGGGTTATGCCATGTGCAGGAGTATGGAGCGACCATGTCTTCACCTATTTTTGTGTAACCCGCGAAAAACTCGACTTTGGTCACAAAGCCGTCGCTGTCGGAAGCGCTTGCCTCGATAGTTATGTCGCTTCCTGAAGCGAATAAATCTCCGCTCGATGGCGTCGTGATGGAAACGTTTGGCAGTATATTGCTGCTGCCGCCCGGCTGGTTACTGTCTTTCATTGCATAAAGTTCATCTTTCACAAAACCGCCCATCTCGCCTTCCCCGGTACGAAGCGTCCAATCCGTGTTAAACATAGGCGGACCCCAGTCGTAACTTGCGACCCAGGCGGAGTTGCTGATTCCATATTGTTCACGAAAGTCCATCAGCGGCTGGCCGTAGTTGGAAACCGTGCCGTTAAGCAGTGTCTCGGAGGTCGTGGTAAAACCCCACTCCGTCATCATTACCGGATAAACCGCGGCACAGGTAATAATCTGATTCTTATAATAATCCTGAGAACCATAAATACTGAGCCAATGGGCTGGGTAGAGATGAGAAACATAAATTATGTTATTACCGTCAATCGGATATGTAACCTGCGGTGCGAGGGTCGAGCTGTAGTTCGGGCCGCCTGCGAGAATGATATTGTTTGGCGCGTAGCTGCGCACTATGTTAACCCAGGTTTGCATATTGGCCCGGACGGTAAGCCATATGTCCGTGTCCGAACTTCCTTCGTCATTCGGCTCATTGAACAGCTCAAACATTACATGGGCGTCATTTGCGAATCTCGGTGCCATATAAGTCCAGAATGCACTTGTTGAAGCGACGTGGTCGCTGGTATGCGAGATATAATGCCAGTCGATAATGGCATACATATCTTTCGTGGCGCAGTAATTTACAACGGTCCTTAGAAGATTATATAAATCAGTGTTGTTGGGGTCAAAAGGATGCGGCCAGTTGTAGTTTACCGAATCAGGCGGCGTAATGTCGATTCTAACGACTTTCGGATACCAGCCGGGTGAGTAGCTCTGAGAATCGTTTTTGTTCGTTATCCTGTCAATCATAGCGGTTGCGCCGCCATACCAATCCTCAGTAACGCCTAAATCCATCATGTCGATGCCCCTGAGGACAACGACGTTTCCGTTTGGGTCTTTGATTTTGTTGCCATCCACATGCAGTCGAGGGGTAGTTGCGTAAAGTGGGGGTGCCAGGCAGAAAAGCCCGAAAACCATGATGGCCTGAGCTAATCTTTCCTTCTTCATCATTACAACATCCTCATAATACTTTAAATGCCGCTGAGCCAGCTTTCAGTAAATGACTTCAGGTCGTCGATAAGGACAGAGCCGTCCTGGCTGAAGTCAAAACCGCTGCACCAGTTATTGGCCGGGCCGCAATTAGTGTGGTTCCACTGCTTGCCGAAATCGACAAAATCCTTAAAGTCGCCTGCCCTTGGAAATTCAATTTCGATATAATCAACGTAGAACCAGCCCCAGTTATGCTGGATACGAACAGTGTTGGAGCCGGCATTCAGCGATATATTCCCGAAATCAAAATCGGTCCATACGCTGTTTGTATTGAGGAAATTAGGCGACCATACCTCTGAGCCGTTGACCAGGACTGTATTTATCTTGTCGCCCCAGCCGTTCGGTATCAGATATCGAATTGTCAAAGGATAATTTCCCGCCTTACGGCAGGTAACGGTAAAATTGATTCCCGTTCCGCCTGAGCCATTAAACAGCATCGAACCGGTCCCGGAATAGCCGGAAGGGGTAGCGACGAAGTTTGGCCCGTTGATATCTCTTGAAGCGCTTTCGGCCTCATAGCGAATAATCTTCGTCGGCAATGGGTACCCGACCATTATATTAACTTCCTGAGAATCGCTCCTTAGCCCGTTGTTATCGGTGGCTACAGCCCTGAGGACATATTGCCCCGTTGGCGCATTGGTCCAGGAAAAGCTGTAAGGCGCGTTGGAGTCTTCGCCCAGTTTTACGTCGTTCTTATAAAAATCTACTTTGGTAACAGCGCCGCAGGGGTCAGAGGCATCAGCGGAAATTGCGATATTGGCGCCGAAAGCAAATTCTGCGCCTTCGGCCGGCTGTGTAATCGACACAATGGGAGCGCCGCCCGTAACGGGATAGTGCTTCCAGTCAATCAGCTCATCGAGGGTAATAATATCCGCATCGTGATATACGGTATTCAGGAAGGTTTGATTTGTGTCTTCGATAAAGTCACCTGTCCACACAGAAAACCAGCTCCACCAGACCTTGTCGGCCCTGATTTTGTTGGGGTCAGGAACGATTCCCGATTCGGAAAGCGTAACCAGCTTAACGCCCTGGAAATGACTCTGGGTATCAAGCCAATAGCCGACCATACTTGTATTCGGGTCGCTCGGATAAATATCCATCCCCACAATATCAACATAGTTATCGCCCGGATACCACGCCGGGTCGCCGACGGTATAAACCCAGATAAGATTGTGCAGGTGGTGATAATTGACAAAGCGGTCGTGCATAAGTTGCCACAACTGAATGAAAGGCCCCGACCCTTTGGCGCCCCACCAGAACCATCCGCCGGATGCCTCGTGAAGAGGCCTCCAGAGTAAGGGCAGATTCGCGTCCTGGAATTTTTTTAACTGTAAGGCGATTGCATCCATATCGCTAATCAGCAGTTGGTATCTCGTGCCGCAAGGGTCGGCAAGAACCGCCTGGATATCAAACGTGGTGGCAATCGTGTAAAATCCCCGCCACCATTCTTTATTCGGTTCATCAATCAGATCAGTTGGCGCGTTCCAGTGCCAGCTCGAACTGAGAATCCCGTTGTTTGAGTTGGCCCAGCTTATGTAGCTTTCGACCGTGCCGGTAGGATTGGAGCCGTGTGCGATGCGCGAAGGTGAATACTCTATCAAATCAAGAACGCAGACGGCGGGCCATTTTCCGGTAACAGAGTGGACATAGTTCATTTCGCTCATGTCCTGCTGGCCGGAGAGGACCTGCTGTCCATAATGGTCCACCAAAAATGACATAAGCGATTTGGCCTCGCTTGTGGCATTTGGGTCCGTTAGTGTTTTCGGCGGGCGTATAAGTCCTGTTGTGCTGCTCATTATTAAACTGCCGATGGCTAAACTGCTGCTGACATGCTGGGCACAGAGTGGTAGCGGCGTTAAAAAAAAGAACACTAAAAGCAATGCCGCCCGGAATCGCTTCGCGAAAACATTGAGTGTCGCTAAGCAGGAAAGCGTGAAAGCCGCGTTTTTTTGAGCCAGCCTTCTTTTCATCATCATTATAACCCCCAAAAAAATACGCAAACCCCAATTACTGGGCATGTTTGGAGACAGTAATGATGGGCCGCAATCGGTCAGTAACTCCGTTTACCTGTTATCAGTTTACCATAAAACCTGCTATATTTTCAAGGATTAAGTTATTGCAAAATAAATTTTAAAAAAGTGCCGGCAGACGTAAGTTCCTGCCGGCATTGATGTTGCAGCAATTAAGCCCCTTAGGACCATTCAATTCCTAAAATAAAAGCCATTCTTCCGCAAATTTCTTTAAGTCATCAATCTGGACGTTTCCATCACGGTCGCGGTCAGTCCCGCTGCACCAGTTATTGCCCGCGTTGCAGTCGCTGCGGTCCCACTGCTGGGCCAAATCCGCGAAATCTCTGAAATCGAGACCACATGGCGACAGGTACAAGCCGTCGATAACCTGCTGGCTTATGCCCGGCCCCTGCCAGGATACCGATATATTGTCGCTGCCTGTGCCCGCTTTATGCAGGACCTCGACGTAATATTTCTGACCCGCAACAAGCGATTTTGGCGATGACTGCGGGTTGCCAGGCATATACGCAATCAGCACGGCATTTGCCAGATTGTTGTTTGTGCTAAGCCACAGCTCGCTATTTGCGTCGCTGACAATCCAGAAGGTATAGTTGCCGTTCACAGGCGGAATCACATAACCTCTAATGCTCGTGCCGTAGTTGTCCGCCCAGTTTGTTGGCCCCTCCAATTTAGTAATCAGCTCTCTGCCGGTTGAATTGTTGGGGTAATTCACATTTGAAGTAAGGTCGCTGACCGCCGTTCCCGAAATGTCTGTCCACCATTCGCGGAGAATTGCCCCGGTTCCAGTGAGAGGAAGATTGGGCGTGGCGGAAACTTCGCTGGGATAATTGGATTCAAGGCCTCCTGTGTCAGCCGCGGTGACGACGTAATAGTAAGTCGTGCCGTTGGATACATTAGAATCGTTGTAATCCGAATTGGTTAATAACGAACTGTTTTGTTTGGCATAGCCGATGCCGGAAGTTGTCGAGCGATATACATTGTAGCCGGCCAGGTCACTTTCCCCGTTGTTGTTCCAGTCGAGTGATACCGTATTGTTGCCTGCTGTAGCGGCCAATCCTGTAGGCGTCGCCGGAGGCGTATTTGCCGGGGCTTTGACCACAAAACCAATAATCACCTGACGGTTGAGGCTGGTGTGTGTTGCGCTTGGCGTCTCTGGCGCGCCTGTCGCGGCTTTGTGTCCTGTTACACCAGTTGCTGTGCTGTTCATCTGCTGGTCGATGCCCTCGGCGTAGCCGGTCCCTAATGTGTATGAGCCGGAATTGCCGCAGGTGGCGGCTTCGATAACCATATCCCCGTTGTTTGTAGAAAGCGGATTGGTCTTTATAGGATTCAGCGTTGTTGTCGTGTTTCCGTCACTTGCTCCTGTAAGAGTTGTCTGGTTAACATTTTTGAGGAATACGCTGGAATATCCCGTGGCCAGCGGTGTGATGTTCCACGTGGGAACAAATGTATTGCCGGTCGCGGCGGCGACGCCCGCCTCGTTGAGGACAAATGCCGCGACGTATGCGTAAGTGGTTGGGCTTCCGCTGCTGACTGACCTTTCAATGACCTTCGTCATTGGCTGGCCGCCGTATGTTACAGAGGTCACGGAAACGGCGGCTGTATGTTCCGCATGCGCAATGAATACAAGTGTACGGTTGCTCCCCGATTCTTTTGTGTGAGTCAGGTCCGATGCCCACGAACCAAGGAGGTTAACATCTGTGGCGATTTGTGGTTTTGCCGAGACCTCGCCTGAGTTGGCGGATTCATTCGAAGATGTATCTACTGCTGTAACAACATAGTAATAAGTAGTTCCGTTGGTAACACTGTTGTCGGTGTAATTAGAGCTGCTCAACAGCGTTCCGTTTAATCTGGTATAGGTGCCGCCCGATGTCGTTGAACGATAGATATTGTAACCGTTTATGTCTGGTTCACTGTTGTTGTTCCAGATAAGCGAAACGGTTTGGTTGCCTGCCGACGCTGAAAGACCCGTGGGCGCTGCCGGCGGTATTGTATCTGTGGGCGTGGCTGAGGTCTGGTTGGAGTTACCTGATTCATTCGAGGATGTGTCAACGGCCCTGACAACGTAGTAATAAGTCACTCCGCCGCTGACGCTGTTATCACTGTAATTGGAGCTGCTCACAATAGAACCGTTCAGCTTGCTGTAAGGCCCGCCCGATGTTGTCGAACGATACACATTATAGCCGGATAAGTCAATTTCGTTGTTGTCGTTCCAGTCAAGAGCAACAGTCGAATTGCCGCCTGTTGCCGTCAGGCCAGACGGCGCCGCAGGGGCATTGGTATCTCCGCCCGGCTGGTCGCTGAATCTCTTGGCATACAATGTATCTTTTACAAAGCCGCCCATTTCTTCGGGGCCGACCAAAAGGCTCCAGTTTGAACCATACATCTGTGGTTCCCAGGCGGAATCAGTAACCCAGGCGCTGTTGCTGATTTTGTATCCTTCGTAAAAATCCATCAGCGGCTGGCCATAGTTGGCAATCGTTCCCTTAAGATTTCCGCTTAAGCTGCCGCGGAACCCCCATTCGGTCGCGAAGATTGGATAGCGGGTAATACAATGCCTGACCTGGTCCTTATACCCCTCCGGGTCGCCGTAAAGTCCGGTCCAGTGACCGGGATAAAGATGTACCACCATTACGAGATTTGTTCCCGTCAGCGGACTATCCGCCGCGGGGCCGATTTGCTGAGACCAGCTTGGCGCACCGACGAGAATGAGATTGTTTGGTGCGGAAGCTCGGATAATATCAATCCATGTCTGCATATTTGGCTTGCAGGTTGTCCAGTTGGCTGCATCACTGCCCCCGGTATTAAGCGGTTCGTTGAAAAGCTCAAAAAGGACATGGTTGTCGCCGGCGAATCTCGGCGCTATATATGTCCAGAACGCGCTTGTCGATGAAATTTTATCGTATGTATTGGCGCCGACATAGTGCCAGTCGATAATTACATAAAGGTCTTTCGATTTACAATAATCGACAACCGGCCTGAGAAGATTGTTATAGTAATCATCAGGATTGGTCTGAAAATACCGGGGACCGCTGAAGCCGGGATCGCCATCTGTAGGATAAACCGCAAGCCGGATGACCTTTGTGTACCAGCCAGGTGAGCTTCCCTGGGAATCACTTTTATTTGTTACCCGGTCAATCAGGTTGTTCACCCCGCCATTCCACATCTCGACGGCGCCAATATCAATCGTATCGACGCCGCGCAGGACAACAACATTTCCATTGGGGTCTTTTATGAGATTGGCGTCCGTATGCAGCCAGGGGGTGTCGGCATAAAGCGGCGTTGCTAAACAGAAAAGCGCAAAAATGATAGCAGCCCCGGTAAACCTTCTCTTCTTCATCACTCCAATCTCCGGAAATCAAACATGTTTATGATATGGCTAAAAAAGTTTACAAAACGACCATCCTCCCTGAGGTGCGCTGGTAGTAATAGGCGTACTTCAACATTCGACTCCGTTGTTCACCTTATGACTAATATTCTATTATAATTCGCCGGCATAATCAAGAGTTAGAGCAGGTTAAAGTGGTAATTTTGGGAAGAAAGACGGTTGGATTACGCAAGAGAGGGATTTACGCTATCCAAACTACGATAAATCCGGCTGAATCGTGATTGCCAATTGCCAGATGATGGGTTATTATTACGGGATGCTGATTTTATTAAGCGGGAAAGCAATTGTGCGAAAGCTCAGTATATTGGCAATTTTGATAGCGGCGAGTTTGGCCCTGCCGACGGGGCGGGTTGCCCTTTGCGCGGAGACACTGCGATTAGATGAGCAGGGTCAGTGGCAAAAGGCGACGGACAGCAATGATGAGCAGTACCTGCTGCGTGTTGCGGAAATAAAGAAACTTGTGGACGCTGGGCAGCCGGGCAAGGTCCAAAAGGCCGCTAAACAGCTGAAGAAGGATTTCCCCGGTGTTGCCGGTAAGGATTTCGATTCCTTCATTGAGGCCGAGGTGCTTTTGGCGAAGGGCAAGCTGACCAAGGCGGTGAAGCAATACGATAAGTTTCTGGATGATTATCCCGCCAGCGGCTTGAAAGACGCGGCGCTTAACCGACAGTTTGAGGTCGCAACGGAGTTTTTGGCGGGTCGCAAGAAAACAATCCTGATATTCAGGGTTAGCGCCTTTGACGACGGCGTGAAGATAATGGAAAAAATCAGCGACCGGACAGGTACAGCCGATATTGCCAAAAATGCGTTGCTGTCGGTTGCCAAAAGCTACGAAAAACGCAAACAATGGAATGAGGCCTATCTCAAATGGTCGGAAATTTCGATGCGCTGGCCCACAGGCGAAATAGCCAGGGACGCGCTGCTCGCAATGGCCAGGACAAAATACGCAGCTTATCGCGGGGCCGTATATGACGGGTCGAGCTTAATCAGCGCAAAAACCTATTATG